>JBGTDO010000077.1:0-21682 GCA_041748235.1 Akkermansiaceae bacterium | reverse complement strand
GACGATCACCTTTTCAGACCCGCTGAACATTTTCATGCTCAACTGGGAAGCCGGCTGGGACGGCGTGGACGGCACCGAGTGGGAGGGTGATCTCACCTACGGACGCTATTTCAACCGCTTCACCACTCTTTTCGTCGGCATCTATGCAGAGGGTGTGGATTCCACTTGGGAAGATGAGCGGATCATCGCAGGCATCCGCTATCTCCTGCCGGGAAATTTCCTGTCCCAAGCCTGGATCGATGACGAGGGCGAAGCCAGGATCATGATAGACCGCGAACTCATGCTTACCCCCCGCCTCGGCATCTTCGGCGAGGTGGAATATGACACCTTGGAAGACTGGTCATACCAAGCCGGCCTCACCTACGCGCTCACTCAATATGTTTCCGCGACCGCTTTGTGGGACAGCACCTATGGGGTGGGTGCGGGATTCACCATCCGATTCTGATGAGCGTTCCTCCAGCAGCTTGAGCGCTCCGCAGTTCGCCGCGCAATGCCGCGTCAAGTGACCGACCTTTGCTTGTTGGATTGCCGCAGCAAAGCGCGATGGCAAGCCGTCCATCAAGATATCCGCCGAGTCGGTTCCTGTTGGACGGGCCGTAGGCGAGAGCTTTTTCCATCGGGTGCTGCGGTCGGTCGCGCGTGAGCAGGATTTTCATGACCTCCCTATTTGGTGACTGACCATAGCGCCATGGAGGACCGGCTTTGCAAAAGGTGGGACCGACTTTTGCTCAGCGCAGTTTTTCTTCTATCAGATAGAACCCAGCAATGAGGCGCAGGACGAGGGCGGCCTGGGCCGGAGCGCAGGTTCCAGCCTGGCAAGGTGTTGCCGAAAAAAACCTCGCAACCTGGCTGCGTTTTCCCCCATCTTCCCCGCACACGACCATGCCCTGGCTCCTCCTCATTCTCCCACTGCTGGCTGCGGCCGCGAACCAGCTTTTCCTCCGCAAGTTTGGGATCGCGCATCTCGTTTCAACCGCCTCTGCCGCCGCCACTTTCGTGATCGCGCTGTTGTGCCTGGGCACGACGGAACACCACGCCTTTTCCTGGGCGAGGATCGGCGATTTCAATATCAACATCGGAATTACGCTCGACCGGCTTTCCACCGGAATGATGGTCGTCGTCACAGGCGTGGGGCTGCTGGTGCACATTTTCTCGTTGGCCTACATGAAGGAGGATTCCGCCCGCGCCCGCTATTTCACCGGGCTGGCGCTGTTCATGTTCTCGATGACCGGGATCGTCCTCGCGGACAATTTCATCATGACCTTTATCTTCTGGGAGCTCGTCGGTCTCAGCTCCTACCTACTGATCGGTCACTGGTATCAGAAGGATTCTGCGGCGGATGCAGCTAAGAAGGCGATGCTTACCAACCGCGTCGGCGACTTCGGCTTTTTAATCGGCATCCTAATGCTCTGGGGTATCACCGGCACGCTGACGTTTGCTGAAATGAGCATCTGGGCCAGCGCGGGCGGTCTTGCCACGATCTCCACCGGCGTTCTTGGCGCGACGATGCTACTCATTTTCTGTGGAGCTGCGGGAAAATCCGCCCAGCTTCCTCTTCACGTCTGGCTGCCGGATGCCATGGAAGGCCCCACCCCCGTTTCCGCCCTGATCCACGCGGCCACGATGGTTGCGGCCGGAGTTTACATGCTTTTCCGCGTGCAGCTCTCGCTCGGGCCTGAGGCTTTCGACAATTTCTCCGGGACCACGATCGCCTGGATCGGTGGCATCACCTCGCTGATGGCCGCACTGATGGCGACCCAACAGGATGACATCAAGCGCATCCTCGCCTACTCCACCCTCTCCCAGCTCGGCTACATGGTGATGGCCGTCGGCCTGCTGGCCGGTGAGGCGGGAATGTTCCACCTTTTCACCCACGCATGGTTCAAAGCCCTGCTTTTCCTCGGCGCCGGAGCGATCATCTTCGCCTGCCACCACGAGCAGAACATCTGGAAAATGGGCGGCCTTCTGAAGAAAATGCCGATCACGGGAACCACCTTTGCCATCGGCACCGCAGCCCTCATGGCCGTTCCCTACGTGACGTCCGGCTTCTGGTCCAAAGAGGAAATCCTCGCCGCCGCCTACAACGGCAACATGGCGCTGTTTGTCATCGCCGTGCTCGTCGCCTTCCTCACCGCCTTCTACATGACCCGCGCGTTCGTCATCACCTTCCTTGGAATGACCCGCTCGGAAAACGCCGATCACGCGCACGAAGTCGGCCCGCTGATGTGCATCCCGTTGATCGTGCTTGCCATCATGGCGATCGTTTCCGGTTTCCCGTTCCTCTCCGAGGGGCTGAACGCCATCCGCCCGGTGCACGAGGCGAACACGGTCGCGCTGATCGCATCCATCGCCACCCTGATCCTCGGGCTCCTCGCCGGCTTCGTCCTCTACAACGGCAAGAACAGAGACCCGCTCTACATTGGGCTCTTCCGCAACCGCTTTCACATCGATGGCTTCTATGAAAAAGGCCTGGTGCGATATCTTCAGGATGGCTTCGCGGCCATCATTCATTTTATCGACGAGTTCATCATCAACGGGCTCATCGTCGGTGGCATCACCCGCCTGGCAGAAAGCTTAGGCAACCTGTTCCGCAGGGCGCAGTCGGGAAATCTCCAGGCATACTCCTTCACCTTTGGTATCGGGGTGCTGCTGCTGATTTACTTCACCGTCTTTTACAGAGGATAAGTCGGGTGAAACGGGGGCAATGACTAGAATCACCCGCTTCGCTCCCAGCCCAACCGGCGAACTCCACCTCGGGCACGTTTACGCTGCCAAGGTCGCCCGGGATACTGCAAAACAAGCCCAAGACGGCCGATTTCTCCTACGGCAGGAGGACATCGATGGCGGGCGGGTGCGGGAAGAATTCTACCAACAGATCGAGGTGGATCTCAGGTGGCTGGGCCTGCAATGGGATGGTGAAGTTCTGCGCCAGAGCACCCGCCACGCCGCCTACCAGCAGGCGCTCAATCAAATCAAGTCGCAGGGACTGGCGTATCCCTGTTTCTGCACCCGCAAGGAAATCCAACGTGAAACCAGGCGGATGCTTGGAGCGCCCCATGGAACCGACGCGCAGGTTTACCCGGGCACCTGCCGCAATCTCGATTCCTCAGCGACGGCCGACCGCATCAATGCAGGAGCGGCGCATTCATGGCGACTCGATTCTAGGAAGGCAGCCGGAGAGCACGGCGATCTTAGCTTCACCGACGAGCGGTTCGGAATCCTCGTAGTTGATCCCGCCATCAATGGCGATGTTGTGCTTGCCCGCAAAGACATCGGCGTCGCGTATCATCTTGCTGTCGTCGTGGATGATGTGTTTCAGGAAATCACCCACGTCACCCGCGGCGAGGATCTGCTTTCAGCGACTCATGTCCACCGTCAGCTCCAGGCGGTCCTATCTTATCCCGCGCCGGCATACTTCCACCACCAACTGATCCTCGACGAAACCGGCAAGCGCCTCGCCAAGCGCGATGCCGCAAGATCCATCCGGAGTCTTCGCGAAAACGGCGTCGCCCCCGATGAAGTGCTGGCTCTCGCCGAGCCTTAGAATCGGTTCTGTTTGCCAGTGCACATCCGCCCGAACACGTTTGAGATCTCGATTGGCTGTTATTTTGATTCAACGCCTGCTGCGACCCCGCCGGGGTCGGATGGTCTCGTCGCCTTTTCCCGGGGTGTCGTCGCTTCGTGCCTCAACCCCGGGCTAACCTCTATGACCCCTCCGGGGACGGTGTGGGACGGTGTGGGACGGTGTGGGACGGTGTGGGACGGTGTGGGACGGTGTGGGACGGTGTGGGACGGTGTGGGACGGTGTGGGACGGTGTGGGACGGTGTGGGACGGTGTGAGCCTTGGAGCCTTGGAGCCTTTTCCGGGGCTCTCGGTGCGTCGCTCCTCGTCTCGGGGCCAATCTTTGTGACCCCTCCGCGGCGGCTTGGGGCCGCTTGCGTCGGCGGTGGTCAGGGGGCCATTGGGCACTCGCACGTGCAACTTTGCTGGGTTGCTCTCGTGTCAGCCACTGCACTTGCCTGGCTGCTGATCTCCGTGGGCGCTGGGCATTCGACCGCAGCTCCTACGGCTGAATTTCCGACTTCTTGCTCAGGAGAGGCCATAGAAAGCCCGCATCTGCTGTTCATCCCTGCAAAGATCATGCACATCTCTCGCCCCTTCAGGCCGGATGACATGGTGGGATCCTTGCCTGAGTGCTCGTGGCCGCTCCGGGCTGATTTTTCCCAGGCCCCTCCGAGACAGTCCCGCGCGGCGCAGACACAACGATACCACACCCCGGAGGGGTGACAGAAAATAGCCCGGGGTCGAGGAGCAGAGCGACGATACCCCGGGATCGCGCGTACTGCGATACGACGCACCCCGGAGGAGTGCAAGAAGCGCGTGGACACACCCCGACATTACGCGACTGTCGGAAATGGCCTCCACCTATCTCAGCCTCCATTATCACATCGTCTTCGGAACCAAGGAGCGGGTGCCATTGATCCACGATTCCTGGAGACCCCGCCTTCACGAATACCTGGGAGGAACCATTCTCGGCCTCGGTGGCGCTCCTGAGGCAATCGGCGGGACAGCTGATCATGTTCATTTACTGGTCGGTATGAAATCCACGCATTGTCTCGCTGATTTTGTGAGAGAACTTAAAAAAGCATCAACCGTATGGGTTCATGCCCACATTCCGAACGGAGGGAAGTTTTCCTGGCAGACGGGATACGCCGCATTTTCTGTCAGCGCGACCTCCCGAAGGGCGGTGAGAGAATACATCGGAAACCAGGAGGAGCACCATCGGGTCCGATCGTTCAGGGAAGAGTGGGTCACGATGCTGGAGAAGGCAGGGATCTCATACGACCCAAGGTTTATTGATGAGGCATGAATGGCAGGTGAGTTCCAGACGAAGAACAGCACCCGAGCGAACAACAGGATTTTGCCCTGGGAGAGCGTATTGGAAACACAACTCGAAAGGTGCAAGGAAAGGATGACAGCCAGCTCGTCGGGATCGTCAAAGGTGGATCCACGCTTCTGCGACCCCTCCCCGGGGTCGAAATATTCTTGGTGATTCCCGGGGTTGTCGCTGACGCTCGACCCCCGGGCTAAATTCTGTGACCCCTCCGGGGACAGCAGAGGGTGCACGCGCACACGACGGGTTACACCCCGGAATGCGACAGGCGGCAGCCCGGTTTGACGAGCCGGAGAGGAATATCCGGCACCAGCCTACAGAATAATAATCTCCCAGAAAGAGTAGTAGACGGTAGCCCCGGGGTTGAGGAGCCAGTGACGATCACCCCGGGCCCGCAGCTAAATGAGTTTGCACCCCGGAGGGAGTGACGACTCAGCAACGATTATCCGGCACGAGCCGACAGAAAATAACCATCCCGGAGGCAGCGGCAGACGGTAGCCCGGGGTCAAGGAGACTGCGCCAGCCACGATGAGCTTGCACCCCGGAAAGAGCGACGGGTCAGCGACGATTATCCGGCACGAGCCTACAAAAAATAATCCACCCCGGAGGGAGTGGTAGACGGTAGCCCGGGCTTGAGGAGCCTGCGACAACCGCTCCGGGACCGCCTAGATGAGCTGACGCACCCCGGAGGGGTGCTAGAAGAAGCCTCTTTCAACTGTTGCGGCGCTTATGAAGTTAGGCCATCGATTCGCAGAGAATCTCAGACTCATAGCGCCGCCAGGATCTTGTTGAAGGTCTCGCTGGGACGGAGGGCGGTGCGTGCTTTTTGATCGTCCGGGAGGTAGTAGCCGCCGATGTCGACCGGCTGACCTTGAACCGCGATTAGCTCCGCGACGATTTTTTCCTCGTTGATCCGGAGATTCTCGGCGATCGGAGCGAAGGTGGCTTGGAGCTCAAGATCATCCGACTGCTGGACCAGCGCCTCGGCCCAATAAAGGGCGAGGTAAAAATGGGAGCCCCGGTTGTCGATGGTGCCCAGCTTGCGGCCGGGCGAGCGGTCGTGCTCGAGGAACTGACCGGTGGCTTTATCGAGGGTGGCGGCTAGCACTTTGGCCTTCGGATTGTTCTGCGTTTCGGCGAGGTGCTCGAAGCTCGCGGCAAGAGCGAAGAACTCCCCGAGCGAATCCCAGCGCAAATAGTTTTCCTCGGTGAACTGGTCTACGTGCTTTGGCGCGGAACCGCCGGCACCAGTTTCGAAGAGGCCGCCGCCGTTCATCAGGGGGACGATGGAAAGCATTTTTGCCGAGGTGCCGACTTCGAGGATCGGGAAAAGATCGGTGAGGTAGTCGCGAAGGACGTTGCCAGTCACAGAGATCGTGTCTTTGCCTCTGACGATGCGCTCAAGCGACAGCCTGCAGGCATCTGCGGGCGGCAGGATCTGGATATCGAGGCCGGTGATGTCGTGGTCGGCGAGATAGGTTTTCACCTTGGCAATGATTTCGGCATCATGGGCGCGGGCTTCATCGAGCCAGAAAACGGCTGGGTCGCCGGTGGCGCGGGCGCGATTGACGGCGAGTTTCACCCAGTCTTGAACCGAGGCATCCTTGGTCTGGCAGGCTCGCCAGATGTCGCCCTTCCGCACTTGGTGCTCGAAAAGGGTGTTTCCGGAAGAGTCGGTGACGCGGACGGTGCCGTCGGCTGGAATTTCGAAAGTTTTGTTGTGGGAGCCGTATTCCTCGGCGGCCTTCGCCATGAGGCCGACGTTTGGAACGGAGCCCATGGTCTTCGGATCCAAGGCACCGTGCTCCTTGCAGAAATCAATGACGGTCTGATAGACGCCGGCGTAGGAGGAATCCGGGATGACGGCGAGTGTATCCTGCAGCTTGCCATGCTTGTTCCACATCTGGCCGGAGCTGCGGATCATCGCCGGCATGGATGCGTCGACGATCACGTCTGAAGGAACGTGAAGGTTGGTGATACCCTTGTCTGAATTCACCATGGCGAGGTCCGGGCCGTTGTCGTACGCAGCTTGAATATCCGCCTCGATCTCAGCTCTCTTCTCGGGCGGAAGTGCCTGGATCTTCGCGATAAAATCACCGAAGCCGTTGTTGTAATCGATGCCGAGGGGCTCAAGAGCCTCCCCGTGCAGAGCGATGAGATCGTTAAAAAACACTTTGACCGCGTGGCCGAATATGATCGGGTCACTGACCTTCATCATGGTCGCCTTCAAGTGCAACGAGAACAGGACGCCGGAGAGCTTGGCCATGGCGATCTGGCTGTCGAGAAAGGTGGTTAGCGCGTCCTTGCTTATGAAGGTCCCGTCGAGGATTTCGCCCGACAGGAGCGGAGTGGACTCTTTAAGGACCGTGGCATTCCCCTCTGCATCGATCAGTTCGATCTTCACATCGGTGGCGGTCGTGACGGTGACTGATTTCTCATTGGAGAAGAAATCGCCTTTGCCGCCCATCGTTCCGACGGAGGTTTTAGAATCACCGGACCAGGCTCCCATGCTGTGCGGGTGCTTGCGCGCGTAATCTTTAACAGCTTTCGGAGCGCGCCGGTCGGAGTTGCCCTCGCGTAGGACGGGATTGACCGCCGAGCCCATTACTTTCGCGTAGCGCGCGCGGGTCTCCTTGTCCTCGCTGGTGATAGGATTTTCGGGGAATTCCGGAAGCGGAAAGCCCTTTGACTGGAGCTCGGCGACGGCCTCCTTAAGCTGAGGGACGGAGGCGGAAATGTTTGGCAGTTTGATGATGTTCGCGTCCGACTCGAGGGTCACTTTCCCCAGCTCGGCGAGGTGGTCGGCGATTTTCTGCTCCTCGGAAAGCAGATCTGGAAACTGGGCAAGAATGCGGCCGGCGAGAGAGATGTCACGTGTCTCAACATTGATCCCGGCGGAGTTGGTGAAAGCCTGGACGATGGGAAGCAGCGAGTAAGTGGCGAGCGCCGGGGCTTCGTCGGTTTTGGTATAAATGATGGTCTGTGACATGATGAGGTTCGTTGAAACGCTTGGAACGCCATAGGGGATGGGAGGGGCCGGGTCAAGAGATGCACCCTGCTGGTTTCCACTATTCCTTTCAATCCGCTTGCTTGCTAGGCCTTGCTGCTCGCTCTCCGACTGCTGAATTGACGATTGCGGATTACGGGGGGAAGTGTCATTTTTCGCCATATGAAATTTTGGCTGAGTCTGGTTCTGGGCGGATGGATGGTGGGGCAAGCGTTTGCCCAGGAAGAGGGAGGCCGCGGGGTGCCGGAAGACCTTATGGATGACGATCACGTCCGCGCCGAGCTGGGTGTGAACGAATTCACCGCGCCTTCGATCTCCAAGCTTTTCGACACCCTCCAGTTCCTGATGCCGCTTCCGCTGATGGAGACCCAGCGCAAAACAGGCGAGCGTATGCCTCTGGACCGCGCGGACCTAGCGATCGAACTGGGCTTTCTGATTGCGGATGGCTTCCTCATCGTCCAGGCGGGACAACTGGAAAAGGTCGAAGAAATGGCGGCGGAACTCACCCGCTACGGCCGGGCCTTGGGTGCAGGCGACCGCATCAACCGTCACGCCGCAAGCCTGCTTGAGAGCGCGAAGAAGCAGGATGTGGAGCAGTTGAAAAAGGAACTCGCGGCAACCCAGCGGGACGTAGAGGTTGAGCTGGTGAGCCTGCGAGACGCGGACCTCGCCCACCTGATTTCTCTCGGTGGATGGATCCGCGCCTTGGAGGTTTCCACGGTCGCTGTCGACAACCAGTTTTCCCCGGAGAGGGCGCGGACGTTGATGCGCGAGGATATCGCCGATTACTACACCGAATCCGTTGCCGGGCTGGAGCCCAGGATTTCGGAGCGCCCTAACTACTTGGAAATGCGCGACGTGCTGTCCGGCCTGCGCAACGAGATGATTCTCGAAGGGGACCCAACTCCTGAAAAGGTAAAAGAAATCCGGGCCCAGGCGGCGAAGCTGGTGGAACTCGCACTGCAGCGCCAAGAGTAGGCCCGGCAGCGCCGTCTGTTGAGTTTGCAACGCAGCAAATTGCGGAGAGCGTCATTTCGATCATGAAACAAAAAGTAGCAATCCTTGGACTGGGCATCGTCGGCGCCCGCGTCCGGCTTCTCCTGATGGACGCAGGTTACGAGGTGAAGTGCTGGAGCCGCACCACGCGCGAGCTGGAGGGGGAAACGAATTCACCGGAAGCGGCTGTCGAGGGCGCTGACTTGATCTCGCTCTACCTCAAGGACGCACCCATGGTTCGCGAGGTATTTGCGCGGGCAAAGTCAGGCTTGAAATCCGGTTCGCTGGTTCTCAATCACTCCACGCTCGATCTACCCACGACCCTTTGGCTTGCGGAGCAGTGCGCTGCAGAAGGCTGCGATTTCCTTGACGCGCCATTCACCGGTAGCAAGGACGCGGCGGCGGCTGGGCAGCTGCTCTACTACACCGGCGGCGACGAGGAGCTGGTTGAGAAGGTTTCCGATTACCTCGCGGTCAGCTCGAAAGCGCGCATCCACTGCGGCGAGCTTGGCGCGGCGACGGTGGTGAAACTGGGAACGAACCTCATTTCCGCCTGCACCGTTCAGGCGATGAGCGAAGCATTGGCGATCGCTAAGAAGCACGGAGTCGCTCCGGAAGTCTTCACCGAGGCCGCGATCAAAAACAGCAGTGGTTCCCCGCTGATGGCGATGAAATACCCGGGAATGCTCTCCGGAGATTTCGAGCCCCATTTCACCTTGGCAAACATGTGGAAAGACAGCCGCTACGCCATGGCGCTTGCCCAATCTGCCGGAGTGGACCTCCCGGCAATCTCCGCCGTCTCCCGGCGCATGGGTGAAATGTGTGACGAGGGTTACGCTGATCTCGATTTCTCCGCACTGGCAAAAGCCTATGAAGGTTGATCTCGGCCGGCCCGGCATTCTCGAGTTCAGCGGCCCGGATGCGGTGCGGTTTCTCAACGGCCAAGTGACCCAGGACGTCCGGAAGGTGATGGGCACCGGCCTGAGCCTACCAAGCTGCGTGACCGACGCGAAGGGCAAGCTCCAGTTCCGCGTGTGGATCACCGAGGCTCCGGAAAGCGGATCAATCTGGGTTCTCTGTGAAAATGGCAGCAGCGAAGAACTGGAGGCCCGGCTGACACGATACCTTATTGCGGATGACGTGGAGGTGCGGGACCGCAGCGGCGAGTTCGGCTTGTGGCATGTTTCTGATGGAGCGGACGTGGAAGGACTGAAGAGGCAGGCCAACCGCTTCGGATTTCAAGCCGTGGATCTGTTTGGCGAGTTTAACTTCGAGGACGCGACAAGCCCTGAGGAAATCGAGCAACTGCGGGTCGAGAACGGCTTTCCAAAATGGAACGTGGAGCTCAGAGAGGGAATGCTCCCACCCGAGGCGGGCTTGGACAGGACGGACATTTCCTACACCAAAGGCTGCTACATCGGCCAGGAGGTAATCTCACGGATCAAATCTGCGGGAAAAGTAAACCGCAGGCTGGTGAAGCTGCAGCTTGAGGATGAAACGGCACGGCCCGGAGAACTTCTAACAGACTCAGGAAAACCGGGAGGTGAAGTCACAAGTGTCTGGGGCATGCGCGGCCTGGGTTTCGTAAAACGCGGGATGGAGGATGAGATCCTTTTTCTCAACGGCAGACGCGCGACTGTGATTTTACTTTTCTGAGAGGTCGGAGGCCTCATGTTTGGGGCAGATGATATCTGACTTTTTAGTGGTGGGATCCGGAATCGCGGGTCTGTCGTTCGCTCTGAGGGCGGCGAAGCATGGCAAGGTGATTGTGTTGGCAAAGGGCAAGGCTGAGGAGTCCAATACCGCCTGGGCCCAGGGCGGCATCTCATCGGTGCTCCCCGAGGGGCTGCGGGACGACGGAGATTCGATTGAAAGCCACGTCGCCGACACCCTGGATGCCGGCGCCGGCCTTTGCGATGAGGCGGTGGTGCGGCGGGTCGTCGAGGAGGGCGATGACACGATCGCCGATCTTCTCGGCTACGGTGTCGAGTTCGACAAAATCGGCGACCGGTTCATCCTCGGCAAGGAAGGCGGTCACTCCCACCGCCGCATCCTCCACGCACGTGACACCACCGGACGCGAAGTAGCGAGGGCGCTCTTGGAAGCGGCAAGGAAGGAGCCGAACCTGCTGCTGCTGGAGGATCACTTCGTGATCGATCTGATCACCTCCGGCGGGCTGAACGCGGTCTCCGACGATCGCGTGCTCGGTGCCTACGTCTTGGAAGGAGAAACCGGTGAGGTGAAAATTTTCCGCTCGGACCGCGTGGTGCTGGCGGCGGGAGGCTGCGGAAAAGTGTATCTCTACACGACCAATCCGGACTCGGCCACCGGCGACGGAGTCGCGCTCGGATGGCGGGCCGGCGCGGTGATCGCGAACATGGAGTTCATCCAGTTTCACCCTACCTGTTTCTACAATCCCGGGGCGTCCGGACCGGAGGCGAGATCGTTTCTCGTCAGCGAGGCCGTGCGTGGCGAGGGCGGGATTTTACGGAATGCGAAAGGCGAGGATTTCACCAAGGCAATCGATCCGCGCGGCTCGCTCGCCCCGCGGGACATCGTCGCACGAGCAATCGACCGGGAGATCAAGAAGACCGGCGCGCCCTGCGTATATCTGGATGTGACACACAAGCCAAAGGGCTTCATGAAGGACCGTTTTCCTTACATCCATGAAACGCTGCTGAAGTTCGGGCTCGATTGCGAAGAAACCCCGATCCCTGTGGTGCCTGCCGCCCACTACCAGTGCGGCGGGGTAAAAACCGACATCACCGGCAGGACCAGCGTCCGCGGGCTGTATGCGGTCGGCGAGGTCGGCTGCACCGGCCTTCACGGGGCAAACCGCTTGGCATCCAATTCGTTGCTTGAGGGAAATGTGTTAGGTCGGCTTGCGCTTGAGGAAATGATGCGACTACACCCTCCCGGCCGACCTGCCGCCGACTGCCCCCTGATCCCTGAATGGCATCACGGAGATGGTGCCGAGCCCGATGAGCTGGTGGTTATCTATCACAATTGGGACGAGATCCGGCGGCTGATGTGGGACTATGTTTCCATCGTCCGCACTGACAACCGCCTGCGGCGCGCTGCGGCCAGACTGCGGAACTTGAAAAAGGAGGTCCGCGAGTTTTACTGGGGCCACCGCGTGAACACCGACATCCTGGAGCTACGGAACCTGGTGACCGTCGCGGGGCTGATCGTCGAATGCGCACTGCGGCGAAGGGAGTCCCGCGGCCTTCATTACACCTCCGACTACCCCGGCACCGATGAGAAATTCCGGACGGACACGATGTTGCGGAAATTCTAACACGGTTATCCCCCCGTCCCGCCACGCTGGTCATTGTGCTTTTTCTATCGGTTTCTCCAACGCTGCCCAATCAGCGGGACCGTGATCGATCCGTAGCAGTTCACTGCCATAGACGGCGTCCTGATTTCTGGGATCGATCTCTGCTGCCAAGTGGATCATGTAACGCGAAAGGATAAGATCTTCAGCAGCGGATTTGTTCTGCAGCAGCTGCCCGCGCGTCAAAAGAAGGCGGGCAAAAACCTGGGGGCTGTAGTCGCTGACCGCCTTTTCAGGGATGAGTCCTTTACCTAGTTGGAACTGGGTGATGATCGCCTGCCGGTTCCGGGGCGAAAGATGCATCGCCAATGCAAGCGCGCGGCGGCCTTGGTTGAGAGATGCGATGGAGGCTCCGCGCCGCGCTATTTCATTCGCTGCGTAGGCGGCCAGATTGGTCGCGTATTCTTCGCGTTCGCTGTCTAGCATCTCAAGGTCCCGCGAAAACATGCTCGTTTTGATTTCCAGCGGCTCCCAGCTGAATTGCGCGATTTCCTCAGCTTGGAGAGACAGCAGGGAGAAGATCGCGACCATCGGAGTTTGCCAAAATTTCATCATCACATTAAAAGATGAGAAAAGATCGAGATCTAGCAAGTGACAAATCCCGATGACAGATTGACCGGGTATCCGGCACCCTACACAACCATGCTGCACAAAAAGCGACAGCTGAGACTTGATCTGCGCCGGAGGCTTGAGCTTGGAAACACAGATCCAACTTCCGTCGTCGGCGAGCTGGCCGCCTATCTCGATGAAAGGCCGGCACTGCGGGTGGTCGCGACTTTCTCACCACTTAAAGGCGAGGTCAACCTGCTGCCACTCTTGGGCCGTGACGACCGGACCTGGGTTTTCCCGAAGGTCGAGAGCACGGAACTTGGCTTCTATCACGTCAGCAATCCGTCTGAGGATCTGCTGCCTGGAGCCTACGGCATCCTTGAGCCGCGTGAGGGGCTGGAGAAATTTCATCCGCAAAAGATCGACCTTTTTCTTTGCCCGGGCCTGGGCTTTGACACGCACGGCGGGCGAATCGGCCGGGGGATGGGCTTTTACGACCGCGTGCTCGAAATGGCGCGGCCGGACGCTGTGAAGCTCGGCGTCTGCTTCGGCTTCCAGCTCGTGGACGAGGTGGAAATGGAGGATCACGACATACGGATGAATGTGCTGATTGCAGGTGGAACGGACGGCCTGTTAGACGGCCGCCTCATCTTCGGTGATGGAGACTCCCCTGATTTCAGCCATCGAGTTTTTATAGGCGAGCAGAGCGAGCAGCAACAGGAGACCGAGCAGCAGTAAATCGACCACCCAAGCCACGACCAGTGTCGTGGAGTCATCAAAGGATCCGCTGGAGTGCATCGGCAAGAAGATCGGCGGCATCCAAACGAACAGCCATAGGAACTCGGTGTTCGACATGGACTCAGCGATTCCATAGAACACGATCGCGAGAATGCAGGAGGCGATTCCAATGAGAACGTAGTTCGAAACGCGCTGTGGGCCCTGCATTTTGAAAAAGTTGATCAGCGCAGCCGGGAAAAGCAGCGTACCGAGGCATGTGAGAGCCTCTATCCTTTGACCAATATCCGCGACCACGGGAGTGTTGAACCAAAACGCCACCGCTGCGATCACGATGAGCAGGGCACAGAAAAAGAAGCCGGATGCCCAGCCGGGAAACAGGAAGAATCCCGCCAGTTTTCCCGCCACACCATGTTTTCCGAACTTCTCGTAGGTGGGTGGGACAAGCGGTGCGAACTCCGTGAGCGAGATCGCAAAGACGGGCGCAAAAATAATCGTGAAGATCAGCGGGAGCAGCTCGGGCTCTATGTGAACCACCGCAGCCACCCCGGTCGCGACGAGAGTGGCCACAAACGCTACCAAGCGACGTAACGTCGAATGATTTTCCGCGTAAGGAGCGATCAAGGAAGTGCCCGCGGAGAGGCAAAAGAATCCGCCATAGGCGCAGGCCGCCACATAGACGGAGAGGACGATCAGCGCTTCAGGAGTGGAAAGAGAGCAGAACTCGATCAGCTCTTTGATCCCGCCGCCGAACATCATGAACATCAGCAGAATGTAAGCGCCGACCGGGAGGGCGATCTTCGGCAGGATTGAACGCAGAATCGCCGAACCGGAGGCCGAGATCCCCACTGTCACTGCTGTCAGAGCGGTGGAGGTGATGAAAATCAGCGCCAGCAGCACGATCTCACCCTGCAGGTTCATCCCGCCGAAGAAGTAACGAAGGATCAGATACGGAATGATTGTAACGAGGATCAATGCCGATTGGCTGACAATAGCGAACCATTTTCCGGTGGCGATTTTCCATGCTGAAAGACGGGTGAGCACCATCATGTCGATGGTGTTGCTTTTGATCTCCGACGAGAGCACGCCGATCCCGCGCATTGGCTGGATGATCAGCACAGCGATCGAGAAAAAGATGAAAATGATGTTGGAGATGGTCGTACCGGCATGATCCGAGGTGGCTGTCACACCGGCGGTCAGGAGGATGAGCCCAAGGAGCACCTGAAGACTAAGGAACACCGCGATAAACACGCGAGTGCGCATCCCCTGGCGCAGCTCTTTAACAAGCATGGGCGAGAGACGGTCTGAAAAATCGTAGAGATGCACGGCGGGTGGCGTTGGCTCAGTTTTTATCTAAGGGCTGAATCCCGGCCGTGGGAAGAGGCGGTGGCACGGGGTGGGCTTTCGCCTCCTTCTCCAAGTTTGCCAACATATCGATGAAGGCGTCTTCCAGATTTCGCTGCTCGCGATGGAAATCGACGACGCGGAGGTTGTCGCGAATCATGCGTGAGAGGACGTCGGCGGCCTTGTTCGGATCCTCGGTGTCGATGCGGATCCGCCCGCCGTTTCTCCGCGATTCGAGAAATTCGATGTTTGGCTGGAGCACCGTCCAGTCTGAGAGAGCCTGGGGATCGCCATCGACCTGCACATCATAAAGCACTCCGCCCAGAGCATCAGAGGAGCGCTTGAGCGATTCAGAATCGCCGTGGTGGACGATGCGACCGTTGTTGATGAAGAGCAGCGAGTCGCACATCTCACCAAGCTCGGAGAGGATGTGGGAGGAGATGAAAATCGTTTTCCCCTCCTTTGCCAGGACGCGGATGAGGTGCTTGAGTTCCACCCGTGCCTTCGGATCGAGCCCGGCGGCGGGTTCGTCCATGATCAGCACCTGCGGATCGTGGAGCAGCGAGCGACCGAGGCAGAGACGCTGGGTCATGCCTTTTGAAAGCTTGTTGGAAAACCGCTCCGCCAGTGGAACCAGATCGGTAAAATCCATTACTTCATCGATCCGCTGGCGCCGCTCGGCTCCTTTGTAGCCGAGGGCACGGGCGTAGAAGTCGAGATACTCCAGCACGGTCATGTTATCGTAGTTCCCGAAGTGATCCGGCATCCAGCCGATCAGACGCCGCACTTCCGCCGGATGATGAACCACATTGATTCCGCAGATCTCCGCATGCCCCATGGTCGGATAATCCAGGCTGGCGAGGATGCGCATGGTGGTCGTTTTTCCAGCACCGTTCGCGCCGACGAATCCACAAACGGAGCCGTGAGGGATCTCAAACGAAACCCCGTTCACTGCCTGAAGCGGGCCGAAGAAACGGTAGAGATTATGAACGGTGATTGCTGCTTCAGAGGCCATGAGCTTATCGGGCGAGTGGGCCGGTGATGATTGTGGTGGTTTTCCAATCGATCCCTGGATGCGTCTCCAGGGCGGGACCGGCATCGGTGATTGCTATGAAATAATCCTCGCGATCCTGAACCTGTTTCAGAAAGGTCTTATTGCGATCGCTGACGCGGCTGCCTAATTCATTCAGGATGGGGAGAACTGCGGTGGCCTCCATCTCCTTCAGCTGGGTTGATTCCCCCATGGTGACGTTCTCAGCGCGGTGCCATTTCCCCCCCGTGTCTTTGTAAAGCAGGGTCTGAATCGGAAAATCGAAGGTGGAGACGATAACGCCAGGGCGGGTGGTGGCTTCAATCCGGCCGCGTGTCGGCAGCACGGCGGTTACGAGTTGGCCCTGCTCGGAACGGCTTTGGAACCAATCTCCAGAGGCATGGATCTTCCCTGCGGCTGGTTGAAGATCGTAGATGCCCCTCGAATCGGAACTATCGGTAAAGCGGGCCCAGCGGGAGGGGGCAATCGGCACCGGCGCGACCAAAGCGGGTGCATCCACGCTGAACCCTGGAGAGGTCATCACACCCGTGCGGGAGAACTGCTCCTGTTGGATGAAAGCCGCGTTCTGGTTTGCATCCGGCCGGACCTCCATCAGAACGATCCGGGTCCCCTCCCCGCCGAAGCCGTCCTGAAAAATAATTAAAACGACAAGCAGAAGGGACGTTCCAATGGAGATGATCGGCGTGGTGATAAAAAGCCGGTGACGGCGGCCGGACTTGGCAAAGACGAACAGATTCACCGGCCCCACCAGAATGCCGAAGGCGACGAGGATGATCACGAAAATCACGTAGTTGAACGATTTTTCCCCGAAGCTCTTCTGGATGGGCCAGCCGCTGTTGAAATCAGACATCAAGGTTTGCACCCTCGTCTTCGAGTTCCGGCCGGTATCCACCAGATCGACCGTCTCATCCGGCGGGAGGCGCAGATCCGATAAGACCGGTTTAATTAGAATTTGGCCGAAGCTCGGATCCTCCGGCAGCCCGAGAGCGGCAGAAGTCGTAGAGCTGGAGGAGTAAACGACCAGCTGTCCGCCAAGCCTCAGCCAAGAAACGAGTGCGTTGCGAGAACCCGGCGGAACCGCTGCCCAGTCGGATTCCGTCATCAGGACCGAATCAAAGCCGGAAAACGCGCGCCAGTCGTCGGGCAGCTGCTTGGGATCGAATTTGGAAGAAAACTGGCTGCTGGAGCTACTATGACTGGAGCCCCGGCTGTTGAACTCCGTATCAAGCGCGGATGCGTTGGCGGTGTAGAGACTCCCACTGAGAAGGACTGCGGCCTGATCCGGTTCAAAAACGGACGAGACAGTGTGTTCGCTTTTCCCCATGGTCCCGGTGAGATTTACCGACAATGCATGATAGCTAAGGGAGCCATTTTGTGCGCTGAGCGGAATCAGGAGATCGCTGGTGATGATGTCGCCCGGCGGTGCGAGAAAAGAGTATGACGATGAGGTGGAAAGCGAATCGTCATAGCTGGTGGAGTCCTTGAAGGTGAGGACGATCTTGTGAGGAATCTTCTGCTGGTTCGAGATGACTACCCGCACCGGGTGATAGCCGCCAAGGCTTGGATTTGAAAAAAGCGAAAGCACCTCCACATGCGTGTCCGTCTTGGTATCGAACACCTGGCGGAAGATCACCTCTTGGGCACGCAGCGGTGTTAGAACAAGCAGTAGTAAAAGAAGTCTGAACATCGAGTAATGGTAAACGTGGCACCTCCTAGGATGCGGCTGTCAGAGTCTTGGGTGTCGGAGCATTCTGGAATGGAATTTCTGCAAGCAGCTTGGCGACGATGGAGTTGGTGCTGTGGCCGTCGACTCGCGCATTGTAATCGAGCACGATCCGATGGCGCAGAACGGCTGGCGCGACTGCTTTCACATCCTCGAAGGAAGCGTTGCTGCGCTCATGGATCAGCGCTCTGGCCTTCGCCGCGGAGGCCATGGCAAGAGCGGCCCGCGGGCTCGCGCCGAACCGGATTTGCGCGGAACTCTCCGATTGTCCCGGGTGCGTGGAGTCCACCAGCCGCGCGATGTAGTTGGCCACTACATCGGGAATGTAAACGCGCCGGACCAGCGCGAGCAGCTCATTCAGCGTCTCGGCGCTCATGATGGGATCGACTTGGGGCTCGCTGCCGAGTTCGCGATTGGAAACGATGCGCTGCAGCGTGGCAACGTCGTTCTTGCTGATCTCCAGTTTGAACAAAAAGCGGTCAAGCTGCGCCTCCGGCAGTGGATAGGTCCCCTCGAGCTCGATCGGGTTCTGAGTGGCAAGGACGAAAAACGGCAAAGGCAACTCGTGGGTTTTTCCTAGTACGGTAACGCGGCGCTCCTGCATCGCCTCCAGCAGAGCGGACTGCGTCTTCGGCGAAGCCCGATTGATTTCATCCGCGAGCACGATGTTCGCGAAAAGCGGTCCTGGCTGGAAGACGAACTCTCTGCGGCCGTCGATCTCTTGCAGGATCGGGTTGCCGGTGATGTCGCCGGGCAGCAGATCCGGCGTGAACTGAACACGCTTATTTTCCAGCCGGAGCAGCTTTGACAGACCTTTTACCAGCTCCGTTTTTCCCAATCCCGGAAGGCCTTCCAGAAGTATGTGGCCGCGGGCAAGAACGCCGGTGATCACCAGCTCGATGATTTCCTCCTGGCCGAAGAGAATCTGATTGAGACCGTCGCTCAATGAGCGGAGGTGCTTCGCCGCATCAGCCACTTCGATTTCAGTCAGGTAATCCATAGGCGCGAGATTTCAGGAATCCAAGGCAAAGAGCAAGTGAAGAGGACGATTTATAAACTCAGCAGCTCCAAGGGAAAGGATCACCGCACCCGTCCAAAACCATGAGCCGCAGCTGACAGAACAATCCGCGCCTTCACGTTCTTCGCCTCGCATGAAGGCTTCCCTCATTTTTCGTGTAGTGAAGCGGAGTAGAACCGGGGCGGGGCACCGCCTCCCGGCTGGCCGTGCGGGGTGAGGTGGACGGAGGATGCGAGTGACAGCGAGCGCAACTTGCGGCTGGCGCGGGAGCTGCACAGGCCGGAGGGCACTTGTGACTGCGACGGGTAATGCTGCCGAGGGTACTCCCCGAGGGAACATCAGAGGGAGGGAGGGACCCAGCTGCGCTGGGAGGCACCCGGACTGGATGCAGCATTACCACGCGCACGTCACATGTTCCCGCAGGACCAGCTGCCCCCGTGACAGCCGCCAGCGGGATGTCTGGTGGTGCGGAGCGACGATCTTCGGGGGAGTTGCTGGAGCGGGTTTACATTTTCCCGCTCATCGGGTCAGACCAAGAATCACCATCCTCAATTCGCATTAAAATTCTTACACAAATTTCTTCTGAAGCAGAGTTAAAAGGATTACTGACTATCTGTATGTAACCTGCTGCCTGCCACTCTTGCAACTTCATCAACGCTAATGCGAGATCACCGCCCGATGCTAGCTCTAGTCCGCTCTTTGAAATTTCATTCATGCCGAAGTCAAAACCTCGATTTAATGTCTGCCGTAATTGTGGGAAATCTAGATCACTCATGGTGCTTGAAAAATTAGAGTTGGAGGGTTGGTTGATAAGTCCCAAATCTTGTTTATCGGAATTTCTTGTCCTTTGATGAGAAATTGAGACGCCCCGCCTGTTCCAAATTCAGGAAAATCACGAGCAAGAGGTTCAAGCCACTCAGCATTATCCCATCTTCCGTAAGGAACCAATGCATGATCTTTAAGTGGGACAATTTCGAACTCTACTCGGTAGCGCGCAGCGTTTGCGTTCAAGACTGGAATCTGCAGTTTCGTCGCTGCTGTAGCAGGACTGGAAAATTCATCAAATGTGCAATACCATCCTTTGCCAGTGTTAGGGGTAAATTTCCATCCTTGTGCCTGGAGATCTGTGAAGCCTGCCACATACCGATATCCTTTGGATGCGACATTCTCGATGTCCACAAATTTCAGATCAGGATGCAATGCTGCCGGGTTCGCGTTGGCAGCAAAATCATCAAGGCTTTTACGAAGCGCTTCCCTGCCCGATGCTGAACTTTCTGCTCGATACAACGCCAGCAAGTCTCCCGCTCGATCTTCCTCGAAGACATCACCGTCGAATTTGAGCAATCTGTTATATGCCTTCACCCAGCCCTTGGATGCAGGAGCGGTGGCCTTGTCGCCCATGATTTCGAAAAACAGCGCGAACTTATACCAGAACTGACCTTCTCGGCCGGGCGTGAGGATGAGTTTTTTGATGCTCAGTGCGGCGATGACTTCATCAAGCACCTTGGAGTTCGAGAAGGCGGTTCTCTCGAAGGTCGCCCGTTTCATGCCGCGCTCGATTACCTCGGCGGCGGAGTCTTTGACTGCTAGCCAGAGCGGTGTTTCCGCTGCGATGATGAGGCCGCGCTCGACGGCGACTTTCATCTCGATGCTGATCGCTAAGCTTGCCGCCCATTTTTTGACGAACTGGAGCCTGGCGACGACGGGCAACACGCGGCAGGCCGCGAGTTGTGTGGCCATGGCCGCGCCACCTTTGGTCATGACGGCACCGATTTTAACCGTGCCGCCGGTCAGGATTCCCACCGCGACTTGCTCGGAGATGTAACCGAAGGTGTAGCCGAATGTATAGCCTGCCTGTCGGGTGGCCTCGTTCTGGTCGCCCCCGATCTTGTCCATGACGAGGAGGTTCTCGCTCCAGTGGGCTTTTTCCGCTCCTTCCATCATGCGGTCCGCGAAGTCGTTCACCCACTCAGAGAGTCCCGTCTTGATGCTGCCCCACGAGCTTTGAGTAAGAACCCAGGCTTTGTTAGCAGTGCCTTCTACGCTTTTCCAAGTTTGCCAACTTCGTTTCTTGAAGCCTTCCCAAGTCGATAGATCGGCTTGGACTGTCTCCATGGGTTTGAAGACCCATTCCTGACAGAGGCGATCGGCGGCTTTCTTGAGTTCCGCCGCGCGCTTGCCCGAATCGTCTTTCCATTTGGTGAGTTCATCCTCTGCGGCTTGAATGGCCCAACCTCCGGCACCCAGCGCTCCGCTCTTGATGAGTTGGATGAGTTTCCAATCGTCGCTGACGCCTTCCTTGATTCCATCGAACAGTCCAAATGCGACGCTGCTCAGGCCTTCGACGTTGTTGACGACGTTGAAGAACGGTATGAGGGCGGCACGCGTGAGGTTGTGGATGCCTCCTCCACTCGAGGTAGCGCTTGTTTCACTCATGCTCATTTTCATGGCGAGCGGAGGTGTGGTGACGCCGCCGGTGAAGTCGAAACTGGTGCCTTTCACCCACTGGTCCACGTAGTCGATGACTGCGGCGAAATCCTCCGCGGCGGTGAGGGTGTGGGTAATTTCGCCAAGTGGCTCGGGCTTGCCGTTCAGATAGAGTTTGATTTTGACCTCGCCTGTGGAGTCGAAGCAGGTGTAATAGTCGATCTTCCTGGCATCGGTCGAATCCTTAACGAACCAGACTTTCTGACTATCAGCCTGGCCGCCTGCCGCGTAGTCTGAGTCCGCCAGAACGTCCTCGACCTTGTCGTAGATTTTCGTGGTGCCGCCGCCGAGGAGGTTGCCGTATTTCCCGAGGCTGCCATCGGGTCCGACGAACTCCATTTCGAGGCTGTCCCAGCCACTCGGAATGCTAAACGACCCGGCCAAATACTTGTCCCGGGAGACTACCTCCACCGGGAGGAGGTTTTCTCCCCTGCTCCGCTTGAAGTCGCCTGCGCGTGCGCGATGTCTCCGGGCCGGTGGCGCGGGGCGCGGGCGGCGGCGGATTGGAGGCGGTTGCAGGGCTTGGACCACGGGCGAAGCGTA
>JBGTDO010000076.1:0-20466 GCA_041748235.1 Akkermansiaceae bacterium | reverse complement strand
CGACAACCGACAACCGACCTGAGTCCCGACCTTGAAATCGAATCCGCTTCATCCCATCCTCAGACCATGAACGATTCCCGCATCACGATCAATCCACGCCAGTGCGGCGGGAGGCCTTGTATCCGGGGAATGAGGATCCGCGTCGTCGATGTCCTCGACCTCCTTTCGAACGGGCTCTCGATCGCTCAGATCACCGAAGAACTCCCCGATCTGGAGCAGGAGGATGTATTTGCCGCCATCCGGTATGCCCGCGAGCGCATCGGTCATCCCGTGGTGGCCGCATGAAGCTGTGGATCGATGCCCAGTTGTCGCCTTCACTGGCGCCATGGATCAATGAAGCGATTCCCGAAATCGAGGCAACGTCCCTCAAGTGGCTGGGAATGTGGGACGCGGACGACTCGGAAGTCTTCATGGCAGCTCGACAAGCCGAAGTGGTGGTGATGACGAAAGACGTCGATTTCACGGATCTTCTCGTGCGCCACGGACCTCCGCCAAAAGTCATCTGGCTCACCTGCGGGAATACCTCGAACGCCGTTTAAAGCAAATTTTACGGTCTCGGTTGTCTTTCGCACTCCAGCTACTAAGCGATCAGGATCCGCTCGTCGAGATCCGATGAACCACCGCGACCGCCGATCACCGATCACATCTTCTCTCTTCCCCGACAACCGACAACCGGTCCCACTTGTCTTCCTCCCGCTCAACAACCACTCCCCCTTCCCGAAAACTCGCCGGCTGCATCCGGAAGGCGGCCATATGGGTGCCGACTTGGCGGGGATGGCTGCTCCTGTTGATCGCGAGCCTGTTAGTCGCTTATGGCGGGGTGAAGGGAGTCTATCCGTTCCTGGCGGTCCATCGCCCGGTATCGGCGGAGGTGCTTGTGATCGAAGGATGGGTGCAGGACTACGCGCTGGAGCAGGGGTTCGATTTTTATGAGGAAGGAAATGGTCGATATTTTTTGATGGCTGGCGATAAAACGCAGACCGGGGAAGAGGATCCGGACTTGGGAAATAATGGCAAAGAAAAGGTTGCGGAGTATCGAATTTGGCGAATCACTGGGCAATCCGGTCTCATTCACAAAATCCACGTGCCGGAAACAACCAGGGACCGAACCTATCGCTTGGCGGAAGAAGTTCGGGATTGGCTGGCGGAGCGAGACATCGAGGTGCGGTCGGTCAATGTCCTCACTATCGGCCCGCACGCCCGGCGCAGCCGATTGTTATTCGAAAAAGCTTTTGGGCCCGGAATCGAAGTGGGCGTTATCTCGGTTCGTGACCGCGACTACGATCCTAAGTTCTGGTGGCGCTACAGCGAGGGAGTGAAGGAGGTGGTAAGCGAGGCGGCCGCCTATCTGTATGCCCGCTTCCTGTTCCGGCCGGGGAGGGGGTGAAGAGTTGTCTGTTGTCTGTTGTCGGTGACCCGGTGATCGGTGATCGGTGATCGGTGATCGGTGGAAAAGAAAAATCAGAAAGGTAAAAGGGCAGTCTACGTATTTCCCCTGACCCGCCACCCTCAATCGCACCGATTTGATCACTTGATGAGTTCGAAAAACGAAACGCGGGGATACGCGATCACGTGATAATGCGATCTATGATTTGCCATTATCATCCGGCAGCCACGACCCGCAGAACTTCTCCCCACCGCACTCCCACCGATCACCGATCACTGATCACTGATCACTCGGCACTTCAATCTTTCGCCCAGACTCTTCTCTCTTCACAGACAACAGACAACCGCCAACCGCCAACTCTTCTCTCCCTCTTCACAGACGACCGACCACCGACAACAGACAACTCTTCAAAAAACATGAACATACTCGTTACCGGCGGCGCCGGATTTATTGGATCCAATCTCGTGCATTACTTGTTAGGCGACGCGTCGCAAGACCTTGGTGTGTCGATTGATCGGGTGGTGACCCTCGACAAGCTGACTTATGCCGGCAATCCGGCGAATCTGGAGGAGGTCGAGCAAGATTCGCGGCACCAGTTGGTGCAGGGCGACATCTGCGATGAGGCTCTGGTGAGCAAGCTGATGGAGGAAGAGGACATTGATATCGTGATGCACTTGGCGGCGGAATCGCACGTCGACCGCTCGATTGACAGCCCGGAGGAGTTTATCGTGACCAACGTGCTCGGCACCTTCCGCTTGCTCGAATGCTTCCGCGGTCATGTCCGGAAAAGCGGCCGGGCCCAGGCACCGGGATATGGCAAACCGATTTCAGAGGGTGGCAATTGCCTGTTTCTCCATGTCTCGACCGACGAGGTCTTCGGATCGCTATCGGCGGACGATCCCGCGTTTTGTGAGACCACTCCCTATGCGCCCAACAGCCCGTACAGTGCTTCCAAGGCGGGCAGCGATCATCTGGCCCGCGCGTATTTCCACACCTACGGAATGCCCGTGGTCACCACCAATTGCTCGAACAACTATGGTCCATACCAGTTTCCCGAAAAGCTGCTGCCGCTGATGATTCGCAAAACACTGCGCGGCGAGTCGCTGCCGGTGTATGGGGATGGCAGCAACATCCGCGACTGGCTCTATGTCGGCGATCATGCCCGCGCACTGGCGCTGGCCGCCACTTCCGGGCAACCCGGCGAGATCTACGTGGTCGGCGGCAAGTGCGAGATGAAGAACATCGATGTGGTGCACGCGCTGATAGAAGCGGTTCGCGAGCTTGCCCCTGAGCGAAAGGTCAAGCCGGCGGATGAGCTTATCACCTACGTGACAGACCGTCCGGGCCACGACCGCCGCTACGCGGTCGACCCCTCCCGGATTTCCAATGAGCTGGGTTGGCAACCGAAGGAGACCTTTACGACTGGACTCCGGAAAACGGTGCAATGGTATCTCGATCACGAGGATTGGATCGAGTCCATCGAAGATGGCTCCTACCGCGGAGAACGTTTGGGAGCCATTGCTTGAAAAATTATGAACGCAGAAAACAAACGATCGTTATTGAGCTTGGAAGAGCAAAGTCTTCGTAAGGGGATCATCCTTGCCGGAGGAACCGGCAGTCGGCTTTGGCCCATGACTCATGCCCTGAGCAAGCAGCTTATCCCGGTGTATGACAAGCCGATGATCTATTACCCGCTAACCGTGCTGATGTTCGCGGGGGTGCGGGAGATACTAGTGATTTCGACACCCCACGATCTGCCGCATTTCGAGCTTTTGCTAGGCGACGGTTCCCAGTGGGGACTTGAGATTAGCTACGCCGCCCAGCCAAAGCCCGAAGGTCTTGCCCAGGCATTCTTGATCGGCGAGGAGTTCCTGGCCGGGGAACCCGCCTGCCTGGCCTTGGGCGACAACCTTTTCTACGGCCACGATCTCAGTGTATCGCTATTGAATGCTTCACGTAGGAAGGAAGGTGCGACAGTCTTCGGATATCATACCAACGAGCCCGAGCAATATGGAGTCGTCGAGTTCGATGCCGATGGAAATGTCATTTCGCTGGAGGAAAAGCCGACCGAGCCAAAATCCAACTATGCGGTCCCGGGGATCTATTTCTTTGACAGCAAGGTGGTCGATCTGGTGAAGACGATGAAGCCATCGAAGCGGGGCGAGCTTGAGATCACCGACCTCAACCGACTATATCTCGAACGGGGGGAATTGCGCGTCGAGGTTCTCGGCCGCGGCACCACCTGGCTGGATACCGGCACGCCTGACGCTCTAGCTGACGCCACGCAGTTCGTGCAGGTCATCCAGCACCGCCAGGGCCTGAAGATCGCCTGCCCGGAAGAGGTTGCGTTCCTGCAAGGAAGGATTGACCGCGCGAAGCTCAGCGAGTCCGTCGAGAAATATGCGAAAACTGCTTACGGACAGTATCTGGCATCTTTGTAAAATGGGTGGGGCATCTTCAATGTAGCTTGGGAGTATCGCCACAGGCCGTTCTGGATGCATCCTGCGTCCATCTTGATTGCGGCACGCCAAGGTGTAAGCGGGGTCGAAAACGGCGATGTGTCGGCCTCATTGGTCGAATTTTTTCCGTGTGATTGATTCTCGGGCGGGGCGGTAGGGCAGAGGTGGCGTCCTCCCACGGCTCCGGCCGGCTTCGGCGGGGATGCCAAAGCCGACATGCGGAGGCGCGTGTGCTCCCCGAGGAATCGGCTTCGCGGCTGCCGGGTATCCGACCAAGCCGCAGATGGACACCGGCTACATGTAGATGATGGAAGATCCGCCTTGGGGCGGGACGCTCCGGGCACGACCTGTCGCGAGACGCGCCAGCTACCAGCCATTTCTGTGAAAACGCCGCCCTTTTTTCTGAAATGACCGATCAAGCCCCCGGCCTCATCGAATATCAGAGGACGTTCGAGCGCGTGTGCGATGGGTTTGTAACTCCAACATTAGTGGGAGATGGGAAAGTCTCCGGCTGCGTGTATCGCGCCGATGGAACTAAAGTAAAATCGTCCGAACGATTCGGGGGATGGAAGGGAGATTTCTTTCAAAGCGAGAATCCGGATGTTCTTGAACGTCCCGAGGGCGTCACCCGATCGGGCAAGGGACTCTATCTCGGATCGCTGATGGCGGGTCACTATGGCCATTTTATCACGGAGGGGCTCTCTACATTCTGGGTTTTTGAGATTCTTCCAGTTGAACAGTTTGATTACTTCCTATTCAGTCCCTTTGTCTTCGGTAGGAAAATTCCCCGTTATGCGCAGCAATGCATGCAAGCTTTCGGCATCGATCTTGAGAGGGTGGTGATCATGGGTGAAGAGCCCATCGCTTTTGAGGAACTGGTGGTCCCGGCGCGTCTGTTCAGGCTCAACCATTCCGCAGATCCGGCCCTGGCATGGGTACATCGGAAAATTACCTCGCAAATCCCTGATGTCGCAGTGCCCGTGGAGCGAGTTTATCTGTCGCGGCGAAAGCTCGGCATGAAACAGCTCTCCCGTGTAATTGCGAACGAAGTCCTTGTGGAAAAGTTGTTCCAGCAGGCGGGTTTCACGCTTGTTTATGCCGAATCCCTTCCTTTTGAAGATCAGCTTGCGTTGTATGCCAACGCAAGTGTGGTGGCGGGACCCTCCGGCTCCGCCTTGCACAACAGCTTGTTCATGACGCCTGGCGCAACCTTGATTGAACTCGGGGATCCGCGTTACGGCGGCGTAAGGGCTCCGACCCAGATTCTGTGCGATCTTCTCTCCGGCGTCGACACGGCCTTCATTCCATTCGTCGGGACGATCCGGGGCGATGGAAATTCCGTATCCGTCGATATCAACGGTTTGCGCTCAAGATTAATCCGGGTGCTGGATGAAATCGGCATCCCGAACGCCGGGATGAACAAGTCTTCGGTAAGGGCGACCCCCGCCGAGTGGTTGGAATGCATATACTTGTCGTTCCGGCCAACTGCGGGGCCGCTTCTAAGGAAACTAGGACTCCGCCGCTGAATCATATTCTCAGGGGTGAGCGTTTCGGGATTGAGCTAGCTCTTGGAGGTGCCCGGAGCGGGACGCTCCGGGCACCTCCTGTCGCGAGACGCGCCAGCTACTTCAGCCTTTCTGTGAATCTGCGCTCAGCCCGTCCATCTGCATTTCAATTTATCTTGGCTCGTCACGCGGCAGTTCTTTTCGACATTCAACAACAGTAATCAATGGCACACGAAGAAAATCAAACATGGCAGGGGTTGCGGGCGGAAGCGCGTGAATCACTCGACACTCGCGACTATTCGGTTGGAAATCTCGCAGCGCGGCTGGGTAGCACGGGCGTGAACGCGTCTGAGGCGATAGCAGGATGCATGGATCTGGCGGACGTATGGATCCCGGGGGTGGAGATCTTCCCGCGCAGGGTGTTCCAACAGAAGGGCAGGGGATACTTTTCGGAGCTGACCCGTGTCAGCGAGGGCGTGTTGGATCGGATCGGCCTTGCGCCCCGGCAGTGGGCGTCCGCATTGATGCATCGTGAGACCGCGAAGGGATTTCACATCCATCCTCCGCACATCCCAGAGGGCACCACTCCCGAGGATTGGTTCAAGAAACTGTATCTCGAGTCACCAGAGGATTACTCGCTGCGTCCCTACGATCGCGAGCAATGGGACGTCATGTTTTTCCTCACCGGAATTTGCGAAATGCTGCTCGTAGACGAACGCGCGGGCATGCCCCGGCGGGTGATGCGTTTCACCATCCCAGGAGACAGCAGGCCCGGACCGGATAATGCGGCCGTGGTGATCCCTTCCGGAGTTGCGCATGCGCTGCGCAACATCGGCAACGAAGATTTGATCATGGTGTATGGAACCAGCACGGTCTTCAATCCAGCATGGGAAGGGAGGATCGAAAGCGGTGTCGAGAAAGCTCCGTTGCCTGCGGACTGGGTGTCTTATATCGAGAGTGAAGTCTGAGTAGATCCCAGCTTCATCCGGCGGCAATCCAAGCTTAAAAAGGGTGGGGTGGAGAAAAAATTCGCCACCCCTCCAACTAAGATCATGCAGAAAATCAGTGTTATCATTCCGACTTACAACCGCAGGACAGAGGTTGTTGGGGCAATTGCTAGCGTTCTGGCCCAGACTATCAAAGTTTCCGAGATCATCGTTGTCGATGATGGGTCTACGGATGATACCGAGGACCATGTCGGCCGAATGGAGTCGCCGGTGCGATATATCAAGACGCTCAATCAAGGAGTCAGTGCAGCGCGCAATCATGGCATCCATGTGGCGACCGGGGATTGGATCGCGTTCCTCGATTCCGATGACAAATGGTATCCTGAGAAGTTGGCGCGACAGTTCGCCTGTATCGAAAAGACCGGGGCGAAGGTGTGCTTCAGCGGTTGTGAGGACGAATCGGGAGATCGGCTCGATGATCTTGCGATGATGGATCCTGATTTGGGTCTGGGAGAATCCAGGATTTACCCTGCAGCCGATCCGCGCTTTTTTCGTCATTCCCGTCATCCATTCATCCAGTCCGCCGTGGTGGAAAGGAACACTTTGTTGCGGGCGGGGCTTTTTGATGAGTCGCTGCGGGTGGCGGAAGACACGAAGCTGATCTATCGCCTTGTGATGGACCACGGTCATGCAGCGGTGAACGAATGTCTGATGTTGATCAGCAGGAAGCGCGACACCTGCGGCTTATCCGATGACAATGAACCGCGTGCGGCAATGCTGCGTTTTGAATGCTACACGCGCGTGCAGGCCGAACTTTACTGGCCGATGCTTCGCCGGGACCCTCAGGTCGCGGAACTCCTTCGGGCGAATCACGGATATTTCGTCAGCCGCTGGGCCGAACTGGCCGCAGTGACCGGAAATTTGGAGCTGGCACGCTCGCTTGGTCGCGAAGGTTTGCGATCAGGAGGTGATGTCAAAAGCTGGATCCGGAGTCTGCTGGTTTTGATTTCTCCACAATTTTTTCGACGGCTCATGCGGCGCAAATGGAACGTCTAGAGATTTGTTTCTCAGGGCGGTGCGGGGCGGTGCAAGAATTGTTCTTGTTTCGATCCTGTAGAACACCTGATACCAGATTCCTAATAAAAATTTTTTAACGGAGTTACATTGTGAAATCCATTTTTATTCCAAAGGGTGAGCCCGGCGATGTTGTGTTTACATTTTCGTTCGATTCTTGGGCGACAGCTGAGAAACGGAGAATCTTTCCACCGGATGTGGTTGCGATTGATCTCCTGACATCACCTCGTGTTCGTAGAGTGATGATAGCAGACGCATATTCCAGCGTTCTCGGGAAGGTTAAACGTCGTCTGTTCGGCGGGGATCTAGTCCCATTTCCGCATGACGAACGAGTCTCCCTTCTTTCGCCTCTCAGGTTGAGGACAGCCGATCCTGTTGATTGCCGGGCAATCAGAAAAATTTATGAACGTTACGTGACGCTTCTCGCTACTACTGCCGAGAAGCGAGGGTTGATCAGCCCCGTCCTCATCACGACTCATCCATTCGCTGCCGCTGCCGCCACCAACAATGGATTTTGGAAACATGTGACCTACTATGGGTGGGACGACTGGGCTGCTCACCCGACTTACCGCGCTTATAAACCCGCCCTGCTCGATGCTTATCGATCCATCGCGGCATCGCGGCATCGGGTAATTGGGGTTACACCGCGTATAGTGGAAGCCATCTCTTCTCCAGCACTTTCAACAGTAGTTGCAAACGGAATTGTCCCGTCAGAATGGGCGGAACCTGTGTCGGCCCCCTCATGGTTTACCGATCTTCCAAGGCCCCGATTCCTCTATACTGGATGTATCGACTCGCGCATCGATCTAGATTACATAGAAGCTGTCTCAAAAGCCTACCCGGCGGCGACGATCGCGATTGTCGGTTATCTTCAGGATGCGGCAGCGGTCGCACCATTAAGAGAGTTATCAAACGTATATTTTGCGCCCCAGCAAACAAGAGAGGCGATCAGAGGCATTACTTTCGCAGCGGATGTTGCTCTGATTCCCCACATCTCCAGTGACCTGACTCAGGCAATGAGCCCCTTGAAGATGTATGAATATCTTGCTGCGGGGAAACCCGTCGTCGCTACTGACTTGGAGCCAATTCGTGCGATACCAGAAGTGCGTCGTGCCGCAACTCCAGAGGAATTTGTTCAACAGATACAGGCGGCGCTGAGAGATGAGGCCACATCCGAACGAGAACGGCTGGCATTTGTTGAAGCGAATTCTTGGCCGGAACGGCTCAATAAGTTCTACGAGGCGGCGCTTTGATGAAGTTCTTCCATCCTTCTAGACTTTGGAATGCGGTGAGGCTGAAGGGGCGCTGAAAAACGCCCGGTACCAGATCTCTAAGCCCATGAGAGTCCATAACCGGAGCTCTTCGTTGCGGCGACCTTTGGTGTGATCGGAGAGGAGGTTGGTGACGATCCGGCGGTTGAAGTAGCTGCTGACGAAGGAGTCGGGACCTGACAAAAGGTCGTGGACATAATCTTTGAGACTGCCACGGAACCAAGTGTCGAGCGGGACTTTGAAGCCGACCTTCTTGCGATCCACAATGTTCTCGGGGAGATGCTTGCGGGCGATTTCCTTGATGAGCCACTTTCCGCTGTTGCCCTTGATTTTCATTGCGGAGTCCACGCGGAAGGCGAGCTCGACGAGCTCGTGATCGAGGAACGGCGGACGGTTTTCAATGCTGGCGGCCATCGACATGCGGTCGCCCCGCTCCAGCAGGTTGTCGGCCAGCCATGTGTGGCAGTCCACGTAGAGCATGCGGCGCAGATGGTCGCCTTCCGCGCGGTCCCACTGTCCGGGTTCGTTGCCTTTGCCGTATTCCGGGCGGAGCGACCGGCGTTCGTACCAGGTGAACGGACCAAACCATGTTTGCATGCGCTCCGCAGGCGAGCGGGCGGCGAGCGCACGTCCCGCTTGGCGCATCCGGTTCCTGGATTCCGGGAGCAGTCGCTCGCCGATCCGGAATGCGGGAACCCGCAGAAAACCCGGGATGGCGGCCAGAGGGGCGAGTTTCGGCTCGTAGGCATATTTCGGGTAGCCGCCAAAGATTTCATCGCTGCCCTCGCCGGATAGAAGGACTTTTACCTCGGCGCGTGCCTGCATGGCGATTTTGTGAATGGCGATGTCTGCGGGTTCACTCATCGGGCCATCCCGGTGCCAGCTAAGTTTTTCCCACAACTCCATGAAATCGTTGGAATCGACCATTACTTCATGGTGGACGGTGCCGACCGCCTCACTCACTTGGCGAGCGAAAGGGAGTTCGTCGAATCTCGGATCCGAGAAGCCGGCGGCGAAGGTCTGGACCTCGCCTCCCTCGCGGAGTTTTTTCATCAGTGCCACCGTCAGACTGCTGTCGAGGCCGCCGCTAAGGTAGGCGCCGACTGGGACATCCGCGACCAATCGGAGGGCGACGGCTTCTTGAAGTTTTTCATCCACCGCGCGGATGGCAGCATCGCCGGTGAGCATCTCGCCCTGGTGGCGGGCGGGGAGAGACCAGTAAATTTCTTCCCGGAGACTGCCGTCCTTGCCAATGTGGAGGGCAGTGCCCGGTGCTAACTTTTTGACACCCTTGAACAAGGTGCGGGGTGGCGGGACGGAGCGGTATGTCAGGTAATCCTCAACCGCCTCGTCATCCAGCTCGGTCTTTCCAACTGCCGGAAGCAGCGCTTTGATCTCACTGGCGAAGGCGACGAAGTCCGGACCCACGTGGTAGTAAAGCGGCAGAATCCCCAGCCTATCCCGCGCGACCACGAGTGCTTCCCTGCTCTCATCATAATAGGCGAAGGCGAACTGACCGTTGAGCTTTTCGATTCCCTTCAACCCATCCCTACGCAGAACTTCGAGCAGCACTTCCGTATCGCCGTTGGTGCGCAGTGGAACGCCTTGTTGGACAAGCTGGGCACGCAAAGCCGGATAGTTGAAGATCTCGCCGTTGAAGGTGATATGAAACGGACCGCTGGCGGAAGTCATCGGCTGGGGCGAGCCTGCCAGATCGATGATGGAAAGCCGGGTATGGCCAAAACCGACGCCGCCACGAAGAAGGAATCCTTCACCATCCGGGCCACGGTGTTGAAGCTGGGACGCCATCTCCCGCAGCAGGCCTTCCTCCGCCTCGCGACCCTTAAAATATCTGACGCCAACGATACCGCACATAAATTTTTTACTAGCATTTCCAGAGCCAAGCTTTCCTTTCAGGTCTCGCCCGCTGCCGCTGGGCAGATGTTTGCAAGTTGATGGCGGTTCGTCCAGTCTCTGTTCTTGATCACTCGTTGCCCGTCCTTGTTCACCCCACCTGCTGCCCGTTCCGCTCTCCCCCATGAAAAATTCATCAGCGAATCAATCGACTCTCTCAGATGAAGTAGCTCCCGACCAGTCCGCCGCTGATTCCCGTTTTTGGCGGACCGATAAGGGGAAGCTCTGGGGAGCGGTGACTGGATCCATTGCGCTTTCCATTGCCTTTGCGGGTGTGATCCACCAGTGGGTGCTTCTTGCGATGCGTGAAGACTCTCACTCCCATGTCATCCTGATCCCGGTCGTTTCCGCATACCTGCTGGTTACCGGGCGGAAGGAACTGGCTTGGAAGTCCAGGCCGACGCTTTGGGTGGGCGGAGCGCTTGCCCTGTTGGCGTTGGCCACGCTGGCCTGGTCGCTCACTGCTCGGCCCGCTTGGTCAGCCGTAGACCTCGTGGCGCTGCAAATTGGAGCGTGGCTTGTGGGCCAGTGGGGAATCGGCTTCCTGTTCCTTGGCGCGGGATGGATGCGCTCGGCGTTGTTCCCGATGGCGTTCCTTTCATTTATGATTCCGCTGCCGGACGCAGTGGTATGGCATTTGGAGGAATTCTTGATGGTGGCCTCTGCGATTATTTCGGAAACGGTCTTCAATTGGGGAGGAATTCCCGTGTTCCGCACCGGTCAGGTTCTTGAACTTCCAGGGATCGTCCTTGAGGTCGCGCAGGAGTGCAGTGGGATCCGATCAACATGGGTGCTCCTGATTACCAGCGTGGTGGCCGCCCACTTGTTCCTGCCCACCACCACCAGGAGTTTGATTCTGGTCGGGGCGGTTGTGCCACTGGGTATTCTGCGGAACGCGGTTAGGATTTTTGTGATTGGCTGGCTGTGCGTTGAGTACGGGCCGGAGATGATTCATCATTGGATCCACCGCAAGGGCGGACCGCTGTTTTTCGGCGCGTCGCTTGTTCCTCTTTTCCTACTCGCATGGGCCCTAAGGGCCAAGAGAGGGGCTGAGGGCGGAAAATTGCATCGAGCGGAGCGACATTGACAGATGCGCACGCGCCGTGGCTGCGACGCGGACTGCTGACGAGGAATTCAGTGACGCGACGAGTATGTGAAGCTATGGTTTTCACTCACCATTTCAGATTTCACCGTCAGTCTTCGTTTCGCTACGGCTATGGCGTTCTGAGCTGATAAAATCTCTGTGACTTGCCTTCGGCGGCTGTATCCTTGATCGAGAACGAACCGGAAACGCCTGTGAGGGTCCCGATGAGAGTCCATGTTGCCAGATCGTCTGATGCATACACTTCCACGGTGTTACCTGTCATCCCGCGGACGTCGAACGTCATCAATTGATCGGCTCCAAGAGTCAAACATTCGATGCAGAATTCCTCGTTTACGGGGCCCGGCGCGTTGATGGGACCTGGATCTGCTACTGGATCGGCCGGGGGCGCTGTGTAATAAATCTGCAGTTCCTCTGCGAACTCGCTGTCCATACCTTCGCCGCTGTAGGCGGTGACCGAGCAATAGTAGCTTTTCTGCTCGATCAAGCCGGTAAGCTTGATCTCCGTGGCGATTCCGACATCCACGACTTCGGTGTAAGCTCCGCTTTTCGTTCCGTAGTGAACCCGATAGCCGGTGACACTCGGCTCGGGATTTGGGTCCCAAGCAAGGATGACGCTGCCAAGTCCCTCGGGAGGCACCGGATCTGTGACGGGATCTGTGACGGGATCTGTGACGGGATCTGTGACGGGATCTGTGACGGGATCTGTGACGGGATCTGTGACGGGATCTGTGACGGGATCTGTGACGGGACCAGAATCGGGTGCCGTGTAAATGATCAGCAGTTCGTCTGCGAATTCACTGTCAACACCTGCGGCGCTGTGGGCGGTGACCGAGCAATAATAGCTTTTCTGCTCGATCAAGCCGGTGAGCTTGATCTCCGTGGCGAGTCCGACATCCAGGACTTTGATGTAAGCTCCGCTTTCGGTTCCGTAGTGGACCCGATAGCCGCTTACACTAGGCTCGGGATTCGGGTCCCAGGCAATAATGACGCTACCAAGTCCTTTGGCAGGCACCGGATCGGTAACGGGATCGGTAACGGGATCGGTAACGGGATCGGTAACGGGATCGGTAACGGGATCAGTAACGGGATCTGTGATGGGATCTGTGATGGGATCTGTGATGGGATCTGTGATGGGATCTGTGATGGGACCGGTGATGGGACCGGTGATGGGACCGGTGATGGGACCAGAATCGGGTGCCGTGTAAATGATCAGCAGTTCGTCTGCGAATTCGCTGCCGATACCTTGGGCGGTGTGAGCGGTGACCGAGCAATAGTAGCTTTTCTGCTCGATCAAGCCGGTGAGCTTGATCTCCGTGGCGAGTCCGACATCCACGACTTTGATATAAGCTCCGCTTTCGGTTCCGTAATGGACCCGATAGCCGCTTACACTAGGCTCGGGATTCGGGTCCCAGGCAATAATGACGCTGCCAAGCCCTTTGGCAGGCACCGGATCGGTGACGGGATCGGTGACGGGATCGGTGACGGGATCGGTGACGGGATCGGTGACGGGATCTGTAACGGGATCTGTAACGGGATCTGTGACGGGATCTGGGACGGGATCTGGGACGGGATCTGGGACGGGATCTGGGACGGGATCTGGGACGGAACCGCCGGTGATGATCAGGAGCTCTTCCGCAAAATCGCTAGTTGCTCCAAGGGCGTTGTAGGCGGTGACCGTGCAAAAGTAGTCTTGGTGCTCAATCAATCCGGAAATCTCGAACTCAGTGGAGGGACCAATGTCGACCACCTTGGTGTAAAGGCCGCTTTCTGATCCGTAGTGGACTCGATAGCCGATGACATCGGGCTCCGGGTTTGTATTCCAGGCGATGAGGACGCTTCCAGATCCTTCGACCGACGTGCCGACTGCGGGGAGCGTCACGATTGCAAAAAGCAATACTTTGAAAGCAACCGTGACAAAACGTGACGCTTTGGGTCCCCGGATGAGTGACATGCGGTTATAATTAACCGTGTCAAATTAAAGCGGGAAGGAAATTATTTTGAACGTTTTTGAAAGTGGGCTGTCTAAGGTGGGTGCAACAGCACGTAACCCACTAATAATCAGTGGCTTGTCCATCAGACCAAAAATTAGATTTTTTTCAAGAGAATTGGCACGATCGAGGCCCGTAAAATTTTCGGCCATGCAATTTAGGCGGTTACCGGTGCAAATTGCGAGAATCAGAAGCGGTTCGGTGGTAGGGTTGGAGGGGAACGACTCAAGCAGTGATTTGCGGCTGAAAGCCGTGCGCGCACGTTTCAACGATGGCTCCAGCAGGCCGAAAGACGTGCCCCGGACTTTCCATGCCAAAAGTGAGCTTGTGAACGCCACTGTCGGCTTAGGCGCTGGCAGAGAGTGTGGTAGAGAGTGTGGTAGAGACGGACCGAATCCGGCCGAAATGGATTGACCCTTGGAATCATTTTTGAAAGCTTTGCCGTCAGAGAGCGAGTCCCCGAGACGGCAGAAGTTCAGCCTGCGAAGCGATTTCCCGCACTCCCGAATCCACCTCCTAACATCCCCCCAAATGATAACGACGAGCAGAACGATGCATGGCACCCTCTCACGCCTGATTTACCTGAGTTTGAGTGGACCTCGCCGCTGGGAGAAACGTGTGGCCCAGTGGTTTAGCGTGGCGCTGATGGCAATTGCATTGTCTGCCTGCGGATCTTCCGATATAGATTATTCTCTTCCAGTGGGTGCCGCCACCGCGACTCCGCGGGGCACTCTCGCGGTTGGCGACGTCATTCGTGTCGCCTATCCAGGAGCACCGGAACTGAACCAGACGATCAAGGTTCAGCCGGACGGAAAGGTGGGCCTGCCGTTGGTAGGAAATGTGGTAGCAAGCGGCCGTACCGCCAGTTCGTTACAATCTTCGCTGGTTGGAATGTACAAGCCGCACCTGAACGATCCGACAGTGTTCGTAAGCCTCGACCAGTCGGCGGCGTCGGTTTATGTCTCCGGCGAAGTGGCCTCTCCTGGAAAGGTGCCGCTGGATCGTTCCATCACGGTGCTGGAGGCGGTGATGGAAGTGGGAGGGTTCTCGAAGCTGGCCAATCCAAGGAAAGTTTACGTGATCCGAAACGAGGGGGGAACCCAACGGCGCTTCGTGTTGGATCTGGCCGCCCCGTTGAGCGGATCGGAAAGCCAGGCATTCTACCTCCGGCCCTACGACGTGGTTTTCGTGGAGCGCAGTAACTGGTAAGACCAACCTTTTCCTGTGAGTCATTATCCCGAGGTGCGGCCGCCGATGCGGTCGCGCCTCTTTTCGTTTTTGGGTGACCCTGCGTCGTGATTCTGGCAAGTGATAGCGTCGGCAGGGCGCGAGACATGAAGCAATGACCTCGGAACTTACATGGATTGCGGCAGCCGCTTGTTTGCTCACCGGGACCGCTGCGGTGGTGCGGCAGCCGCGTGCCTGGACGAGCTGGTGTTTCTTTTTCGCCATGGTTCTGCTGGGGGTTGAGAGACTGGCCGACCAGGCGGCCTCCATCGCGGCGGGCAGTGCCGCCGCGATGGAGCAATTGGAGCTCGCCCTCATGGTGAAGTCGCCCCTGTTGGCGGTCTGGCTCTGTTTCAGCCTCGTCTATGCGCGCGGCAACCGGATTGAGTTTCTCCGTCGCTGGAGATGGATTCTGATAGCCGCTCTCGCCGTCCCACCGGGCATTCTGATAGCGTTTCAAGATGGTATCATCGAGCGGATCGTGTCCGGCGAGGGGGAGATCCTACGCTTTCGTGCCGCCGGGAAAGCGTGGGTGATGACGGCTCTTTTGGTCACATTGGGCATTCTGGCAAATCTCGAAAAAACCTTCCGCGCTTCGGTCGGGATGAACCGCTGGCGAATCAAGTATCTATTTATTGGCACTGCAATGATTTTTGGGGTGAAGCTGTATTCGTTCAGCCAAACCCTGCTGTTCTCGGCTTATGATCCGAATCTCGCCGTCCTAGGGAACGTCGGAGTGCTGCTGGGTTGTGGGCTGATCACTGTGGGGAACTCCCGCTCGAGTCTTGGCAAGCTGGACCTCTATCCTTCAAGAGCGGTTCTCCAGGGGTCGCTGACGGTGTTTGTGGCCGGAGGCTATTTCCTGATTGTGGGGGTGCTGGCCCAAGTGGTCAGCCTGTTAGGAGGGGCTGCGAGCTTCCCGGCTCAGGCATTCATCGTCCTGCTGGGCTTGGTCGGACTAACTGTGCTGTTGCTTTCTGACCGGTTTCGAACCGGCCTCCAACGCTTCGTGAGTCGGCATTTCCAGCGGGCCCAACATGACTTTCGCAAAATCTGGACCGATTTCACCCGGCGGACTTCTAGTTTATTGGATGCCGAGACCTTGGGCAAAAACGCCGGCGAAGTGATCGCTGAGAATTTTCATGTTCTGGGTGTAACGGTATTTGCAGTCCAAGGAGATCCAGCGGAGCTGGAGGTGATCGGCGCGACCGAGGAACGAATGGAGGATTCCAATCCCGTTCTCGGGGAGGAAGAGTTGTGGGAGCTGCAGGCGGTAGGACGGCCATTTAACTTGGAAAAGCACAAGGGGCGGGCGGCGGAGATCCTCCGCGAGATCTGCCCGAGCAAGTTTGGCCACGGTGGTGACCGCTTGGTTATCCCGCTGGTGGCGGCTGAACGTCTGGTGGGACTGGTGGTGCTGGCGGACCGAGTCAACGGGGTGCCCTACAGCCACGAGGAGTTGGATCTGCTGGGTTGTATCGGAGATCAGCTTGCGGCCGCGCTCTTGAACTGTTCGCTTACTGACAAAGTTCTGCAGGCCACGGAACTGGAGGCATTTCAGACTCTTTCGACCTTTTTCGTCCATGATTTGAAGAACGCCGCCAACAGCCTGAATCTGACTCTGCAAAATCTGCCGATCCACTTCGACGATCCAGCGTTCCGGGCGGACGCCGTGCGCGCTGTGGGCCGCACGGTGGAGAGGATCAACCAGATGATCTCCAAGTTAAGCGGCCTGCGACACGAGTTGCAACTCCGGCGGGAATCGTGTCGACTCGACCTTCTCTGCGCGGAAGTGCTTGATGGGCTGGAGGCCGGGCTGCCGACGCGGTTGACGCTCGTCCGCATGCTGGAGCCCCTGCCGGAATTCAATCTCGACAAGGAAGCCCTCCGCAGCGTTGTGACCAACCTGCTGGTTAACGCGGGCGAGGCGAGTCCCGAGAAAGGCGCCCTTGTGGTTGCCACGCGAATCGATCAAGGACGGCTGGTCCTTACGGTAAGTGATGAAGGAACTGGTATGTCCACCGAGTTCATAAAAAATCAGCTTTTCCGCCCATTTTGCTCCACGAAGACAAAAGGATTGGGAATTGGGATGTTTCAGTGTAAGAAAATTGTCGAAGCGCATAACGGTTCGATCCAGGTTGCCAGCACGGTGGGAGCCGGGACCTGTTTCACGATTTTGCTGCCACCCCCCGAGAGTCCTGCCCCACCCGGAAAGCATGAAGCCGAAAGTTCTGATCATCGACGATGACGAGGAGATACGCACCCAGATGAAATGGGCGGTGGCGGCCGAGTACGACGTCGCCTTGGCTGGAGATAGGGTCGAGGCGCTCGCGCGTTTCCGCGAGCAAGGTCCGCAAGTGGTTCTGCTGGACCTTGGGCTTCCCCCCAGTCCGAACGACACTACCGAAGGGATGGCAGTGCTGGCAGGCTTGCTGGCATTGGACCGCTCTACCAAAGTGATTATCATCTCGGGCCAGAGCGACCGGGAGAACGCGGTTCGAGCGATCGGTGCCGGCGCTTATGATTTTCTCTGCAAGCCTGTGGATGTGGAGCAGTTGCGGCTGCTCCTGCAGCGGTGCGTGTTCGTCTCCGACCTAGAAAACGAATACCGGAACCTTCAGAATGAGGCCCGGCCTGACATGTTCGAAGGGATTCTGGGACGGAGCGCGAAAATGCAGGAAGTATTCAAGACGGTTGAGAAGGTTGCCAAGGCCTCCGCCCCGATTCTTATCTTGGGAGAAAGCGGTACCGGCAAAGAGATGATCGCCAATGCGATCCACCGCCGCAGCCCGTTCAAGAACAAGCCGTTCGTCGCGATCAACTGCAACGCCATTCCGGAGAACCTCATCGAAAGCGAGCTGTTCGGTTATGAAAAGGGGGCGTTCACCGGTGCCACTAGCCAGCGAATCGGATTGATCGAAACCGCCGCTGGCGGAACCCTTTTTCTCGATGAGATCGGCGATCTGCCTCCGCCCGTCCAGGTCAAGTTGTTGCGATTCCTTCAAGAAAAACGTATCCAACGGGTGGGCGGGCGGAAGGAAATCGAAGTGGATGCCAGGGTCTTGGCAGCCACCCATGTCGATCTTACCAAGGCCATTGCCGAAGGACGCTTTCGTGAGGATCTCTATTTCCGGCTCGCGGTTGTGGTTTGCAAGCTGCCAGCGCTTCGCGAGCGGGGTGAGGACGTGGTATTGCTCGCTAAGGACTTCCTTGACCGTTTCGGAAAACAGCACGGGCGCGACGATTTGTCCTTCGATCCGCAGGCTTTGACGGCAATCTCTCGCGCCTCCTGGCCTGGGAACGTCCGCGAACTGCAGAATCGGATCCACCGGGCGGTCATCATGGCCGACGAAGGGAGAATTTCGCTGGAGGATCTGGAGCTTGCTGAGACTCGGTCTGAGGGCCCGGGGATCGGAACACCCGTCGGAGGTGCGGGCCTCAAGGAAGCCCGCGAACAGGTTGAGCGGGAGATGCTGCTGCAGGCTTTTGACCGCAACGGGCGCAACATCTCCGCCACCGCAAAGGAACTGGGCGTGAGCCGCCCGACCATCTATGAGCTGATGAACAAGCTCGGGATCAGTAAAGAGTAGAAACTATTCCCAGCCCGAATCAAAAGATGGCTCATCCCGATGCAATTCTGGGGGCGTAAAATTTGATCACTCAGGCCATCCGAGAGACGAACCTGCGAATCAAACCTATCCCGAGGAGAGAGCCGCCGAGAAGAAGGAACGTGGTTCCACCGTCCGGAACCCCAACGGAAGGGCGATTTGCAACAAACAATGAAAAGTGGGACAAGGCGGGAGTGCTCCGGCGTTTTCCGACGGTAAGTGGGGAAGGGGTAGCTTCTCCATCGGTGCCCGGGATTCCTGTCATACTCCACGGTAAGCTGGAGATATTAGAGCCGGGAGCGTGATCGAGGACGCTATAAAGCGCGAACTGGGGTCCTCCCTTGAGAGCGAACCCGACTACGGTGGATGTCGGGCTAAGAGAGCCCATGTAACTCCAGCTGCCCGAGGAATCAACCGTTAGGCCGCCGTTTATACCGGAACTGGCGTCCACCTTGATTTCCGTGATATCCGTGCCAAGGCCAAAGGTAATGTTGTCATTCAGTCCGCTTTTAGTGGTGGTGTTTCCAGAAAAATTTCCGTTCCATTGAATAGAAACAGCTGAGACATTTGAAATGCTTGCAAGCAGGGCGAATGCGCTGAGCGCTATGGTTCGGAGAGACGGCTTCATAATTAAGGGGGGGTGTAGGAATTAAAGCATAAGGTATGCCAAACCACTCTAGTTCTGTAAGTTGTTGGAAATCAGAGACTTTCGTCTAAAAGCTTGATGGTTTCTGGCTTTGGGGATCTTGAGACGTGTAAGCTCATCCGACATCTTCGTCAGGAGTTTTGTCAATATGGCGCTAGCTCAGGCGCAGACTGTGACACCCTCTATGCCGAACTCCCTCGCTTGGATCAAGCGGAAGTTTGCGAAGCCTGCGGTGCCAGCAGTTTCGAGCCGTGGTCGCCGGACGAGCGCCTTGCGGTATCTCCGGTGCTGGCTAGCAAAAGAACAAACCGATCAGGCGCACCTGATCGGCTTGTTTTGTTTCAGAGTTCGAAGGCAGGACTAGCTGCCTAAGACTAGGATTCTATCAGGCCTTCGCGAACTTGCGGCGGGCACCGGCAAGGCCGAGGAGCGAGAAGCCAAGAAGAGCAACGGAGGTGCCGCCATCAGGAACCCGGGATGGTTGTGCCGCATTTGTGGATGCGAACGTGAAGCTAGGCGCGCCCCCGGTCGAGTTGGCTTGGAAGGTCCAAGTTGCAGGAGTTTGATCAAAGCCGGCAACATTGCTGGTAAAGAACCCTTCACCGAACAAGGTCAGTCCTTGAGCTCCCGGAGCCGTACCATTCTCGAACATGTCTGTGATGCTGGTGAGAAAGAAAGCAAGTGAGCCAGTGTCCGTTAGCCACAGGGGATTTCCTCCTACCACAGTGAAGGGGGCGCTATAGTCAAAATCCTTGTAGGTAACGATCGTCCCGATTGGAGCGAGTGTGCTCGCCGTTCCGGTACCTTGGTCAACCTGGGCATTGAAACTGTCGGGAGTGAAATTGACGAAGTCTGTGCCAAAGTCGACGTTGAGAGTCGTGCCAGGTCTGGTAGTGATTCCGACTGATCCCGTGATAAGTGCTGCTTGGGCGCTGCCAGCCAGAGCGGCAGCGGCCACGAATGCGGTGGCGGCGATTTTATGTATTTTCATGTTTTTGTTTTGGTTGGTTGGTTTAAAAGGCTCTCGTTGGGGGAGCTCGTTCCAAGTATGCACTTGTCGTGCCAAGTGGTTTTCGTAGCGGCCTTAAGCGTTGATGGACAACGAGTTAAGAGTGAAAATAGTATTCTAGGGTGAAATCGGGCGGGGAGAGTGACAACGTTTCCGACAGTTCCGGGGCAGGGTGTAAAAATTTCTGAAGGCAGAAAAATGGATTCGATCCGATGCACCGGAATGAGGAACAAGGGATCTTTAGACTCATGTTGTCCCCGTGGACAGCATCAGGGCATTACACCTGCCAAGACTGACAACTGCTCTCCAAAGGCTGTAGGCGGGGT
>JBGTDO010000075.1:0-11573 GCA_041748235.1 Akkermansiaceae bacterium | reverse complement strand
CACTGAGATTTTTGGCAGGGCGTTGTTAAAAGGGAGGTCGCGCTTGGTGACGGAGCGACAATTCCTGACGGCCGAGAGGCGCTTCTGCAATCCCAGCTCTGTTAGGTCCCCGGCCTCCAGCGAGGCGGCGCTGACAAAGGTAAGCGAGGTGGACGCGATCGATCGGCCGAAAGCGCCGAACTGTGGTCTGTAGATGGTTGGTTGCGGGGTGGGAATTGAGGCGTTCGGATCGCCCATGTTTGCCCAGGCGATGAAGCCGCCCTTGATGATCGTCTCCGGTTTTACGCCGAAGAACGCTGGCTTCCAAATAACGATGTCGGCAAGTTTTCCAGGCTCAAGGCTGCCGACTTCATGTGCGATGCCATGGGTGATAGCGGGGCAGATCGTGTACTTGGAAACGTAACGCAGGGCGCGGAAGTTATCTGCGGCAGGGTGCGTTTCGTCCTCCAGTTTTCCGAACTGCACTTTCATCTTGTGGGCCGTCTGCCAGGTGCGGGTGATCACCTCCCCCACCCTGCCCATCGCTTGGCTGTCGCTCGACATCATGGATATGGCTCCTATGTCGTGGAGCAGATCTTCTGCGGCGATTGTTTCGGGGCGAATCCGGCTTTCAGCGAAAGCGACGTCCTCTGGGATCCGTGAGTCGAGATGGTGGCAGACCATCAGCATGTCGAGGTGCTCGGCGATGGTGTTGGTGGTGAAGGGGCGGGTGGGATTGGTCGAGGAGGGAAGGACGTTGGCTTCGCCGCAGACGCGGATGATGTCCGGAGCGTGGCCGCCGCCGGCCCCCTCCGAGTGGTACGTGTGAATGGTGCGGCCTTTGAATGCAGCGAGAGTGCTTTCGAGAAAGCCGGCCTCATTCAGCGTGTCGGTATGAATCGCCACCTGCACATCGAGTTCGTCGGCTACGCTGAGACAGCTGTCGATCGCGGCGGGAGTGGTTCCCCAGTCCTCGTGAAGCTTCAGGCCGATCGCGCCCGCCAGGATCTGCTCGCGCAGCGGCTCGTGCGAAGAGCAGTTCCCCTTTCCCAGAAAACCGAGGTTCATCGGGAACGCCTCCGCAGCTTCGAGCATGCGGCGGATATTCCATTTCCCCGGCGTGCAGGTGGTTGCATAGGTGCCGTGGGCCGGGCCGGTGCCGCCGCCCAGCATCGTGGTGATCCCGCTCGCCATGGCGTGCTCGATCTGCTGCGGGCAAATGAAATGGATATGAGTATCAATGCCTCCTGCCGTCACGATGCAGCCCTCCGCCGCGATCACTTCAGTGGCCGCTCCGATCGTCATGGAAATTCCGTCTTGCAGCAGCGGATTTCCCGCGTGTCCGACACCGACAATGCGCCCACCTTTGATGCCGATGTCAGCCTTGATGACTCCATGCGCGGCATCGAGAATCAGCGCGTTGGTGATGACGAGATCGAGCGATTCAGCGTCCAGCGCCAGTGGCGATTGCGCCATGCCGTCGCGGATGACCTTTCCGCCGCCGAATTTCACCTCGTTTCCATATCCGCCAGCCTCGGCGATTAAATCCCGCTCGACCTCAATGAAAAGCTCCGTATCCGCCAGCCGGACCTGGTCGCCCGTGGTCGGACCGAACGTGCCGGCGTAGTTTTGCCTTGTTTGTTTCATCAGAGTTTTCCGTTCACCTTTCCATTGAAGCCGTAAACCTCCCGCTTGCCAGCGTAAGCAACCAGCGGCACCTCGCGTGTATCGCCGGGCTCAAAGCGGACGGCGGTGCCCGCTGGGATGTTCAAGCGAAAACCCCTCGCCGCATCGCGGTCGAAATGCAGCTCCTCGTTTACTTCGGCGAAATGGAAGTGGCTGCCCACCTGCACCGGCCTGTCACCACGATTCTCGACTACTATAATCACAGTTTCCAGACCGACATTCAGCTCAATGTCTGGAGCCCCTTCCGGAGTGATGATTTCGCCAGGTATCATCGGATTGGGTTGTGAACGGTCACGAGCTTGGTGCCATCGGGAAAAGTCGCCTCCACCTGAACGTCGTGAATCATCTCGGCCACGCCCTCCATCACCTCAGCCCGCTTGATCAAGGTGGTGCCATAGCTCATAAGCTCGGAAACGGTTCTGCCGTCGCGCGCGCCCTCCATGATCTCAGCTGTGATGAAGGCAACGGCCTCAGGATGGTTGAGCTTCAAACCCCGGTCCCTCCTCCTGCGGGCGAGATCTGCGGCGACGACAATCAGCAGTTTTTCCTGCTCTCTTGGGCTTAGATGCATGTCCTCGGCTCAATGCTTTGCCGCTGCAGCAGGATATTGGGCGGACCGCTGATGGAGCAGGAAGCCAGCACAAGCTGTTGCGCCGATGGCCAGAAGACCCCCAACCAGAAAGTGGCGGCCATTCGCTGGTGCTTCCTCCACCGGCGCGGTCACTTGTTCGAATTCGTCCACCTCATCAGGGTGGTGATGGTGACCCGCAGGCCCGGGATGAGCGGAGGCAAATGCACCCAGGCCAAGGAACAAACTCAGCGCTATCGCCCTAGGAAGGCTGATCCATATTTCGGTCTTCGATCTCTTCATTTACACAAGAAGTCAGCAAACGCCGTGCCACAAAAAGCCAATCCCCGACCCTCATCGAGAGCCGGAGATTGGAAGTGACGCTTTTACGTGAACCTTATTTGTAGGTGCCTTTCAGGAACGGTTCGCCAAAGACGTCCTTGTATTCCTTGAGGATCCGAAACTGACCGTCCGCCCGGGTTTCACCGATGAAGACGTTCTTGGTGAGGTGGTGGTTCTCCTGAGTGGTCACCTTGCCACCAGGACCGGTGAACTCGAGCCCACCTTTAAGTGCAGCCATCACCTTCTCAGTTTCAAAGCTCTGAGCTTTTTCCACCGCAGCTTTCCATAGATAGACTCCCACGTAGGAGAGAACCATCGGGGAGCAGGTCACGCGGTCGTCTTTAACGATACCAGGAACCTCGGACTTCTGGAGCCAATCCATGAAGTTTGAAACGAACTTCTCGTTCTCGGCCGATTTGATCGACTGGAAATAAGTCCAGCAACCGAGCTGACCCACAAGCTGGCTCGCTGGCAGACCGCGGAACTCGTCCTCGGAAACCGAGAAGCTGACCACCGGGCATGTTTCCGCATCCAGGCCGGAAGCGGCGTATTCCTTAAAGAAGGGAACGTTGGTATCACCATTGAGCGTGCTGATCACGCAAGCGTCACCGCTGGCGGCGAACTGCTTGATCTCTGAAATGATCTGCTGGTAATCGGTATGGCCAAACGGAGTGTATTTACCTGCGGACATAACCTTACCGGAACTATCTTTGGTAAATCCTCCGCCGATGTTCTCGATTGGCACGCCCTTGCTGAGAAGATACTCCAGCAGGACGAGATTGGTGGTCTGGGGATAAACATAATCGGTGCCGATGAGGTAGAATTTCTTCTTACCCTCCTCTAACATGTAATCCACAGCCGGTGTCGCCTGTTGGTTCACAGCCTCGGCAGTGTAAAAGATATTGGGAGACATCTCCTCTCCTTCGTATTGAACCGGATAAAAAAGCAGTCCATTCTTCTCTTCGAAGACAGGTAGGACGGATTTCCGGCTCACCGAAGTCCAGCAGCCAAAGGTAACGGCGACCTTGTCTTGCTCGAGAAGCTGCTTGGCCTTTTCCGCAAACAGCGGCCAGTTCGAAGCACCATCGACCACAACCGGCTCGATCATCTTGCCCATCACTCCCCCGGACGCGTTGATTTCGTCAAATGTGAATAGGAGCACATCGCGCAGCGAGGTCTCACTGATGGCCATGGTGCCACTCAGCGAATGAAGCACGCCCACTTTGACCGTCTCCTGAGCGGAAGCGATGGATAGGGCGGCAGTGAAAGTGAGAATGGAACGGGAAATAATATTTTTCATAATGATACACTAGACTTTTGGGCGCAACCGTCGCGGCAGACGGGGGGATTCCTTGGCTACTACCTCTCGGAATCCCCCCGCCGCAACCGTTACAACAATGGAGAATGTTAGATTTTGACGTTAGAAAGTAAGACCGAGACCAAGGCTGGCCGTGAGGAAACTATCCTCGGGATTGGTAGGAATGACCGCATCGTCAGTGACATAATAGGTGAGGCTCGCGTTCAGGGTCCAATCCCCCATGGCGGCCATGAACGGGAGCGGCACTGCGGCGGCGACTGCTAGCGAGGCGTATCCGAAACCACTGTCGGCTCCCGGCGAGTGGAAGTTGTCAGTGGCAAAATAGGCGACGTTCAGGGGGATGCTGATCGTCACCGGGCCGGCATCTACACTGTGAGAGACACCGACAACCACGACCGTTCCCTCGTCGCCGGCGAAGGCACCGCCGCGGTCGAGCCGCTGGTGCACTGTTAGAGAAGGAGCAAGAAATGTGTCGTAGGTCATCGAAAAGTCGAGGATCTCCTCAGTTTCTCCGGCATAGAACCAGTTCTGATAGCTGACCCCAACCGTGAGCTTCTCATAGGTGTAGGCAAGGCCTAGCCATACGTCGATCTCCTGAATTCTACCGCCGATTGTCGAAACGGCTCTGTTGTTTACATCAGCCCAGGCACCGATCGTAGCTACAAACCCTCGTGGCAGCGCGAAGGCCAGCTCAAAGCTCGGGTTGAAGATCGGGTCCGACATGTCGTTCCCATCCGACCACACGTCGAGACCATAGGAAACGAAGTGAGAGTTGAAGTCCAGGTTCAGGCTGCCGGAGACGATGTCCTCCTCGGCTGCCTCGATCGGAGCAGGCGGTGCCATTATCTCAGTCCCTGCCAATCCGAGATTACCCGCAAGAGCCGCGGTGAGAACCGTTGCCTTGACGAGATTGCGATGATGATATTTGTTTTTCATAGTTCAGCTTTGTTGAGAGGCCACGTGTGTTTCGGATGGCTCATGGTCAAGAAAGCTCTTGGCATGCCAGCAAGCTGGAACTCAGCTTTTCAGCATGAAAGCGGACTGCGGAAGGCGCCGCCGAAGATGAGCAGGATTACTAACTGCGAGTCACAGCCAAGCCAGCGCTAGTAGATATCTAACATCTAACACGACTGATGAGGTTCGCGGACTGTTAAAGTCCCCTCAGACCGTTAGATATTCCTTCACGATCTCGTCGCTCAGTTCAACCATCGATCCCTTGGCACAAACAGCGCCCCGCTCTAAGATCGCAAAATCATCACCGAGTTCGCGACAGAAGTCCAAATACTGCTCCACTAGTAGAATCGCCATGGTTCCTTCCTGCCTCAGCATCCGGATGGCATCGCCGATTTGATCGATGATATTGGGTTGGATGCCCTCAGTCGGCTCGTCTAGAATCAGGAGCGATGGCTTGGTCAAGAGCGCCCGACTGATGGCGAGCTGCTGCTGCTGGCCTCCGGAAAGCATGCCGCCCTTGCGGTGCAAGAACTCCCGGATGATTGGAAACAAGGTGAAAACCCGGTCGATCTCCTGCTTGTCCTTTTTCTCTCCCCGCGCGCGAAGCCCGATGAACAGATTCTCCTCCACTGTTAGATGCGGGAAAATCTCCCGCCCCTGCGGCACATAACCGAGACCTGTCCTCGCGCGGCTGGCGGTGTTCATCCTGTGAACAGCGGTCTGCTCCAGATGAATTGTGCCCGAATCGAGTGGCAGCAGCCCCATCAGGGCCTTGAGCGTCGTGCTCTTGCCTACGCCGTTTCGGCCCATCAGACAGAAAACCGTTCTGGGACGGATTGCGAAACTCACTCCGCGTAAGATCGCACTGCCACCGATGGAGACGTGGAGATTGTCGAGGATGAGCTTTTCGGCGGGTGGCGCGGAGACTGTCATAAACATCAAGCGGCTTGCGATTTCCTACCGAGATAAACTTCCACCACGCGCTCATCGGCCTGGACCTTGTCAACCGGACCCTCACATAACACGTGGCCCTGATGCAAAACAGTTACTTTTCTCCCTTGGGAGATTTGCCTCACGAACTCCATGTCATGCTCAATCACCACGATCGTATGTTTTCCCGCAAGCGACAGCAGCAACTCGCCGGTACGGTAGGTTTCTTCGTCAGTCATCCCGGCGGCGGGTTCGTCAACTAGCAACAGCCGCGCCTCTTGGGCGAGAAGCATCCCGATCTCAAGCCACTGCTTCTGCCCGTGCGCGAGCTGTCCTGCTTTGCGATAGGCCTGGGGACTGAGCTTGATCGTCACCAGAATTTCCTCCAACCGCGACTTCTGATCGGCGGTGACTTTGCCAAACAAGCTGTGCCAGATGCTGCGGGGGCCAGCCATTGAGAGGATCAGATTTTCATAAACTGTATGATCGCCATAAACGGTCGGTGTTTGAAACTTCCTGCCGATCCCGAGACGATAGATCTCGTATTCATTCAGCTTGAGCAGATCGTGATCCGTGTCCCATTCGAGCTTGCCCGAATCGGGCTGCGTGCGGCCCGTAATCATGTCCAGAAAAGTTGTTTTCCCCGCACCATTCGGACCGATCACCGTTCTAAGCTCGCCCTCGTCCAAGTAAAAGTTCAAATCGTTGATGGCTTTAAACCCATCAAAGGATTTGTTCAGCCCCTCTGCGGAGAGAAGAAAGGGTTTCTGTTTCATGGCTCCACGGGTTTGGTTTCGGCGTCGACGAGTGGCGGCGCCTGGGGTCGACTTCTCCGGAATCTCTTGATCGCACTTTTGACTTGATCCGGGATACCGACGATTCCTCTTGGGAGAAACATGACCACCAGAACGAAAGACCCGCCGAGTATCAGCACCCACAGATCCGGATAGGCACGCGTTGCCCAGCTCTTCAAGGCATTCACGCTGACCGCTCCGACCACCGGCCCAACAAGCGTTCCCCGTCCACCTAGCGCGACCCACACCACCGCCTCCAGAGATTTCTCCGGTGTCATCTCACTCGGATTGATGATGCCCACCTGCGGAACGTAGAGCGCGCCAGCGGCAGACGCGATCATCGCACTGATGACAAATATGAAGAGCTTGAAGTTCGCCGTGGCATAACCGGAGAAAAGCACCCGGTTTTCAGAATCCCTGATCGCCCGCTGGATCAGGCCGAACCTGGAGCCGGTCAACCATTTACAGCCCCAGATGACCGCCACCAACAGAAGCGCTGAGAGGATGTAAAGCACCCGCTGCACCGAGTCCGAGCGGAGATTGAAGCCGAGCACCGAGCGGAAGTCGGTGAAGCCGTTGTTGCCACCCATCATCAGATCGTTGCGGAAAAACAGCAGTGCCGCCCCATAGGTCAGCGCCTGAGTGAGAATCGAGAAGTAAACACCCTTGATCCGGGATCTGAAAGCAAGATAGCCAAACACGTAAGCCAGCAGCCCGGGCACGAGAAACACCATCAGCATCGCGAATGGGAACGAGTAGAACGGCTCCCAAAACAAAGGTAGCCTGCTGTGACCGAGGAACACCATGAAGTCCGGAAGCTCGCTGTTGTAGGCTCCGAGTTTCCCAATCATGAGCATCAGGTGCATCCCCATCATATAGCCGCCGAGGGCGAAAAACAGAGCCTGCCCCAAACACAGCAGACCGGTGTAGCCCCACAGCAGATCGATCGAAACGGCCATGATCCCGTAGCACAGATATTTCCCCCAGAGGTTCAGCGTGAAGGATTCGATGTGCCCGGTCATGTTGAGCAAGGGCATCACCACCACAAGGAAAACGGACATTGCCACCAGAAGTGGCATCTGGATCTTGGAAGTTATGGGTGCCTTGGTCATCAGTCTAAACTACGGGATCGGGTGACGAACAAACCCTGGGGGCGCCATTGCAGGAACAGGATGATCCCGCCGAGGACGAGGATCTTGCCGATCACCGGGTTGCCGAGATATTGCTGCAGCGTCTGATCGGCCATACCGATCCCAAGTGCGCTGACAACGGTGCCGAGAATGTTTCCCACTCCGCCGACCACCACTGTCATGAACGCATCGACGATGTAAGCCTGCCCGAGCGAGGGGCCGACGTTGCTGATCTGCGAAAGAAAAGCCCCGGCAAGGCCAGCGAGGCCGCAGCCGAAGGCGAAGGTCATCATATTCACCCGCTCCGTCCGCACCCCCATGCATGCGGCCATGTTCCGGTTCTGCATCACGCTGCGTATCAGCAGGCCCAGCGAAGTCTTGTTCAACACCAGCCACGTCGCTGCAATAATCAGCAGCGCGAAGCCGATCACGAAGAGCCGGTTCCAGCCGAAGACCACGTCATTCACCGTCCAGTTTCCTGAAAGCCAGGTGGGACTGGATACCTGCACGTTGTTTGGGCCAAAGATCATCCGGAAAAGCTGCTGCATCACCAGCGATACGCCCCAGGTAGCCAGCAGCGATTCCAGCGGCCGGCGGTATAAAAACTGAATCACGGAGCGCTCCAGCAGGATTCCAACCAAGGCCGCCACCAGAAAGCTAAGTGGAAGCGCTGCCACGAAATACAAGTCGATGCCCGCAGGCGAAAGCCCAAGGCCGGGGATGGTGATTGATCGGCCAAACGGCGACAAGGCGAGGCCAGTCGCAAACACGTTTTGTACGACATACGCAGTATATGCGCCCAGTGCGATGAACTCGCCGTGCGCCATATTGATGATTCCCATCAAACCGAAAGTGATCGCTAGCCCGATCGCTACGATCAACAGCACCGAACCGGACGAGATCCCCCTGAACATCGTCCCCATCGCGTTGATCCTGGAAATGTGAGCTTCGATCTGCTTCACCGCGACTTCCGCAGCGTCCGCAAGTTTCGTGTCGCCCGCTTCCCTCGCCTCCCTCGCAAGCGTTTTCAGAAGATCGAACGCAGGAAGCGACCCGCGCTTTCCAAGGAGCTCGGCCGCCGCCACTCGCTCTTCCGCATCCTCCGAACGGAGGTTGATGATCGCAACCGAATCCTCCAAAGCCCGCATCGCCTCGGCATTCGTTTCAATCTCCCGAAGCTCCAGCAGCGCGGGCAGCTTGTCCTGGCGCTGACCAATCGAAGCGTCCTGAATCGCACGCACACGCTTTGCGACATCCGGATCCGCAAGGGCGGCGACGTCCGTCACCTCCTTCATCGCCTTTCGTAGCTTTGAGAAGGTATCCGCCATCTCCACCTGATAGTTAGAAACTTCCACTAAAGCCCCTCCCTCGTCGAGCACCCGGGTGCCGTCGCCAACCCTTGTGAGCGTCGCCTTGGAAGCGCCCGCCATCTTCTCCAACAACACGGGAATTCGCTCTCCCTCTGCAGCTTCATATACATGGATTTCCCCCTCCCTCCATTTCCCCAGCCACTCGATGACTTCGGGACTGGGCCTCCGCCTAAGGGAAAGGACGGCCTCCACCTGCTCGTCCGCATCAACCATCAGGACGGCCTCGGAAATTAGGTTTCCAAGATCCTCGTCCTGCGCGCGCACATCCTGGAAAGCGAAGAACAGGCAAAACCAGCCCACCGCTCCCGATATTCTCCGCATCAAATCACCGACCTCCATAGCACATGGCGCTACAAAGCAGCGGCTGTGCCATCTTTCGTTAGAGAGGGCAGTAGAGCGACTGATCTACTTCACCGGCGAGAAGTCGGTCGGCTTGAGGAAGACCGCCCTCACACCACCGGGCGCGGTGAGGGAACCGCCCGCCTTCTCCTCGCTTGCCTGCCTCGCCTCCACCCACTCCGGATCCGCTCGGAATTCGGAGGATGACTTCTCCGCCGCCGTCGCATCTTTGTGTGCGCGGAAATAGACCAAAGTCCGCTCAGCGTCAGGCTGGTCCTGCGCCGCCGTAAAGTAACCGAGGTTGGTCATTCCGTGCCTCTCAAACAAGGCCAAGGTGTGATCGCGGAAGCGGGCTTTGAGAGCCTCGAGATTTCCTGCCGTTGCAGTATAGGTACGCATCTCGAACAAGCGCTCCGCTTCATCACCCAAACCATTGGAAAAGCCCGGAGAGAAATCAGTCGAAACTAGAAAGAGCGTGTCGATACCGGACACGAGCTTGCCATTCTCTTCCGATTTTTCCGAAACTTGCTTCCACTCCGGATCACTGACGAAATCTTTGAACGATTCATCTCGCGTCGCCCGGTCCTTGTGGGAGAGCAGATAGATCAAAACGTTCTCCTTGTTTTCCACCGGCACCCAATACCCGACATTCGTCATGCCATGTTTTTCAAAAAGGTCGTAGGTGTGATCGCGGAAGCGGCTCAGCAGCTCATCGAGCTTGCCCGGCTCCGCATGATACGTCCGCAGTTCGTAAAGGTGCTCGTCCTGCGGCTTGTCCTCGGCGTGCGCCAGGGCGGTGATGGCAATCGAACTAAACAGGATACGACAAATCATCTTAAACATGCTCCATCATCCACTTTCAGAGCCGCCGGGCAACCGTAACTTCTCCAAGCCGGGAGGCAGCTGCTCGCGGACGCGCTTGGATCCGCCCGAGCCATCGCGGGTTCTGCTGGCACGTTTGAAATGATCGGCGGGCATGTTCCAGCCGTTCATCTCGTGAAGGCCATGGTATACCGCCGCCAGAGAGCACCGCACACCCGGTCAGGGGGCGCGGTGCTCGGACCTGTGGATTCACGATGAACGAATCGGATCAGATCATCGACCTACCCTCAGTCCGAGGCAGTCGTTCCCTGCGGCAGGGTCAATCCAAGGTGTAATCACGGGATCAACACCCTGCGGAACGAATTGCCCTGACCGCCCCTGCCCCTCCGCATCATACCCCCACCCGCAGATCCCGCAGGCTCCAGAGCACTCCTTTCGCCGCCGCGCCACTGCCCCTCAGCCGCCGCGCTCCGTCCTTCCTCCTCTCCGAGAATCTGTCCCGCGCTCCGGCGAACGCCTCATTCACGAACTCCTTGCTTCCGATCACCGCACCGTCCGTAAAATATCTCACCCGGCACCGCAGCATTTTCGCCATGCCCAAGTCGGGAAGAACCGTTTCGTTATCCGTCGATGCCAGCATCTGCGCCTCGTTCTTCGTCACATGCTGGGGCGATTCCAACTCCGCCCGGCCGCTTTTCCTGCCCAAGGCCATCCCCATCGTCCGCCGGTAGATCCGCGAAACCTCCTTCCACCGCTCCGCCTCGAATCCCGCTCCGCGGCCGCCCATGCACGCCCGAACCAATCCCTCCCGCGCCTTTTTCCCATTCCCCTTCTTGCCGCCTCCCACGGCCTCCCCGTAGCTGCTCCAACGATACTCCGCCGGATCGGCAACCATCCCCGCCCGCACAGGGTTAAGGTCGATGTATGCCGCCATGGTCCGCGCCGCCACTCCGCTTTCCACGATCACGCTCTTGTAACGCTGCTCCCACAGGGTCCCGCTGCGCTCGTGAGTCCGGTTGAACCAGCGAGTGAACCGTTGCAAGAGCGTCTTCATGAACTCGCTCAGACTGTGCATTCGGTAGGTGAAACGGGCGTGGATTTCCGCCGCCAGATCTTCCTGCCCCGCCTTGCGCGCCTCGTCCAGTTCCTTCGCGATTCCTCCCACAAATGCCTCGGTGTTAGTGGCCGAAAGCCGCTTCAACGTAAGCGGGGTCTGTAGCGCCGCTTGAAAATTCTGGCCGGCGTATTTCAGAGGGCGTCATAGTTCACCAACCTATGACGCCTATGAACGAATCCATCTTGAAGACCGACCGACAGGGTCGCCTGCGCTACACTCCGGAA
>JBGTDO010000074.1:0-39343 GCA_041748235.1 Akkermansiaceae bacterium | reverse complement strand
CTCTTTTTTGTCCGAAGCCTTCGCCTTCTTGGAAACTGTCTGCTTGGTTGCCTTCTTCGCTGTGGATTTCTTGGTCATCAAGTCTTTGAGGAGAGAAAACCAGAGTTGTGCGAGGGCAACAAGAACCTTGTCGCGGACGCCAAAATCCCACGAGATTCCTTTTCTCAAGAAAGCGGGGGCAGAACCGTCTATCCCAGACTTACCTGATCCGAGCTCTTGAACGAGCCGGGTCGATGGTTGAGCCGCTTTGGCTCAGAGAAGAAAAGATTTCCGGCAGAATATAACTGTTTTTCTGCGATTCTTTCGGTAAATAACGAAAATATTTGGTCTTGTAACTGTTTTTGAAAAAATGTAGTCATTTGTATGCGTTTTGGACACGCATGTAACAGAGGCAGTATGAATTCTCCGGAAAGTAACCCGATCGGCTACTCGTGGCTTGAGGAGCAATTCCGTGTGGTGGCGCTTCCTTACTGGCGGGAAACCCGGGTTTTGGTGAAGGGCTCACGGCGTCTGGTCACCACTGATGGCCGCGAGGTGGAGTATTTGCCCTCAGCACAGAATCCGGGGAATGGGGTTCTGGATCACCTGGAGTTCGCTTTGAGGAAGGAGGGATTGCACCTGGAGCTGCTTCGGAAAGTTCTCCCCCGGATACCGGCGAAGGATGTGGCTGCGCTTGTCCGCCGGAAGCCGACGGGTCGCTACGTCCGGGTGATCTGGTGGCTGTATGAGGAGTTCAACCGGATTTCCCTAGATCTGCCGGATGCGAAGGTGGGAAACTATGTCGATTTACTGGATGCGGATCTCTACGTGACCGGCCCGGTGGTCAAAGCCAAGCGTCAGCGGGTGAACGTGAATCTCATGGGGACTCCCGACTTTTCCCCCATGGTCAGAAAGAAGGGACTGGGCAACTGGAATGAGGCTGAGCTCCGGACGCGCTGCCAAGAGATCATCGGGGAGTATCCGTCTGAAATCTTCGAGCGGGCAGTGCGATACCTTTACGCGAAGGAGAGCAAGAGCAGCTATGAGATCGAACGGGAAACACCCAGCCAGAACCGTGCCGAGCAATTCATCGAGTTATTGGAGCAAGCCTGGCACCGCAGTTTTTTGAAGAAAGAGGCTCTGGTGGAGCTACAGAAGGCGATCGTCGATCCGCGCTACGCGAACGATGGCTGGAGAAGCGAAATCGAAGAGCAGATCTATGTCGGGGAAACCCTGCATGTGGGTTTGGAGCGGGTTCACTTCGCCGGGCCGAAGCCAGAGGATCTGGATGATCTGATGGATGATTTCTTGCTGATGGCGCGTCGGATCACCGCGCGGCGAATCAAGGTGGGTATTGAGATGGTGGTGGAGCAGTCCACGGTTCCCACACTGATCGCTGCGGCGGTCGTTTCGTTTGGCTTTGATTTTCTCCATCCGTTCAGCGATGGGAACGGGCGGATTCACCGCTTCCTGCTCCATCATGTCCTGGCCCGGAACGGCTTTGGCCCGGAAGGGATCATTCTTCCTGTTTCCGCAGTGATCCTGAACCGCCCGCGTGAATACGACCAAGCGCTGGAAAGCTTCTCCAAACCATTGATGAAACTGGTGGAATACACCCTGGATGACAGGCAAAGGATGACAGTGACCAACGATACCGCCGATTTCTACCGCTACATCGACTGCACGGAACTCTGCCGGATCAGCATCGATTTCATCCGCGAAACCATTGAGTCCGAGCTACCGGCGGAACTGAAGTATCTGACCAAATATGATGAGATCCGCGAAAAGATGCGGGATGTCGTGGAGCTTCCGGACAGGATCGCCGATCTGTTCGTGAAACTTTGTCGCCAGAATGGAGGGGTATTGTCGGCCAGAAAACGTGAATTCTCGGAATTCTCACCGCTTGGGGACGATGAAATCGCTGCACTGGAAGGTATCGTGAGTTCAGGCCTGGGTATAGGGAAGTAGCTTGCCCGCTTCTGTTGGCGCCGGTTTCTCAACTCAAGCACATTACTACATATAACTAAAATTTCCCGAAAAACGGGTTTTGTAACGATTTTCGGAATTTTGTAACTGTTTTGCCGCACTGAGTGGTTTTGGCGTAAACGTAAATGGGTGGCTGAAACCAATATGCTTGGGTTGCTGGGCAGCAGAATGCAGCCCCTCGTTCGGGCTAGCCTTGGCTGAGGGCTATTTGAAGGAAAGGTGCCGTCCGCGAGGTCTTCGACTTTGCGACCGTCTCCGGGGTGCCTTGCGCGACGATTTCGCCGCCGTTTTCTCCGGCTTCGGGGCCGATGTCGAGGATCCAGTCGGCCTCGGCGGCGACGGCCATGTGGTGCTCGATGACGACGACGGTGTGCCCTTCGTCGGCGAGGCGGTGGAGGATGTCGATGAGGCGTTTCACGTCCTCGAGGTGGAGGCCGACGGTTGGCTCTTCGATCAGGTAAAGGTTCCGGGTGCTGAGCTGGGCATTGTTGAGCGTGGCCTTCATGCCGCGGCCTTTTATAAGCTCGGAGACGAGTTTGATGCGTTGCGCTTCGCCGCCGGAGAGGGTGGGGGAGGCTTGGCCGAGCTGGAGGTATCCGAGGCCGGTGTCCGCCATGAGCTTGAGCGGGTGGGCGATGCGGGGCTGCGATTCGAAGAAGGTGGCGGCTTCGTCGATGGTCATGCAGAGGACCTGACCGATATTTTTCTCCCGGAAGGTGACTTCCAAGGTGGCGGGGTTGTAGCGCTCACCGTTGCACTCCTCGCAGTGGACCCAGGTGGAGGGGAGGAAATCCATTTCCAGCTTCACCCGGCCGTTGCCCTTGCAGGTGGGGCAGCGGCCGCCTTCGGTGTTGAAAGAAAAGCGGGAGGCGTCGAAGCCGCGCATGCGGGCTTCTGGGAGCTGGGCGAAGAGGGCGCGGATGTGATCGAAGACTTTGACGTAGGTGGCGGGGCAGGAACGGGAGGTTTTGCCGATTGGGGATTGGTCCACCTCGTAGATCGCTTTGATGGATTTTTCGCCACTGACTTTCTTGAAGGGGCGTTTTGAAGAGGGGCGGCGACCGAAGGTCGCCCCCACGGCCGCCGCCACGCACTGGTGCATCAGGGTGGATTTTCCGGAGCCGGATATTCCTGTTAGGACGGTGAGGCGGGCGAGAGGGATTTCGACGTCGATGTTTTTGAGGTTGTTCGCTTGGCAGCCGGTGATCTTGAGGAAGGGGTGGCTTTTGCCGATGGCGCGGCGAGTGCCGCGGGTGGGGTGGTGGAGCGGGTTGGAGAGGGCGCGGTAGGTGGGGGAAGAAGTGCGGAGTGCCGAGTGATCAGTGATCAGTGAAGGCTTGTTGCTTCGCTTCTTTCCTCTTCCACTGATCACTGCTGACTGATCACTTGGCACTCGGGGCGGTAGTCCCTGAAAGACGATTTCACCACCCAATCGTCCCGCTCCGGGGCCGAGGTCAATCAAATGATCGGCAGCCGCGATGGTGTCTTCGTCGTGCTCAACGATGATGAGGGAGTTGCCTTGGTCGCGGAGGGCGATGAGGGTTTTGAGGAGGGCGGCGTTGTCGCGGGGGTGGAGGCCGATGGTTGGCTCGTCGAGGACGTAGAGGACGCCGCGGAGGTTGGAACCGAGCTGGGCGGCGAGGCGGATGCGCTGGGATTCGCCGCCGGAGAGGGTGTTGCCAGAGCGGTTGAGGTGGAGGTAGCCGAGGCCGACTTCTTGGAGGAACGAGAGGCGCTGGCTGATTTCCGGGAGAATGTCGCGGGCGATCAGGCTTTCGCGGGGGGAGGTGAAGCTGAGGTTTTGGAAATGGGTGGAGGCTTCGTTGATGGAGAGGTGGGAGATTTCTGCGATGGAGGTTGAATCGCCGCGAGACGCGGCTTTCACGGCCTGCCCCGGGACGGGGCAGCTACGGAGGCGGACGGCGGATCCGACGGGGTTGATGCGCGATCCCTGGCAGGCAAGGCAGGTGACGAGTTCATCGGCATCCATCCGATCGATGGAGCGGTCGGCGTCGAGTTCGGCTTCGAGGACGGAATCGAAGCGGGAGGTATCGAGGCGGTGGCTGCGCTTAGGGACCTTTCCGTGGCCTCGGCAAACCTTGCACCAGCCGTGGGGCGAGTTGAAGGAGAACAGGCGCGGATCAAGATCCTCAAAGGAGCGGTTGCAGCAGGGGCAGTTGGAGGAGGTGGAGAGGAGGACAAAGCGCTTGTCGGCGGTGAAGATCTTAATCAGGCCTTTGCCAATCGTGAGGGCGGTGGAAATGGACGTGCCGAGTGCCGAGTGATCAATGACCAGTGGCTTTGGCTTCTTGTCCCCTTTTTTTCCACTGATCGCTGATGACGGATCACTCGGCACTTCTTCAATGACCACATCGATGTCGTGTTCCTTGAATCGCTCAAGGCGGGTGAAGGTCTCTGCGTCTTGGAACTTTTTATCGACTAGGAGTCTGGTATATCCGTGTTTGACGGCCCACTGGGCGATTTCTGTGTGATAGCCTTTTTTGCCACGAACAAGGGGAGCGAGGATGGTGACGTGGCCTTTTTTCAACTCCGCTTGAATGGTGTTTTCGACGGCTGCCATGGATTGCTTTTCGACGGGCACGTTGCAATCGGGGCAGTAAAGAGTGCCGAGCTTGGAGTAGAGGAGGCGGATGAAATTCCATAATTCGGTAACGGTGGCGACGGTTGACTTGCCGCCGCCTTGAGAGACGCGTTGCTCGATGGCGACCGTGGGCGGTAGGCCCATGAGCTGGTCGATCTCCGGCTTCTCCAACTGCTCGGCGAACTGGCGCGCGTAGGCGGACATGGAATCCAGGAAACGGCGCTGGCCCTCAGCGAAGAGGATGTCGAAAGCCAAAGTCGATTTTCCGGATCCGGAGAGGCCGGAGATCACGACGAGCTGGTCGCGGGGGATATCGACTGAGATGTTTTTGAGGTTGTGATGTCGAGCACCGCGGAGGGAGATGGAAGTGCCGAGTGCCGAGTGATCAGTGATCAGTGAAGATGGCGGGCGGACTGAAGTCGGCGCTCCGCCGAGGGCTTGGCGGATGAAGGTGGCGGTGGGGGTGTCGAGGGCGGCGACTTGCTCGGGGGTGCCTTGGGCGACGAGCTGGCCGCCGTGTTTTCCGGCTTCGGGGCCTAGATCGAGAATCCAATCGGCGCACTTGATGACATCGAGGTTGTGCTCGATGACGAGAAGGGAGTGGCCGGAGTCGACGAGCTGCTGGAAAACTGAGAGCAGGTTTTCGATGTCGGAGAAGTGGAGGCCGGTGGTGGGCTCGTCGAGGATCAGGAGCTTAGAGCCGGAGAGGGTGGAGGAAGAGAGGAGCTGGCAGAGCTTGAGACGCTGGGATTCGCCGCCGGAGAGGGTGTTGAGCGGCTGGCCGAGAGTGAGGTAGCCGAGGCCGACCTGGATGAGCGGCTGGAGCGCGGTGTGGACCTGCTCGATGAGGCGCTGCTCTTTTCTTGGCAGTTGTTCATCGCGAATGAAAACGGAGGAAACGGCTTCGGTGACGGTGAGGTCCAGGATGTCGGCGATGGATTTCCCGAAGAGTTTGTAATCAAGAGTTGATTGCTTGTAGCGGCGGCCGTCGCAGTCCGGGCAGGTGACGTAGAGATCGGAGAGGAACTGCATCTCGACTTTCTCAAAGCCGTTGCCGGCGCAGCGGTCGCAGCGGCCCTCGCCGGAGTTGAAGGAGAAGAAGCCGGGCTTGAGGCCTGCGGATTTCGCGGCATCGGTTTCGCAGAAGAGCTGGCGAATGGGATCGAAGGCTCCGAGGAAAACTGCGGGGGTGGAGCGCGGGGTGCGGGCGACGGCGGTTTGGTCGATCAGCTCGATGCCGCTGATATACTCGCTTCCTAGTAGTGCCTTCAGAGGGGCGGGATCTTCGGTGATCTCGATGCCGAGCTTGCGGGCGACGTTGAGGTAGAGGATTTCATGAGCGAAGGTGGATTTTCCAGATCCGGATACGCCGGTGAGGCAGGCGAAGAGGCCGAGCGGAAGATCTGCATCGAGTTTCTTGATGTTGTGACGGGAGGCACCGCGGATGGTGATTCTCTTGCTGGTGGGCTTGCGGCGTTTTTTTGGGATGGGAATGAACTTTTGGCCGGACAGCCACGGGAGAGTGCCGAGTGCCGAGTGATCAGTGATCAGTGGTGAGATGCCGGCTTTGCGGCTTTTTCTTCCACTGATCACTGTTGACGGATCACTTGGCACTGAGGGTGCAGCCCCGTTATAGATGACGGTGCCGCCATGCTGGCCGGCGCCGGGGCCGATGTCGACGATGTGGTCGGCCGCCTGCATGACGGCCTGCTCGTGCTCAACGACGACGAGGGTGTTGCCCTTGTCGCGGAGGCCGTGCATGACGCCGACGAGGCGGTGGATGTCGCGCGGGTGGAGGCCGACGGTTGGCTCATCGAGAACGAAGAGAGTTCCGGTCAGAGAGGCACCGAGGCAGGTGGTGAGGTTGACGCGCTCGACCTCGCCGCCTGAGAGGGTGCGGGTGGGGCGGTCAAGGGTGAGGTAGGAGAGGCCGACTTGGTCGAGGTAGTGGAGACGGGAGGAGATTTCTGTTAAGACGAGATTGAGGGTGGAGTCGGAAGTGGACAGTGCCGAGTGATCGGTGATCAGTGAGGAGAAGAACGGAAGGAGGTCGCCGATGGGCATGGTCCAAAGGTCGGGGATGGTTTTGCCTGCGATTTTGAAGCAGAGTGATTCCGGTTGGAGGCGCTTGCCGCGGCAGGCATCGCAGGTGGTGTAGGAGCGGTAGCGGGAGAGGAAGACGCGGACGTGCATCTTGTAGGCCTTGGTTTCGATCCAATCGAAGAAGCCTTTGACGCCGTACCAGGCTCCCGATTGCCAGAGTTCTTCGAGGGCTTCTGGATCGAGGTTGGTCGTCCTACGGTCTCCGTAGTAGATCCATTCTTGCGCGGCTTCATCAAGGTCTTCCCATGGGGTGTCGAGACTGATGTCGCGCTCGCGGCAGTTGCGGATGAGGTCGCGCTGGCACTCCTCGCCACGGTCACCTTGAAAGGGTTTAATGGCCCCCTGCTTGAGGGTGAGGGTGGGATCGGGGATGGCTTTTTCGAGATCGATGCCGATGATTCTGCCGAAGCCACGGCACTTCGGGCATGCGCCGAGGGGAGAGTTGAAGGAGAAGAGAGCGGGGGAGGGCGCGCGGAGGGTGAATCCGGTTTTGGGATTGGTCCAGGTGGTGCTGAAGGAGCGGGAGTGCCCGGGATGGGAGATGGATGCGTGGCCTTTTCCCAGATGGAAGGCGGCTTCGAGGGCTTCGAGGAGGCGGGAGTGGTTCTCGGGCGAAAGCTTCAGTCGGTCTTGGATGATCGCGATGCTGCGGAGAGATTTCGGGAGGGGATTCGCGGCAGGTTCGTCGGTGCGGAGGATCTCCCCTTTCACGAGAACGCGGAGGTATCCTTGGGAGTTAAGAAATGGGAAGAGCGTCTCGGTTTTGGTCTCGGCTGGGACTGGAATCGGGAAGGTGATGAGGACGTTCTCGCCTGACACGTTTTCCATCGCCCATGCGGCGGCCGATTCGGGCGAGTCCGGCTGGATGGTTTCGCCGGTTTGGGGATCGTAGCCGATGGCGAGGCGGGCGTAGAGAAGCTTGAGGTAGTCGTTGATCTCAGTGAGGGTGCCGACGGTGGAGCGGGTCGTTCGGACGTGGTTTTTCTGCTCAATGGCGATGGCGGGCGGGATGCCCTCGATGGAATCGACGAGGGGCTTGTCCATTCGGTCGAAGAACTGGCGGACGTAGGGCGAAAACGTCTCGACGTATCGGCGCTGGCCCTCGGCGTAGAGAGTGTGGAAGGCGAGGGACGATTTTCCGGAGCCGGAGGGGCCGGTGACCACAGTAAGTTTCCCCAGCGGGATATCCAGATCGATCCCTCTCAGGTTGTGCTGGCGGCATCCGCGGAGGGCGATGACGGGTGGTTTGGGAGTGGGCTCCGGCGTTTGGGACACGTTGCTAGAATAGACAGGAAATCCAGCGCCGCCAGTGGAAGTAAGGGGTGTCATGGATTTTACCGCAATCCCGGCATTGACAGGGGGATGGTGAGCACGTAATCAATTCCCTCCCGCGCCGGAACATCGGCGGAGTCGCCAAGTGGTAAGGCAATGGTTTGCAAAACCGTCATTCGTGGGTTCGATTCCCACCTCCGCCTCCATCTGAATTATCTGAGTTCCTTACAGGATAAGGGTTAGTTGTTGTTTCAGTCCGCAGACTGGATAGTGCAATACGCTGGAAAACGGGTGATAAGACACTGGATTGCGGATCGCAAATGGGTGGCAGACGGATCGTGAAATTTCGCCCCAGTTTTCACATTTTCCGCAGCTGGCCGATCCCGGAATCGATAAAATCGGCTCTAGATAGTCTCCCGGCCGAGATGTCCGATTGGCGCGGCAGTTTGATCCTGAGAACACCGGAGGAAGGCTGCACACTCACAGAGTCGGCGGCAGCGGCAGGTGTCACCTTTTGAATTGAAGCGTCCATTTCGCCGGTGACACAGCTATGCGTTGTGTCTTAAAATCAAAGATCTTCAACAGTCGTGAGCCATTCTACAGATCAGCCCCCAAGACTACGCACGGCATGTGGCCTCCATGCTGAAGGGCCGCATGACTACATAAAGGCTGCCGTCCCGAGACTCCGCGCCGAAGAGTCAAAGCTACAGCGCCGGATGGACCAACTTTGCAGTCCGAAGACTTTGCTTGGACACTTCGTCTTGGCATTTAGGCGGCATCGTTTACTCCGAAAACTTAGAACGCGAATCAAGACTCCCTATGCGATGTTCCTCTCTCAAGAAATTATGTTCGGACCGCCCGCTGAGGAACAAAGACTCGCAGAGCAAGTCGGCTCATCCCACGGCGGGTAGCGTCTCTATTTTAATTCCGGCTTCCATCCCCGCCGTGGATGGCCTATGCGTTGGGCGGCAGAGCGCTTCCCGCCCGTCACACTCGCGTTTCTATTAATGGATGCCCATGGCCCACTCCGGCGCTTTCGTGTCGCAATCTCTTTGTTCATCTTTGGACTCGTGGTCAGCGGTATTACTGCTTTCCCACTCCTCTATGAACTCCGCCTCCTTGACCAGTCGCTCGGGTCCTACGGTCGATACCATGTTTGGGTGCCATACGACCTCGGCTTATGGATATCCAGAGTTCGGCAAGGATTGGAAGCCACCTACAGCGACTATCCTTGGATGCCTTACGGCACTGACTGGCTCGCTTTTGCCCACATTATAATCGCTCTGTTCTTCATCGGCCCCTACTTGGATCCCGTGGGCAACAGGTGGGTTCTCATCGTCGGAATCATTGCTTGCTTCGCGGTTATTCCGCTGGCACTTATCGCCGGAGCCGTTCGAGGAATTCCGTTCTACTGGCAACTAATCGATTGTTCATTCGGCGTCATCGGCGTGCTGCCCCTCTTCTACTGCCTCCACCTCATTCCCAGAATTCAAGCTCACCAACGATTAAATGCAGCCTAATCATTGGACTCAGCGAATGGATACCGCGTGCCAGGGTTCACGCACGCCGCCGATTGCCAGCAGCGTGGCCGTGAGAGTGTTGGTGGCAGCGGCACCAATGTTTTTTCAGGCCGAGGCTGAAGGTGACCGCCTCACCGGGATCCGCCGTGCTATTCGCCGGCGTATTGGATTCACCGCTGAGCGTAGCGCCCGTTCCGGCGAAGCGTGCGCCCGCATTGGTAGCTCCCCACAGCTTTACCGTGTGGACTTGTCGCGATGAGTTCTTTGATTTTCAGCCGGAGTTTCTTGATCTCCTTCTCATACCGTCAGGATCATTCGTCGGCGCGCCATTCCTTCGCCTTAGCGTCAGGAATACATGGCTGGTGCTGGGAGGCGGCGTGACTTGCGGCTGGATTCTTATCAGCGCTAGATCTGGTTGCGGCGTTGCTTTCCGGGGCATTGGCTCGGATTCCGGCGGGATCTCATGTCCGGGTGATCGAGTTGCCGCGCGGCGTGCCGGGGCAACGGCTTGGCTTCCGGGTGTGGTGCTTCTGTCGCTTTACCGGTCCGCGCCCGCCACCAAATCAGAATCGCTAACAATAAGATGCTCCATCCAACGGCGGGTAACGCTTCAGTCTGAATTCGGGATTCCGTCCCCGCCGTAGATGAGCTAGACGTTAACCGACGAGAAGAGCGGATGGCGGGGATCGCCAATAGGGTTGCAAGGGGCGGGGCGGGTGGTGATGATTTGGGGAGGATGATTTCTGTTTCGGAAACTGGTGGGGGGAGCGGGCTTGTGGAGGGGGTGCGGGATGTTTTTTCGGCGACCGGGAGGCTTTCTGGGTCGAAGGATTTCGAGTACAGGAGGGAGCAGGAGGAGATGGCGGTTGCGGTGGCGGAGAGTTTCTTGACGGGGAGGCCGCTGGTGGCGGAGGCGGGGACGGGGGTGGGGAAATCGTTGGCGTATCTGGTGCCGGCGGCGATGTTCGCTCTGGAGACGGGGCGGAAGGGCGTGGTCTCGACGCATACGATCAATTTGCAGGAGCAGCTTGTGAGGAAGGATATCCCGATCGTGAGGAGGATTCTGGGTGAGGAGTTGCCGGCGGTTTTGCTGAAAGGGAGGCAAAATTACCTGTGCCCGGGGAGGTTACGGAGAGCCTGGGAGCAATCGGCGGATCTTTTCACGACGAGTGAGGGTGACGAGCTGAGGAGAATACGGGACTGGGCAGACGGGACGCGGGACGGGACGCTGAGCGACATGCCTTTTTCCCCTTCGATGAAGGTGTGGCTGCAGGTGTGCAGCGAGGCGCACTCTTGTACACAAAGGCATTGCGGACCGAGGGGGAATTGCTGGTTCCAGGAGGCGCGGAAGGCGGCCGCAGATGCGAGGCTGGTGGTGGTGAATCATACGTTGTTTTTCGCTCTACTGAATACGGGGGAGATGGCGAGGGACGACGAGGGGGAGAAGATGCAGGGGTTTCTTTTCCCGAACGACTTCGCGGTGCTGGACGAGGCGCATACGGTGGAGCAGGTGGCGGCGGTGCAGCTTGGGCTACGGGTTTCGCAGGCGGGTCTGAGGTTCGATCTGCAGCGGCTTTACAATCCGAGGACGAGGAAGGGGCTGCTGAAAGCGCACGGGAAGGCGGGGCCAATGCTGGCCGTGGAGCGGGGCCTGGTGGCGGCAGAGAAGTTTTTCGGGAGCGTGGGGGATGCGGCGAAGTTTGGAGAGTGGAGCAAGGAGTTCCGGGTGAGGAGGCCGGAGCTGGTGGGGAATTGTCTGGGCGGGCCATTGCGGGATCTGTGGGAGGAGCTGGATGAGTTGGCCGAGGATACGGATCATGAGGCATCGCGGGCGGAAATACAGGATGCGGCGCGGAAGCTGCGGGAGGTGCACGGTGCGGTGGGGGAGTTTCTGGATCAGAAGGATGAGAGCAGTGTGTATTGGGTGGAGAAGAGCGGGAGGGAGGAGACGCAGTTCAGTTGCCACGGGGCTCCGGTGAATGTGGCGGATAGGTTGCGGCCGCTGCTTTTCTCCGGGAAGAAGTGCATGGTGATGGCGAGCGCGACGCTGGGGGTGGGCGATCCGGAGCTGGGGTATTTCCGGAAACGGGTGGGGGCGGAGGGAGCGCGGGCGCTGAGCATCGGCAGCCCTTTCAATTACCGGAGGCAGATGAAAATTCGGATTTTCAAGTCGATGCCTGATCCGAACACGCCGGGTTATGAGGAGAAGCTGGCGAAAGCAATCATGGATGCAGTGGCGGAGAGCGAGGGGCGGGCGTTCGTGCTGTTCACGAGCTACCGGACGATGCGGGATGCTGCGCAGAGGTGTGAGAAGTTTTTTAAAAACAAGAGCTGGCGGTTGCTGATGCAGGGTGAGGGGATGCCGCGGCACACGATGCTGGAGGCTTTCCGCGAGGATTTGGACAGTGTGCTCTTTGGCACGGACAGTTTCTGGACGGGGGTTGATGTGCCGGGGGAGGCGCTATCGAATGTGGTGGTGACGCGGCTGCCTTTCGCGGTGCCGGATCATCCGCTGACCGCCTCGCGATTGGAAGCGATCGAGGCAGCGGGCGGGAATCCTTTCATGGAGTATTCGGTGCCGGAGGCGATCCTGAAGATGCGTCAGGGGGTGGGGCGGCTGATCCGGACGAAGAAGGACAGCGGGTGGGTCCATATTCTGGATAACAGGATTCTGACGAAAAAATACGGAGGGGCTTTTCTGAAAGCGTTGCCGGACGCGCCAGTGGAGATCATCACCTAAAATTCGATGAGGCTGATAGGATTGATGCTGGGTGCCGGGGCGTTCTTTCTGCTCGCGTGGTGGTTGTTCGGCAGAGGGCTGGAGGAGGTGTGGGATGTGGGCACATTGGCGTTGCGCTTCGAGCAGGCACGGAGCTGGGCTTGGCTGGTGGGGATCGGACTGCTGGTGGCGGATCTGTTGTTTCCGATTCCGGGGACGATCGTGATGTCCGCTCTGGGTGCGGTGTATGGATTCTGGCTTGGGAGCCTGTTGGCTACTGTTGGCTCGATGCTAGCGGGAATGACCGGCTACGGCCTGGGCCGGATCTTTACGGAGCAGAAGGCGAAAAAGTGGCTGGGGGAGAAAGATTTTTTACGTGGCAGCGAGCTTTTCGCGAAGAGGGGACCATGGGTTGTGGCGATGAGCCGCGCGGTGCCGATCCTGCCGGAGGTGCTCACGTGCACGGCCGGGCTCCTGCGCATGCCATTCCGGAAATTTATCGTCGCCCTCGCCTGCGGCTCTGTTCCGATGGCCATGCTCTTCTCCTGGATCGGAACTGTGGGGCGTGACTATCCGGGCTGGGGCGTTGCCTTTAGCTTAGGGATTCCGGCGGTGCTGTGGGCGGCGGCAAGCTATTTGAAGAAGAGTGACAACTAGACGTAGCGCGGAGACCCAAGAGCGACCAATTTTGCGGAGGGATCTCCTCATTGCTTGTTTATCGAAATATCGATTCAATTTTCATTATGAAAGCCCCGCACTCGCTCGCCATTCTGCTTCCTTTCGTGATTGCCGCCTGTTCTGCGGAGACCTTCACCACCCGGGAGGAGGCGGGCCCGGATTATGCGGTTCAAGGAGAATACAGCGGCGAGACCAGCGCGGCCCAGGTCATCGCGCAAGGCGGCGGAAAGTTCCGGATCGTGGGATGGATGCCGGGGCTTCCTGGAACGGCGGAGAAGGTGGAGCGGAAGATTGAAATTGGTGCCCAGACCGTGGATGGAAAAGTTGTTTTCGATAGCGATGGCTGGACGGGAGGAATTTCCAACAACACGCTGACGGGGTCGCATGAGGAGGGTGGCGAATGGACCTTGAAACGGGTGGAGCGGGAATCGCCGACATTGGCGGCAAAGCCACCGGAGGACGCGGTGGTGCTCTTTGATGGCAGCGGGACCGACGCTTGGGACGGCGGCGAGGTGGATGCCGAGGGAAATTTGCGGGCAGGGACCAAGAGCAAGCAAAGCTTTGGTGACATGACACTTCACATCGAGTTCCGCCTGCCGTTCATGCCGGATGCACGCGGTCAGGCGCGTGGCAACAGTGGTGTTTATCTGCAGGATCTTTACGAGGTGCAGGTTTTGGATTCCTTTGGCCTCTCAGGTGAGAGCAACGAGTGCGGGGGAATCTACGAGATGTCCAAGCCGCTGGTGAATATGTGCTACCCGCCCCTCACTTGGCAGACGTATGATATTGATTTCCGAGCCGCCCAGTTCGAGGGAGATAACAAGGTCTCAAGCGCGGTGGTCACCGTCCGCCACAATGGGGTTGTGGTTCAGGAGGAGGTGAAGGTCCCGGAGCCAACGGGCGCTGCGGGCGGGAAGGCCAGTTCCGGCTCCGGTCCGATCCATCTTCAGGATCACGGGAACCCAGTGGTCTATCGCAATATCTGGGTGGTGGAGAAATAACAGCTCCGGCTCATCCAAGGTCGGTCTCGCTTTTGCTGCGGATGAGGACTTTTCATGAAGAGGGGCTTTCGGCTCTTGATTCGAATGTGTGTGGAGTGGAGGCTCGCCCGGTGATTGAGCGATTGAAGGCAGTGGTGCGGGATGTGAAGGATTTTCCTAGGGAAGGGATCGTCTTCAAAGACATCACACCTGTCCTTGCGGATGGTGAGCTATTCCGTGGAGCGATCAGCCTGCTGATAGAATCCGCCGGTTCCGCCCGTGTTGACAAGGTGGTGGGGATCGATGCGAGGGGCTTTATTTTCGCGGCTGCAGTGGCGGATCGTCTTGGCGTTGGCTTCGTCCCAATCCGGAAGAAGGGGAAGCTGCCGTGGAAGTGCAAAGAGGCGGCCTACGCCTTGGAGTATGGTGAGGCGGTGGTCGAGGTTCACGAGGACGCGGTGGCACCGGGTGAAAAAGTCCTGCTGGTGGATGATCTGTTGGCAACCGGCGGAACGGCCGCTGCGGCGATCAAGCTCCTAGATGGTCTCGGCGCGGAAGTGGTTGGCGCTTCGTTCCTGATCGAGCTGGCATTTCTGAAAGGCAGGGAAAAGCTGTTGCCCCACCGGGTGACCTCGATTCTCTGTTACTGAACAATTTTCAAACAACACACTATGAGCTGGAAAGAATACAACGAGAGTTTGGTAAGATACGATGATCTGGGATTTTCCCTGGATCTCTCGCTGATGGATGTGGATCCGGTGAAGGTGGATGGCATGCGCGATAGGATTGAGAAGGCTTTCACCGATATGATCGCTCTTGAAGGTGGCGCGATTGCGAATCCGGATGAGGGGAGGATGGTTGGTCACTACTGGTTGCGTAACGCAGATCTCGCGCCGACTCCTGAACTGAAGGCGCAGATTGTTGAACCGCTGAAAGCTCTCAAACGGTTTGCCGAAGAGGTTCATTCCGGGAAGGTCCGTGCGGGCGATGGCGATCTCTTCAAAGAGATCCTGCTCATTGGAATCGGCGGTTCGGCGCTCGGTCCGCAGCTCGTGTCCCAGGCGATCGGCCAAGACGCGAAGATGCCGATCTCGTTTTTCGATAACACGGATCCAACGGGGATGGATGCAACTCTCGCCACTCTTGATCTCGCGCGGACCCTGGTGCTGGTGATCTCAAAATCGGGTGGCACTCCGGAAACGCGCAACGGTATGCTGGAGGCGAAATCGGCCTTTGATCGTGCGGGAATTGATTTTGGCAAGCAGGCTGTGGCGGTCACCGGTGAGGGATCGATGCTTGATCGCTTCGCCGCCGATCACCATTTCCTCGCTCGCTTTCCGATGGAGGATTGGGTCGGCGGGCGGACTTCGGTGCTCTCAACCGTGGGCCTTGTGCCTGCGGCTCTCCAAGGCATCGATGTGGATGCAATGCTTGCCGGTGCGGCGGCGATGGACGAGAAAACGCGGGTCCGCGATGCAAACAAGAACGCGGCGATGCGTCTCGCGCTCGCGTGGTACGGCGCGACGAACGGCCGTGGCGAGAAGGATATGGTCGTGTTGCCCTACAAGGATTCGCTGGTGCTCTTTTCCAAGTACCTGCAGCAGCTTGTGATGGAGTCGCTTGGCAAAGAGCATGACTTGGAGGGCAACATCGTCCATCAAGGGATTGCCGTGTACGGAAACAAGGGCTCGACCGATCAACACGCCTACGTGCAGCAGCTCCGGGACGGGGTGAACAATTTCTTTGCCAGCTTTATCGAGGTGCGCAGGGGGCGGAAGGGCCATTCGATTGAAGTGGATCCCGGTAACACCAGCGCTGATTATCTCCAGGGTTTTCTCCGGGGCACGCGCCGCGCCTTATATGATTCAGGACGGAAATCGCTGACCATTTCAATTTCTGAGGTGACGCCGTTCACGCTAGGGATGCTGATAGCCCTGTTTGAGCGCACGGTTTCCTTCTACGCGTCTCTGGTTAATATCAACGCCTATCATCAGCCTGGCGTGGAAGCAGGAAAGGCCGCCGCCGCCACTTTCCTTGATTTGCTCGGGCGGGTGCGGGGCCGTTTGGTTTCCGAGGCCAAGAACGCGGAGCAGGTCGCCTTTGAAGTCGATGGCGATCCGGAAGCTGTCTATCATTGCCTCGTCCACCTTGCCTCCAACGGGGAAGCGCAGATTTCGATGGGGAAAAGCCCTGCGGAAGATCGGTTCCAACTGTGAGGCGACAAAAACCGGGCGGGCGGCTTTCTTGGTGGAAACATCTTGCTTCACATTGCGCGGGTCCGGGCTAATTTCCAGACGTGGCAACGATCGACATCACTGAAAAGGCGCGCGAGAAGCTGGAGGAGCTTTTGAAGAGCAAGGGGGCCTCTCCGGAAGCGGGATTGCGGCTTGGCGTGAGCAAGGGCGGCTGCGCCGGCTGGCAGTATGAGATGAAGGTGGGCGAGCCCTCGGAAGGCGATGAAGTGGTCGATCACGGCGGTGTCCGGGTTATTGTCGCAGCGGACAGTTTGGAGAAACTGCGGGGGAGCGAGATCGATTTTTCCGATGATCTTACTGACGCTGGCTTTAAGATTCAGAACCCAAGATCCCGCCGCTCCTGTGGCTGCGGCACCTCTTTCGAGCCGGATGACGAGCCGGAAGGAAGCGGCGCGTTGGACGGAGAGGCCTGTGGCGATGGAGGGGATGGCAAGCTGTGATCCAGAGGGAAAATAAAAAGCAGGTTGAGGAACCTGCCCCACGTCGGCCGGCGTATTTCTGGTGGTTGTTGGCGAACACGCTGGCCCTGTGCTTCGCGGTGGTGAGCTGGGCGGTTTCGCTTCATGTCTTTGGGAATCCCGAGATGCCAAGGAACTATGAGATTCTGAAGAAACTGGGTCGGCTGCCGGAGCTCAAGCGCTACACAGTTCTTGATGTGCCCAATGGAAACGCACTTTCCCCGAGCGAGCTCTATGGAAAATATTTTGGTGTGGTGAACGAGGATCGGGAGCGACTCAACGCGCTGCTGTTGCGGAATTACATGCGCAATTTCGAGAAAACACTGCTTCTGACATATGTGGAAGGCGATTATCAGGTGCTGGACGTGAGAAAGCTTGGGCCGGGCGATTTCATCTATCCTGGCTTCGCCATTCGCGCGCAGGCGATGGTGAAACCCGATGATTTCACCGAAGCGGTCGGTTTCCCGGTCTTAATCGAATATATTTTCCCTGCCGAGGATGTGGAATCCGCCGACAGATTCGAAAAGGGCGATGTTCTGGACGTGGAGAAAAACCCCAACTGCGCCGCGGTCGTCCACGTTTCACGCGCGATTGCAGACGAGGAACCGGCGCTGCAGCTGACGGTGATCCCGATCGCCTATGGCCCTTACCGGGTTGGTTCTGGAAAAACATTTTCGATCGAGCCGCCGGCGGAGCTCAATCCGGGGGCATCACTGCCGCTCTGGAAGTGAGCTGCCGGAGGCTTTTGGACTGCTGCGGTAATCCGCAGCTTTCGGCGAGGTTGTCTCGCTCCTGGAGCTTTGTTACTCACCCCTCCGCCGTTTTGTAGCGCTTGGAAGAGCTGTGGATAAGAATCCCAGCAGTCCAAAGCCTGCGGCGCTGCTAGAGATAGACCTTTTTGCCGTCGTTCTGGGAGGATTCGTAGATTGCGCGGATGAGGGCGACGGCCTTTCGGGCCTCGCTGGCGGTGGTGCTGCACTCGCGGTTTTCTTCGATCGATTGAACGACTTCTTCGAAATTCCGTTGGTGCTGATAGAAGTTGATCGCGCTGGGATCATTGGCACCGAGGCCGGCTTCCTGCCCCCTCATGAGGGTTGAGCGGATTTCCGCATCCTCCGTTTTTTTTTCTCGGAAGTCCCAGATCTCGAACGCCTCGTCGGCAAGAAAAACGGAGCCATCGGTGCCAGCCAGTTGGACGCGGGCGGGGTGACCGTCCTTTGACCAAGTGCAGGTGGAGCACTCGATCACTCCGCGGGCTCCGTTTTCGAACTCGACGATGGCGACGATGATGTCTTCGACCTCAATGCGCTCGTGGGCAAGGCAGGCCGCGTTGGCCTGGACGGATTTCACCGGACCTGCGAGGAAGAGCAATGCGTCCACGGTGTGGACCGACTGATTCATAAGGGCACCACCTCCATCAAGGGCCCAGGTGCCGCGCCAGCCTGCGGAATCGTAATAAGCCTGATCGCGATACCATTTTACATAGCAGGAGGCGGAGGTCAGCTTGCCAAAGCGGCCCTCGTTGGAGGCTTTTTTGAACGCGTTCATGCCGGGGTGGAAACGGCGGTTGAGCACGGCGGAAAGTGTTTTGCCGTTCTCTTTGGCGGCGGCCATCAGCTGGTCGATCCGCTCGGTGGTAATTTCCAGAGGCTTTTCGCAAATCACGTGCTTTCCGGCCTTCAGGGCGGCGAGGGCGGGATCCAAGTGGGCGCCGGAAGGTGTGCCGATGGTGACGATCTCCAATTCGGGATCGGCGAGGAATTCATCGATGCTGGAGAAGGATTTGGCACCGTATTCCTTGGCCAGTTTTTCGGCGGATTCGGCGCGGAGGTCGAAAACGGAAAGGAGATCGCCGCCGTTCATGGCGGTGATGGCTTTAGCGTGAAAATGGCCGATCATGCCGGCGCCGATGATTCCGAATTTCATAAGAGGAAGGAAGGGGTTGAGCGGGGTCTGTTTATCCCGCAGGGATGTTTGGCGCAGAGGGGCATTGGTGGCAAGAATGGGTTTTCTGCATTTGGCTCTTCAAATCGTTCGCAATTGCCGCTGCGGGGACCTATTTGCGTGGAAGAGATGAAGATGTCCCAAAAAACGGCCGTCCTGCATACCCCGATCGCGTTGGTTTCACGGGAGGCTGCGAGAATCATCGGGAAATTCCTCGCAAAAGCTTCCGCAGCCTGCGGATGCCGCGTGGTAGCAATTTTCGCAAAGTGCCTCACCTCCGATGATGCCACAGGCTTCGCCGCCGCAGCGGCCGCAGTTGCTGATAGGGGAGTCGGTCGCAGCCATGGTGAGAGGAGGGTCAGTCGGCAAATCGAATTTCGGATGGTTTGGCTCCGCCGCCCCGACCAAACTGGTCGCCGATGTCCTTGCTCGTCACGTAGAGCATCAGGGAAATGAGCGCCAGCGCGCAGGCGGTTTGGACGACTTCTAGCACCTTTGTCCTCACCGGTTTTCCAGCAATTTTCTCCATGATGGCCAGAGTGATGTGTCCGCCATCAAGAACGGGAAACGGCAGCATGTTCAGTACGGCGAGGTTTACGTTGAATAAGACCATGAAGCCGAGGATCCTGCGCCACCCTTCGTCGGTTTGTAAAAGCTGATAAAGCATCTGGCCGATGCCGACTGGGCCGCTGAGGTGGTCGACTCCGATGTTGGAATTCGGATCGGCCACGCTGGTGATGGTCACCCACATCATGCGCAGACTGTCGGCAACCTGGGTGAAAGGGTTCGGGTGGACGATCCTTACGTCCACACCGGGAGTCGGGTCCCACGTGAGCCCGAGCATTGGCCGCAGGTTGAGCGCGTCAGCCTCTTCGGGGATCTCCGGGGTGATGTTCGTTTCGACGATCTCGCCGGAAACTTTCTTCACGGTCAGCGTAACCGGCTTTATTCCGGACTCCTGTAGGAACTGGCTGAGCTGGGCTCCGCTGAAAAGCTTGTTCCCGTTTACACTAAGAATCAGATCCCCCTTTTGCAATCCAGCCTTTGACGCCGGGCTTGGTTTATTGACCTCGCCGACTAGCGCGGGTCTTGCAGGCTCCAGGCCGACCTGCCGCAGTCCGCGACGCTGGAACCAGCGGCTTTCTTCGGTTTTAAAGCCACTGCTGAGGGTGAGCGGCTCCTCCATGCCCGGGCGCTCGACTTTGAAGCGGATGATATCCCCGCTGCTGAGAACGATGCTTTCGGTAATGCTGTCGAGTGTGCCCGCGAAGCCTTTGACCGGCTGTCCGTTGATCTCCAAAATCCGGTCGCCTGGCAGAAGGCCTGCCTTTTCACCCGCGCTGCCTTCCATTACGGCACCGATGGTTGTGGTCGGCACGAAATCCTTGGGCTTGCCTACGCCCCACACCACTACTGCGGCCAAGAGCGCCAGAAGGATGGAGAAAAGCGGTCCTGCGAAGGCGACGATGATTTTGTCCATCGGCGTGATCTTCGGCAACGGCCGGTGGTCGGTATTGCCGCCCTCGATCGATTCCATTGGAGCCATTTGTGGCAGCGCGACAAAGCCGCCTGCGGGAATCCAGCCGAGGCCGTACTGGACGCCGTTGATTTCCTTTTTCCAAATCGGCTTTCCGAACCAGATCTGGAAGCGGTCGATCTGCAGTCCCCGCCACTTTCCGGCTAGGAAGTGTCCCAGTTCGTGGACGAAGATGATGATGTTGAACAGCATCACGACAACGAAGATCAGCAGGATGATCTGGAGGGCGGTTTGGAGAGGAGTCATGGGCTACAAGCGAAGGCTAAAAAACTAGCGGGCATAGAAAATCCCGCAAGCCCTTTAAGTTTCCCGTAGAAGCCCGTCGCAACGGTCGCATCTCCCGCTTGAACCGGTGGAAATTCCTATCCAGACTCGCCCGGTGATTTCCGGGCAAACGCTACTCAATACCCTGCCCGAGCTGTCACTGAAAGAGGCACAAGCACTCCTTGCCGCCGGCTTCGATACGGTGGAGGAACTTCTGGCGCATTTCCCGAAACGCTACGAGGACCGACGCCACTTCGACAGCTTTCCCAATCAGCCAGTCGCGCGGCCCATCTGCCTGATGGGCGGCGTGATCGACGCGGGGAGCAAGGGCTTCGGGAGAACCCGTTTTTACGAGGCCGTGATCATGGATGGCTCCGGCGGCGTCTTCGGCTCTGGGAAAATTACCTGCCGTTGGTTCAATATGCCTTTCATGTCTAAGGTTGTCGCTGCCGGTCAGCAGGTCATCGCGTATGGCAAAGTCAAAGAAACCGCAGGCCGCCTCATTATTGATCACCCGGAAATAGAGATTGTTCGTGAGGACGAGCCGGAGACGGGTTCGATCCATCTCGCCCGCATTGTCCCGGTATATAAGAACGTCTCTGGCATCAACCAGCGCCGCCTCCGCGAGATCATTCACAACGTGGCGGCGGATTGCATCCGCCATGCCGATCACGACCCGCTCCCGTTCCCCTACGAGGTCAGCACCACCAATCGCACCCATGATCTCTTCGAAATCCATTTCCCCACCTCCGCAGAATCTGGCAAGGCGGCTCGTCGACGCTTCGCACTCGAAGCTTTTTTCGTGATCCAGCTGAACGTTGTCTGGCAGCGCACGCGCCACCGCTCGCACGCCGGCCGCGTCCTGGGCAAGAAGACCGCGCTCCTCACCGCCTTTTACCGCAACCTGCCCTTTGATCTAACAGGTGCCCAGAAGCGGTCGATCAAAGAGATCATTGCGGACATGCGCCAGCCCCGGCCGATGAACCGCCTCCTGCAGGGCGATGTCGGTTCGGGGAAAACCTTCGTCGCCCTGGCGTCGATGCTTCTCGCGATCGAGTCCGGCAGCGACGCCGCGTTGATGGCGCCGACCCAGATACTGGCCGAGCAGCATTATCTGACCTTCCGGAAATGGCTCGCACCCCTCGGGATCAATCTTGTGCTCCGCACCGCCTCCCGCCGCGAGGAATCCGCCGGAGCGATGGGTCCTACCATTTTCATCGGCACCCACGCGCTCCTCTATGATTCGGAGCTGTTCACCGACCTTGGGCTGGTGGTGATCGATGAGCAGCATAAATTCGGCGTGGTCCAGCGCGCCGCGCTCATCCGCCATGGCACGCTCCCCGATGTCCTGGTGATGACCGCCACTCCGATCCCCCGCACTCTAACCATGACAATTTATGGGGATCTGGATGTCTCGCTTCTCGACGAAAAGCCCGCCGGGCGCGGCAAAATCATCACCGCCCTGCGCGAGAAGCCGAAGCAAAAGGACATCACCGATTTCGTAAAAGCCCAGCTCGCCGAGGGCCGTCAGGCATACCTTGTTTACCCGCTTGTTGACGAATCCGAATCCATTAAGGCGGAGTCGGCCATTGAGGCGCATGGGAAATGGCAGAAGCGCCTTGGCGCTGACAAGGTGGGCCTTCTACATGGAAAACTCCGGCCCGAGGAAAAGGAATGCGTGATGGAGGATTTCCGCAGCGGGAAAATCCAAGCGCTCGTGGCCACCTCGATCATTGAGGTCGGCGTCGATATGCCAAATGCGAATCTCCTCATCCTTCATCATGCTGAGCGCTTCGGTCTGGCCCAGATCCACCAGCTCCGGGGCCGGATCGGCCGGGGCAGCCACAAGTCCTACTGCATCCTCCTTACCGATTCGAAATCGCCGGAGGCCATTGAAAAGCTCACAGTTCTGGAAAAGTCGTGCGACGGCTTCGAGATTGCGGAGGCAGATCTCGCCCTGCGCGGTCCCGGCGATGTTCTCGGCACCGCCCAATCCGGACTCACTGATCTTCGCTTCGCTGATTTTCTAACAGATACCGCCCTTATCCGCGAGGCCCGGGCTCTCGCCGATCGGGTTTTCCACGAGGATCCGAATCTTAACGCTTGTCACGTCTTCCTGCAGTCGCTTCTCAACACGGTGCAGTCGACTCTCCAAACGCATCCGGCAGCTTGAGTGGCGTTCAGCCCAGACTAAGCGCTCGCCATTGCAGGGTTTTTCGTTCAGAAGCTTTTCGCCCATGACGAACAGACATATCGTTTTTATCGCAGTTGTGGTGACATTCTTAATCACCTCGCTGGCTTGGGTGGGAATTGGTTTCGCGGGTTATCATTTATATACCTCGCCTCCGCCGAACTTTGAGGTGGTGGTGGATACGCCGGAGGTCGTGACGCTGGGAGAAGAGTTTTCTCTGACCTTGTCCGTCAAGGGTTCGAATGGCGGAGAGTTGAACCTTGAAAGTATCGATTTGTATCGTGACCTTTTGGATGGCTTCGAGATCCTGTCGGTACATCCCAAGCCCGATGCGGCAGCGGGCTACGAGGACTTCCTGACCTACTACTGTGGGACCGCAAGTGGCTCGTCCTCCGAGTTTACCCTCACGATTATGCTGAAGGCGAAAGAGGTGGGGGACTGGGGAGGTGAGATCGACTGCTGCACGCCGATGATGAATTACCTGACCAACTACACGGAGATCAGCGTGGTGGAGCCTTGATTAGCGGGCGCAGGCCTTGGACTGCGGCAGCCTGCTGCCGCTTCTCGGTCATGCAGCCCTGCTGCGCCCGGGCGGCATTGGCACGGCCGGGCTCGATCATTCCCGATCCTCCGCCGTGGCAGCAGGCTGCTTCACGGAAAGCTACAGCAGGGCTGTAGCAGTCCAAGGCCTGCGGCGGGTCGTTTACTCGCCGTCTTTTGCAGCGATCTCATCGTATTGGAAGCTGGTGATGGTTTTCAACCAAGCGGGAGTGACGGCTTTTTTGAAAGCGCGCGCGCTGCACCACTTCCAGTCTGAGCCGATATCTACCAAGCCGTGATGAACGGCGTTCTGGTGGACGTAATGAAGCCTAGCAAGGGTAGCTGGGCTGATGGGTGAGTTTCGTTTCCCGAAAGTTTTGCCAAAGCCGGGTTCTGCCGGGTGTTTGATCGCGCCGGTTGAGTTCCTTAGTAGTGAGACTGTGGAGCTTTCTTACCCCATCGCGGATGCCGCCGCCCGCAGGGACGTGCGCGATGAAATGATAGTGGTTTGAGAGCACGGCCCACGCCTCCAATTTCCATCCGCAATCTTTGGCAATCTGGAAGAGGGTTTCTTGGAATCAGTCCTTCATAGAGTCCTCGGAAAAGAGATGGTGGGCGTGTGCGGATCTGGCGGTAAGGAGATAAACGCCGGCTTCAGCAAGGCGGTGGGGAGGGGCGTGGGGCCAGTCGCGGGTGCCCTTGGCGCTGGTCTCACTGTCCGGCAGATCTTCCATCGGGAGATGCTTGCAAAATCGGAACAGGTGTCGAGGAGGGAGTGAGTCAGGGCCGCAGGCTTTGGACTGCGGCAGCCTGCTGCCGCTTTTCGGTCAGGCAGCCCTGCTGCGACCGGACGGCATTGGCACGACCGGACTCGATCAAGGCCTTCAGCAGTCTTCGACCAGGGAGCGGATGAATTTCGAGAAGAAGGCGGTGCCTTCTTGGAGGGCGGAGATTTCGATAAATTCGTCTTTGGTGTGGGCCTGGTCGATAGAACCGGGGCCGAGGCAGACGGAGGGGATGCCGGCGGCGGCGAGGTGGGCGGCGTCGGAAAACCAGGGGGCACCGGCGAGCTTTGTGCGGGAGTCGGTGGCGAGGAGTTTCTGGATGAATGGGTTGTCCGGGTCGGTCTCCATGGGCGGGTTTTCATGGGCGTAATCGATCTCCAGAGGCAGCTTGAGTTCGGTGATGGTCTGGCGAAGGAGTTGTAGCGCTCCGCCGGAGTTGTGGAGCTCGGGCGTCTGGCGGATGTCGATTTCGGCGCGGGCGTGGTCCGGGACGATGTTGGGGCGGGTGCCGCCGGAGATGGTGCCGATGTTCAAGGTGCAGGGGCCGAGTATGTCGTCGCGAAAGCTGGCGAGGGTGGGGACGAGGCTGTCGTGGAGGATGTGGAGGGCGCGGGTGAGCTTAAGGATCGCGTTGTCGCCGAGGTGTGGCTGTGAGGAGTGGGCGGCGGTGCCGGTGGCGGTGAGGGTGGCCCAGAGGGAGCCCTTGGTGGTGTGGACGATGTCCATGGAGGTTGGCTCGCCGACGATGGCGAACTGGTAATCGGCCCCATATTTTTTCGCAAAATCCTTGGAACCATGTTGTGAGGCCTCCTCGCCCATAAAGGCGACGAAATCGATAGCGACAGGAAGGCTGCTGAGGATGTCTTGGTTTTCCCGCAGGGCCTCGAGCATGGCGGCCATCGGGCCTTTGGTATCGGACGCGCCGCGGCCCCAGATCCTGCCGTCGCGGATCTCACCGGAAAATGGATCGATCGTCATGTTCTCGACGCCGACTGTGTCGAGGTGGGGACCGAGGAGTATGCGGGGGCGGCCATCAAGAGGTGCGAAGCGGGCGATGAGGTTGGGGCGGCGCGGCTGGATCTCCTCGAGTGTCACCTGCGCGCCGATGTCGCTGAGCCAGTTCGCAAGGAAATCGGCGAGGATTTGCTCGTGTGTGACGCCCGCTTGATCGGGAGCGGCGTTGTCTGGATTGACCGAGGGGATCCGGATGAGCTGTTGGAGAAGGCGCATGAGCGGCGTTTTTAGAGAGAATCGGCAGGTGAGGCGAGGGAAGAAGTGCGTAGGGGAAATTGAGAAGTGGAAGAAGAGGGTTTCCACATCTGGCAGAGCTGGGTTTGATGGGGTGATGAAAGGCTTGGTTCTGGCGGGGGGCAGGGGAACGCGGATCGGGCGGGAGAAGGCGGGGATGTTGCATCCGGACGGGCGGACGCTGGTGCGGCGGGCGGTGGATTTGTTGCGGGAGGCAGGGTGCGAGGCGGTGGTGGTTTCGCTGCGGGAAGGACAGGATTTTTCAGAGGAAATCGAAGGCGTGGCGGTGGCGAGGGATGCGGGGGATGGGCCGCTGGGTGGGATGGTAGCTGGGATGGAGACGGATGAGGAAGCGGATTGGTTGGTGGTGGCTTGTGATCTGCCGCGGCTGGAGGTGGGGGTGCTGACCGAGCTGGTGGGGGGGCAGGAAAAATTTGTGGTGTATAGGAGTGAGCGGGGGGGCGGGGTGGAGCCGCGGTGTGGGTTCTATGGGAGAGGGGCGCTGGAGATTCTGCGGGCGGCGAGGGATGCCGGGCAGTGGGGGCTGCAGAAGATTTTGTTACGAAACGAGGCGACGGTGCTGGAGCAGGGGGTCGAGCGGGCCTTGGAAAACGCGAATGATGAGGAGGGGTGGAGGCGGGCGATAAGAGGTTGAAGAGGGAGGAGCCACGAATTTCGTGAATGGAGGAATTTGAAGGGGGGAACCACGGAAGGCACGGAATACGCGGAAAGAGACTTGCACTTAAGAAAGGGGATAATTGTTGGGTGTGCTGCGGGGGTGATTGGTGGTAGAGGATGTTCATGGATGATGCGATGGATGCGGGGCTGGTGGTGGAGGAGATATGGATTTCATCGGCGCATGATTTTCGGGGGCGGCATGGGATCGGACGGAAGGAAAACGAGACGGTGCGGGTGGACGAGGTGGAGTGCGTGACAGGGATGGGGCTTGAGGGGGATCGGTATTTTGGTTTTAAAGAGAATTACAAGGGGCAGGTGACGTTTTTCGCGATGGAGATCATTGATGAGCTACGGGAAAAATATGGTGATGTGCCCAGCTCGGTGGTGAGACGGAATGTGATGGTGCGGGGTGGCGGGCTGAAGCGGCTGCTGGGGAAGCAGTTCGCGGTGCAGGGGGTGGTGTTCGAGGGTAGCGAGGAGTGCCGACCGTGCTACTGGATGGATGAGGCGGTGGGTCCTGGGGCGGAGGATTTTCTGATGGGAGAATGCCGGGGCGGGATACGAGCGCGGATTGTGAGAGGGGGGAGGCTCCAGGCTGCGGATTCGAGTATTGAAAGTTGATGCCCAGCTTGGCAGCTTCCGGCGAAGGAATGACTGGAGAGATGGTTACGAATCTGGCGGCTTACCGCTTTGTGCAACTGACGGGCCTCAAGGAGCTGCGGGAGGAATTGCTTGCTCTGTGCAAGGAGGCGGGTCTGCGTGGGACGATTTTGCTGAGCATGGAGGGGGTCAATCTTTTCGTGGCAGGCTCGGCGAAGGGGATTGATGGCCTGATGGCGCGGCTGCGGCAGATCCAGGGGCTTGAGAATTTTGTGGGGAAGGTGAGTGAAAGCGAGGATCAGCCGTTTCGCAGGATGCTGGTGAGGATCAAGAAGGAGATCATTTCCTTCGGCGTCGAGGGTGTGGAGCCGGGCAGGCGCACCTCTCCTAAGCTGGGGGCAAAGGAGTTGAAGCAGTGGCTGGACGAGGGTCGCAAGATCACGCTGCTGGACACTCGGAATGATTACGAGGTGAAGCTAGGAACTTTCAAGGGCGCGGTCGTGCCGGACATCCGAACCTTCCGAGAGTTCCCCAAGGCGGTGCGGGAACTGCCGGAGGAGATGAAGGATGAGACGGTGGTGATGTTTTGCACCGGCGGGATCCGATGTGAAAAAGCAGGTCCGTTTATGGAGATGGAGGGTTTTAAGAATATCTATCAACTTGATGGCGGTATTTTGAAATACTTCGAGGAATGCGGCGGTGAACATTATGAGGGTGAGTGTTTTGTATTTGATCAGCGGGTGGGAGTGGATCCTGCTTTGAGGGAGACGGATACGGCGGTTTGCTACGCCTGCCAGGCGCCGCTGGATGCGGATGATCAGGAGGACGTGCGCTATGTCGCCGGCCTCACTTGCCCTTATTGCTTTAAGGCTGAGCCGGAGAAAATGGCGGAGCGCATCGCGGAGGCGCAGGCCAAGCTGCACGCGGTCTGCGAGGTCTTGCCGGGCTCGGTGGCGCAGGAGAACCGGCGGCCGGTGAATGTGGCGGCGAAGTATGACAGATGGGAGCTGGGCGATCTTCTGGTGGATCAGTTTCCACAGATTTCACGCGAGGAATGGGCGCGGCGCTGCGCCGAGGGACGATTCGTGAGCTATGGCGGAAATCCGCGCGGAATGGATCACGTGGTGCGGGCGGGGGAGCGGATTTTACAAATTTTCCCTCCTGAGGTGGAACCGGAGGTGGCGAGGGGCATCCGGATCATCTATGACGATGAGGCGGTGGTGGTGGTTGAAAAACCGGCTCCCCTGCCGATGCACGCGAGCGGACGTTATCATCGCAACACGCTGCAATATCTGCTGAACCAGGTTTACGAGCCGAAGTATCTGCGCCCGGTGCACCGTTTAGATGCAAACACCAAGGGGCTGGTGCTGTTTGCGCGGACGAGACATTTCTGTCGGCTGATGCAGCGGCAGTTTCTCGATGGCGAGGTGGAGAAAATTTACCGCGCGCGGGTGCGGGGCTGGCCGGATTGGAACGATAAAATCTGCGAGGGCGCGATTTCTGTCGGTCCTGTCGGTCCGGGGGGGAGGGTCATTGATGAGGAGGACGGGCTCGCGGCGAGAACGGATTTCAAAGTCATCGAACGTTGCTCCGATGGCACGGCCCGGCTGGAGGCGAAGCTCGGGAGCGGCCGCACCAATCAGATCCGCGTGCATCTGTGGGAGATGGGTTTTCCAATCGTAGGCGATCCCTGCTATCTCCCGGAGCGGAAAATGAGCGACAAGCAGACGCTGGAGGTGGGCGATCCGCCGATGGAGCTGGAGGCGTTGCGGCTGCGGTTCCGTCATCCGATCAAGGGCGAGTGGATGGAGTTCGAGAATAGCCATGGGGCTTGAAATTCCATGGCTGAAGGAGGCTTCGCGGCGCAGCAGGTGGCTGGCCGGAGTTTCCGGAGGGCTGGATTCCATGGCGCTTTTGCATGTGCTGAAGGAGGAGGGTTTTCGGGATGTGGTGGTCTGTCATTTGGATCACGGGCTGCGGGGGGAAGAATCGGCGGGAGATGCGGAGTTTGTTAACCGGGTGGGTGAGGAGATGGACTTTGTGGTGGAGTTGGGAAGGGTGGAGCTGCGGGAAATCATGGCGGCAAGCGGGGCGTCTCTGGAGACGGCGGGGAGGAAGGCGAGACATGAATTCTTCGGAGCATGCGCTAGAAAATACCGCTGTGGGAGGCTGCTGTTAGGCCATCACGCGGACGATCAGGCGGAAACGGTTTTGTGGAATCTGATGAGGGGCTCGTTGGGGTGCCGCGGGATGGAGGCGTTGGTGGAGATCACGATGGGCGGGCGCAAGATGGAGGTGCTGCGGCCTCTGCTGGAGGTGCGGAAGGTAGATCTGGAACGCTGGATGAGGGAGTCGGGCTTTGGGTGGCGAGAGGATGTGAGCAACGCGGAGAACGATGTGGTGCGGAACCGTCTGCGGAATGAGGCCTTGCCGCTGTTGGAACAGATCGCGAATCGGGACGTGCGGCCGATGCTGGTGAAGGCGGCGGAGGTGGATGCTGGATGGCGGGAGCTGCTGGAGTGGGCGGTGGAAAAGGTGGGAGTGGTGGATCCCCAAGGGCGGCTGCATGTTAAGGCGCTGCGGGAGCTGCCGGAGATTTTGCAACGAGGTGCGATCTCGGACTTCCTGAGAAGCAACGGGCTGGAGGGCTTAAATTCAGAGCTGTTGAACCGGTGCGTGGGGCTTCTGAGTGTGGATGCAGGGCCGGCGGTGAATCTCCCGGGTGGAGGCTATCTGCGAAGGCGGGCGGGGCGGCTCGTATTCGTCGGGCAGTGAGGATGGGGCTTGCTTCCCGAGGGGCTTTCGGGGCAATGATGGCTCGTGTCCGAAACTGAAGCGAATCCCGAAAAGGCCAGGCGCTGGAGCGCTTTCGTTTGTCCTGACTGTCGGTTCGTTTTTCGCGTCCCTCGCGATCACGACGGAGAGGGCATCGTATGTTGCTCCTGTCGCCGGATGCTGAGGATACCGGGGGAGGGTGACGCGACGGCTCCTTTGATGGTCCCTCTACAGAAAATTGGTTTTGCCGAAGCCGATCATTCACATACCGAGACGCGGCCCCGCAGTGGCCGTAAGAAGAGAGCCCAAGAAGGGGAGACGCCGGATTGGGAAGCGAGTGCGGGGAAATGGAGAGCCGAGGGTAAGGGTAAAGCCAGTCGTACGGTCGGAGTAGTGGCTAGCTGGCTGGGGATGCTTGCAGCGATCGCAGCGGTGGTGATTTTTTTCGTTAGGACATCTGGAGCGGATCCGGTGACTGCGGCTCCGGGAGATTCCCAAGGTCAGGAGCAGTTTGACGATTTGGTCCGCGAACCCCTCCTACAGGACGAGTCACAGGAAGAGCCCGTGGAGCTTCCCAAAGTCATGAAGCGTAGCGAGGCGGAATTCCTAAAGGAGGCGGAGCCGGTCGCGAAGCAGTTTATGGAGGCGGAGACGATCGATGGGTTGCTGCCCGTGGTCCGGGATGCCAAGCGGGTAGAGCCGAAGATTCGTGCTTATTATCCGGATGGGAAGATTCCCCTTATTAAGATGCAGAAGTTTAACTCGTCTGGACGGGTGAGCTACAAGGACAGCATGGCGGCGGTCAGCGTTCTCACCGGTGACTACGAGAACAAGCAGTTGGCATTTATAGACGGAGCTGACGGTCTGAAGATCGATTGGGAAAGCTGGGTCGGCTGGTCGGAGATGCCGTGGGATGTTCTCATGAAAGAAAAGCCGGTCGAGCCAAAGCTTTTACGGGTAATGCTGAGGTGGGTGGACTATTACAACTTCGGATTTTCCGACGAAAACGAATGGCGTTCCTACCGGCTTAGTTCGCCGGATGGCGAGCACATGCTCTACGGCTACGTTGCGCGAAATTCGCTGTTGGACCAGCGCCTGAGGCCAGCCGAGCAGGGAGCCACTGTCGCGGCCACCATCAGAGTCCGGTATCGTGAGAACGAGCAATCGCCACAGCAGGTGGTGATCGAGGAACACGTGGCCGATGGCTGGGTGATCGGGGAGGCGAAGTGACTTCCGTTAGGACCGAAGTTCCTTGGCCGCGAGTGCAAGAACGAACGTGGCCGCGCCGACTAAAACGATTGAGGACCCAAGGTTGATGTTGAGGAAGATCGCCAGTTGTAAGCCACCAAATGATGAGGCGGCGGCGAAGAGGGTCACGGCCGCCGGGATGTGACGGATGTTGATTTTCAGCAGCAGCACGGTGCTGGCTGGCAGCACGAGCAGGGCGACCGTCATCAACGCGCCGACGGCTTGGAACGCGATGACTACCACGGTTGCGGTCAGCCCGAGCAACACTGCGGAGGTTTTCGCCGGCGAAAGTCCTTGAATCGAAGAGAGCTGTGGATCGAAGGAGGAGCCAACGAGACGGTGAAACAGTAGTGCGGTCACCATGACCGCGAGTAGCGCGGCCCCGAAGGCATGGAAGGTGATAATCGGGATGTTCATTCCGAGGACGTTGATGCGCTGACCATGAATCGCCGTTTCGAGGTTTCCGAAAAGGATGCAGTCGGGATCGAGATCGATCTTCGAAGCAAAGCCGCGCAGCAGCAGAACCCCGATGGCGAACATGCTGGTGAAAACGATGCCGGTGGCAGCATCCTCGCGAATGTGGAAGCGGCGGTGTATCGTTTGGATCAGAAAGACGGTGAGCCAGCCGCAGGCTGCGGCACCAACGACGAGCCACGGCGAATCGAGGGAGCCGGAGACGAGAAATCCGAGCACGATTCCGGGGAGGACGCTGTGGCTGATCGCGTCACCTGTTAGAGACATCCGCTTCAGGACAAGGAAGCTCCCGGGAATCGCGCAGGCGACCGTGGTGAAGAGAGCAGTTAGGAGGAGCCAGAATGTCATTTCCGAGGTTTGTTGGGAATGGGGCTTCCGTGCGGATCGGACTGGGGGTGGCCAAGCTTCTCCTCCAGACGCTGGCGGTGCTCGGGATCCAGCCAATGCTCGGCGCGCTCCGCATCGTCATGGACGTGATCGGTTTTGTAAGCGGCATGCTCAATGAGGTAGGTCTCCCACAGGCGGTGGGCTCGGACGAGTTCGGTGGCTTGCTCGCGACCTTCATCGGTAAGGACATAGGCCTTGTTTTTTTGAGCAATCGATTCGCGGTGGACGAGCCGGTTGAGCGCTTTGGAGGAGATGTTGGGGAAGGCAAGGGGGTTGGTCGGGCGGCCCTGCTCGTGGTGCCAGAGCTGCTTGAGCACATCCTCACCCAGTATTCTCTCACGTTCACGGCGGCGTCTGAGGAGGGCGGGGAGGCGTCCTCTAACAGGACCCAGCAAAGCGGCGGCCAAGCACAGAAAGGTAAGCAGGAGAGTGATCACCGGTCCGGTTGGAAGAGCCGGGCGTGTAGCTGAGATCATCACTCCTGAACTGGCGGCGATTATGGCGATGGCGACGGAGATGACTATGATACGACCAAGCCTTCTCGCGAAATACTTTGCGGCGATGACTGGCGTGACCAGAAACGCCGTTACCAATATGACGCCCACGGCCTGCATCGCGGCGACGATGACGAGGGTGAGCAGTAGGAAAAATAGGGCGTCTATCAGTTTTACCGGCAGCCCGATGAGCTTGGCGTATGCTGGGTCGAATGAGACAAGGTGGATGTGGCGGTAAGCGAAGGGCAGCAGGCTCAGCACGATGAGTGTGATGATGAAAAGCAGCTTGAGATCGGATGAGTTGATTGCCGCGATCTGACCAAAGAGAAATGCCTGCACGCCCGGTGTTTGGAAATGGGAAATCAACGCGATGCCGAGGGCGAAGAATACGGAAAGGACCAGTGCAAGAATGGCATCGGGCTTCAGCCGCGTACGGTCCAGAAGGTGATTCATCGCCGAGCTGCCAAGGAAGCCGGCGGCCAAGGCGCAGCTGAGGATGACCACGGGATTTCGTGTGGGGCTGAGGATGATGGCGACCACGATTCCCGGCAGGATGGCGTGAGCCAGCATGTCGCCTGTGAGGGCCATGCGACGCGCTACTACGAAAGAGCCGAAGATCCCGCAGAGCAATCCCAGTAGGCAGGAGGCGATAAGTGCGGTTTCGATGGCGGACATGAGTTCGGCAGGTCAGCGTTTCGTCAAGGAAGCGATCTCGGACAGCAGGGTCAGCTTACCGGCAAAAGTACGGTCGAGATTTTCCTGCGTGAAGACCTTTTCCGTGGGTCCGTGGGCGATGACGTTCAGGTTCAACATCAGAAGGTGGTCGAAATAGCGGCGTGCCGTTTGAAGATCGTGATGAACCACGACGATGGCTTTTCCTTCGTCCCGTAGCCTGGAGAGCAGGCTGACGATGGTGCTTTCCGTGGTGGCGTCCACTCCGACGAAGGGCTCGTCCATCAGATAAAGTTCCGCGTCTTGGGCCAGGGCGCGGGCGATGAAAGTTCTCTGTTGCTGGCCGCCGGAGAGCTCGCCGATCTGACGCTTGGCAAATGCGGTCATGCCCGTCTGCTCAAGGGCTGCGTAGGCGCGGTCCCGCTGGGTCTTGCCCGGACGGCCGAACCAACCGAGGCCGTGGTAGGTGCCCATTAGGACGACGTCGAACACCGTGACCGGAAAATCCCAGTCGACCGTCTCCCTCTGCGGCACATAGCCGATGCGGCCGAGCACCTCTTTGAGCGGTTTGCTGAAGATCTTGATCCAGCCGTGGTCGGGTTTCACCGTGCCCATGATCGCTTTAATCAAGGTTGATTTCCCGGCACCGTTTGGGCCGATCAATCCTGTTAAAGTGCCGGGCTGGATTTCGACGTCGACGCCGTGGATCACTGGCTTGTCGCCGTAGGAAACGGAGAGGTCGTGCGTTTCAATGGAAGCGGCCATGGCTTTTAAAATGTGTATTCTGCAGTGATGCCAAAATGGAAGCCGCGGAACAGATCCTCATCGTCCGGATGGTTTTGTCCGTCGCTCCCGATTGGCGTGTAATGGGAAAGCGCAAGATTGAGCGTCAGATCGCCAGCGAACTCCCGCGAGATCTCTAGGCTTGCAGCGAAGTGATCAAGTCCCTCGTGCCCCTCTTCCACATAGCCGAAGTTGCTTCCGATGTGGCCGCCGACGGTGCTCGGAAAGCCAGCGAACTCGCACGAGCGAGAGATCCCCGTTTCCAGATAGGCGCCCCCTTGTGAGGTCCCGTAGATGGTGGTCGCCGTCCACTCGATGCCGAACAGCTCTTCACCCACTCCCGCTGATAAATCGACGTCATCATTTCCACCCCGCATGTCGGTGATATAGCTGAGACCAAACGTGAGATTCAGCGGAGCGTTAGGAAACGTGTGGAGGAGGCCGACTTCAAGCTCGCGGTCTGCGGAGGAGTCGGAAAATCCAGACCAAACTTCGAACGCAAACGTCTCATACGAAACACTCACGAGGCTGGTAAAGACCCCGGATTCTCCAAAAGCCTCGCGGCCTTCCAAGAGATAGCGATTGAACCACCCGGCCTCCATCGAGCCTGTGAGACCTTGGATCTTGATGTCATCGATGGTCCGCCCCGGTTGGTCATAGTGCTCGGTATGGGCACAAGCGCAGGTGGCAGTGAGCAATAAGGCGAGGCGTTTCATGGCTGAAGGCCGGTGGTAACGGTGGTGACGTTGTGGGCGTGCATTCCCAGATAGGTGCCGCGGTCATAACCCACTCCATGATGTTGAAAAGTATCACCCGGTGTGCCGAGAGCGTCGGAAAAGAGCTCGGCTTCAGATAGCTTCACGCCGGCTTCGGAAGCAACCGCAGCGAGGCCTTTGTCACTGACTGTTGACTCCGGAAAAACCGTCGGCACTTTGAGATCTTTGAGGTATTTGACCAGCTGCGTGCGATCTTCGATTCCTGCCTCGGAAGCCGTGGAGACGCCCTGGAGTCCGCGCACCTCGAATTGATAGGCCCGGCCAAAATAGAAAAACGCGTCGTGGCTTGTGACGAGCACCCGGTTTTCATCGGGGATTATCGCCATGGTCTCCGCTGCCCACTCATGAATTTTCCGAATCTCCGAAGCGTAGGCTTTGCCTCTTGTTGCAAATTCGTCGGCTCGGGCTGGGATCAGTTCCGACAATGCCTGAATTACCGACGGCACGGTCTCCGCCCAAAGCAAGGGATCACCCCAGACATGGGGATCGTACGCTCCCTCAAATCCTTCTTCGGGCGCGAGCAGTCGCCCGGCCGGGATGCTGCGGGTAACCGCGACCGTCTTCTTTCCACGCTTTTCCATGGACTCCAAGGTGGTCTGGAACCGGCCCTCAAGGTGCAGGCCATTGTAGAACACCACATCGGCTTCATCGAGTAGCTTGGTGTCTCCGATCCGCGGGATGTAGCTGTGAGGATCGATCCCGGGACCCATCAAGCCAACGAGTCGGATGTCGTCCCCTCCGATTTCGGAAACAAGATCTGCAACCATTGTCGTGGTCGCCACCGCAAGCGGGCGTGGATCGTCGTTCGGGCCGGAACGGGAATCGCACGAGGAGAAAGTCACTGCGGCCAGTAGAAGCAGAAGCAGGTGTGGTTTCATAAAACCGAAGCTACCCGGTGCGGAAACATGCGCAACATAAAAACTTAGCCTTGGCTAAGTTAAGGTCTGGCCGGCTGCGGTGTGAGCGAATGGAGCGTTTGAGAATCCCGTTCAGCAGAGGCGGATCATGTCCTTGACGAACTGCACCCAGAGGAAGATCAGCCCCCGTATCGAGTAGCGGAAATGGCCGTCCCCGGTGAGCTGGATGATGCCTATTTGCAAATTGTGGTCCACCTGCTTGCGCATTTCCTGCTCGATCCCGTTTTCCAGCTCCTCCGGATCCGGGATGCGCAGCTTGCCTTGGTCGATCTTCATTCTTTCGAGGAATGAGCGGTGGTCCTTGAGTATCTGGTGGAAGCAGGATTTTTCGCAGGGGACGTGGTTCCACTTCAGGGCGGGTGAGCAACGCAGGGTCGGCGCAAAAGGAAAATTCGTCGTGCGCCAGATCCTGCCGGTATCGTCGGTGGAGGTGATGGAAATAAATGCGAACGCAACTTCGCTTTGCTCGCACAAGCACACCGCTGAGATCGCCCGCTCCTCGGGATGCCAGAAGAGTCGGAAGTGTTGCTGCATGCCCGACCACTGCCAGCCGCAGTCTGAAACATGCTCAAAGCCTGCTTCTTCCATACCTGCCGCAGCCTCGACCGCGTTTGGGAAAAACGAAGGATTGGGTAAATCCCGGTGTCTCAGGCGGTTGCTTAGCGGCATTCGCAGTCTCCGCACATGGGTCAGAAGTTCGATCCATGGTAGGAAAAACCAAAGGCTCGCACCGGCAATACCCCAAGCGACAGAGCGGGTGATGAAGAAAAAGAAGAAGAACGTGGCGACGAGAAACACAAACGCTCCGATTTTGCGCAGCAGGTTCTGTCGGGATGCTCTAAGCGCCATCGCCAGAACGAAGAGGCCGGTGACGATCAGGGTTTCACGCATAGGAAAGGAATTCTGGAGGCAAAGGTGCGCTCGGGGAGCGGAGCCCCGGCAGAAGCTTCGACCGACAAAGAAGTATGGAACAGTCTGTTTGAAATGCCAAAGGACTATTTCGACAAGGCATCCATCAGATACTTTGAAGGGCGGAAATTCTCAATGAGAATCTCGTGCTGATCCCCCCGGATCATGCGCACCTGGCTGAGGTTGAAGTTGGGCGTCTTGTGAGGCGCGAAGAGAATGTCGTCGTGGGTCGCGTTCTCGTGCTTCTTGAACATATCCGGCAGGATGTCCCCTCCAAGGTGATCGTCGCGCCCTGTGGCGAGATGGCAGGTGCCCAGAACCTTCTCGTCCTGAATGTCCGCGTAAGAAACGGGAAGCACCTGGGTGCCGAAGCCTAGCTCGCCGAGGGTTCCGGTCATTGGATCATCGGCCAGACGCGTGTTGTGAGCGTCAATGGTTTCCTGGTTTCCCTCTATTAAGGTCGAGCGGAAGATGCAGCGGTCCTTCACATCAAGGACCCCGAGCGTGCCGTCCTCGTATTTCATTGGGAACTGCCCGTTCGCATCCGTGGGCACAAAGTAAACTTCACCCGCCGGTAGATTTGCGATATCGGGTTTTTCCCCAAGGCAGAGGCCGTGCGATTTCTGGGCGTCCTGCTTGTTGAGCCCGAGTGTGGCGGTGAGAACTCGGCCGTCTTCGAGGGCGAAATCGATTTCTATGCTATCCGCGTTGGTGAGGGCAGCGCGCAGTTTTTCGGCGTCACGGGACACTTCGCGATAGTCCACGGCGAGGCCCGAGCTAAGGATCACATCATTAAGTCCGTGGAGCGTCGCCCCGCGGAAGCCGAACTCTTTGCACTTGGCGGTGAGCGGCGCGGTGGCCGACCAAGTGGAGATACAAAGGATCAAATCGTAACTGGGATAGATGTCACGATCGAGTGACAGCTGTCGGCCCTCCGTATCCCACACCTCGTCTGCGAGATCGAGATTTGAGCCCTTGGTGTGGCGGTATGCGAACATCTCGCCACCAGTCATGCCAAGTTCTGCCATGGCATGATCGCGAAGAGACTGATAGAAATACTGATAGGCGTTTTTCTGCACCGGGAAGTCCGGCTCCTTGAGAAAAGCGAAATCCTTGATAAGCTCTGCGGGCTCGGCGAAGTCGATCAGGATGCACACGCGACAGTTCTGGGTCGGTTCAAAGACCGTGTGAAGCAGGCGGACCAGATCGAACTCAGGGAACTTTCGTTTCTCCGGATTCAAAAGTATCTCCGGCGAGAGATAATCAGGCAGGATCGGGGAGGCTGTGCTTACCATAGTTCCCGGAAGCTAAAACCCCCTGCGGACAGCGCAAGGGCGGATTTTCGATGCCCTTATTCGTCGAAGCTGAATCCCTGATCCTCTGGCGGTCCGCCTTGCATCTGTTCAAGCAGGGAAGTCCGATCCTCCAGCTTTTCCCACACTTCACCAAATACGTAGATCGGCGCTGCCGAACGTGCCGCGATCGCGAGGCAGTCGGAGGGGCGGGCGTCCAGCTCGATGATCTTGCGCTCCATGATCTCGTTTTCCGCCTCAAGGATCAGGCGGGCGTAAAACACGTCGCCTTCAATGTTATTGATGACAACACGGGAAACTTTTGCGCCGAAGGCAGCCAAGGTGAGGACGTAGAGCTCGTGCGTCAGAGGCCGGGGCATTTTTTGGCCACTCATTACCGTGTTGATCGCAAGGCCGACAGCGGGGTCAATGTAGAACAAGATTACCTTCTCGCCGTTGCCGAGAAACACGGCGCATCCCGCCTGCGTCGGCATCAACGCCACGATTTCCACTCGAACAAGATTCGCCACGTGATGACTATGCTGCCGTGGGGGCCTATGTCCAATTGAAAGCCGCTCAACGAAGGTCCCGCGCGAGAAACTTCCGTGATTGCCCCACGTATTTCAGCGCCCAATCCTTCACTTTCGCCTGCTCGTCCAACGAAAGCGTCCGCACCACCTTGGCTGGTGATCCGAGCACTAGCGAGCCAGGTGGAATCACCGTCCCGCCGGTGACCAGCGCTCCCGCCCCAATAATCGAGCGCTCACCGACAACCGATCCATCCAAAACGATCGCTCCCATCCCGATCAGTGCCTCATCCTTGACCGTGCACGCGTGGAGGATCGCCGAGTGTCCTACAGTCACCAGCTCCCCCACATGGCAGCCAAAGTCATCGGAAAGGTGGATCACCACATTGTCCTGCACGTTGGAGCGCGGGCCGATCACGATCTCATTGATGTCGCCTCGCAATGTGGTGTTGTACCAAACGCTGGACTCCTCGTGCAGAGTCACCCTTCCGATCACATCCGCGCTCGCCGCCACAAAGACGCTGTCGTGGATTTGAGGTAAATGGTTTTCGTAACTCTCAATTGCCATTCCTTGATCTCAGCAAAAGCACCAAGGGCTGACGAGGCCAAAGCCAGCTAGCGATCCTCCGGAAGCGCCGTATCCGCCCCTCGACGTATGTCGTCCCGCAGCCACAGACCTAGCAGGAGAGCCGCCACCACCGCGTACACCATACAGGCTGGCATCCACATGATCAGCCCGGCGACCTGCTGGTCCTCCAGTGCCGTTAGATTCCAGCGCGGCGCGCGGTTCTCATAGAACGGGTACCAAGCCTTCGGTGCCAAGGTCATGAACACCCCGAGCAACGTTGCATGGAGGGAAGTGAGGAAAAGGTAAACGACGCCCAGGCCGCGGCTGAGCTTTAGCCGACTAACAGGATCTAACAGCACCCGCCAAAACAGACACGCCACCGCCACAAAAGAGAAATGCTGGAAGTCGTGGAAGAGGTCATTGTAAAGAGTCGCCTCATAAAGTGGTGGCAGATGCCAGATCCACAGCACCAGCGCGAACAGCAGCCATGTCACCAGCGGCTGCCAGAGAAAGTAGCGCCCTGGCTTCCAACGCTCCACTCGTTGCTTCACCTGGCCGTAGGCTCTTCGCCAAGATAGCGGGAACGCCCACAGAGATACTAGGAATGGCGTCCCTAGCACCAGCAGGGGAGCCGCCACGCCGACGAGAATCATGTGCTGGACCATGTGCATCCATGCCAGCTCCTCGCTGAAGACATCGATTGGTGAAACGAGAGCCAGAAACAAACTCGTCATGCCGGCGGCAAACAGCACCGCCTGCCGCACCGGCACAGTTTTACCTACACCCCCGCGTTTCCACAAGCGGTAGAGTCCGAAGGCATAGATGGCTGTTAAGATGCTCAGATTTGTCACTACCACCGGCTGCGCCCAACTCCACGCCGTCCACCACGGGCCTTGGTGTCCCGCGTGGATCTCCGCGCCGTGAGCGGATGCAGTCGCCGTCGCGAGCGCGAGCACTGCCAGCACCCGTGGGAAAAAACTCATAGGATATAGGTGCCGCAATCCTTCATGTAGAAGAACACCGGCACGGTTTGCGCGATGATGATGAACATGAAAAGCGGGTTGGCCACCAGCCCCGTGCGGGCTGCGAATTGGCCCGGCTGCTCTTCATCCCGGCCGCAGCTGCCTTCCGAAATTTTCCAGCTCACGAGTGTCGCCAGCCCCGCGAACGCCAGACAAACCA
>JBGTDO010000073.1:0-7420 GCA_041748235.1 Akkermansiaceae bacterium | reverse complement strand
TTCTTCCGCGGATGCCATGGAAAAGCGTAAATCCGGTAGAACCCGAGGACGTGGTCGATCCGGAAAATGCGGAAAATTTCCGTGATGTGAGCGATGCGCGCGCGCCACCACGCGAAGCCGGATTGCGTCAGCGCCTCCCAGTCGTAGACCGGCACCCCCCAGTTCTGCCCCCACTCGTGGATGAACGGATTGTCACTGGAGTATCCTTCGGGCGGGGTGCCGGCAAACCAGTTCACGTGGAAAATCGATCTGTGGAAAAACACATCCGCCGAATGGAACGAGATCCCGATCGGGACGTCACCCATCAGCTTCACATTCTGGAAATCCGCATGAGCCCGTAAAGCCCGCCACTGCCGGAAGCACAACCACTGGATAAACGCGAAAAAGCGTATCCGCGTGTCCACGCTCTGAGGATCGTCCTCGCGCATCCGCCGCACCAGCTTCCGTGCGCTCTCCGGGGTCCGCGATTCCTCGGGCCACTGGTCCCACGTCAGATCCTCCCCGTTCAGTTCGATCAGCAGCTTGAACAGGCAGTAATCGGGCAGCCACGAGACGTTCTGTTTTTTGAAGCTATCAAGCTCACCTGTCAGTAGATCGTCCGATTCCGCCTCAAACCGGGCGAAAGCAATCTCCAGCAGTCGCAGTTTGGCGGCCCGCACTGCGGGATATTCAATCAGATGGCTCGTCAGATGGGGACCCAGTGAGGTCCGTGCCGCCTCCAGATCGATTTGCGAGAGATAAGGGATTTCCGGGGGATCAAAGGAAAGGTAGATGGGGTCCAGTGCAGTAGAGGAGATCCCTGAGTAAGGGCTTTCGTCGGTGCCGTTTTCATTGATCGGAAGCAGCTGGAGAAAGCCGACCTTGAATTCCGCCGCCCAATCAACCCAGTCGCGCATCCCCAGGGTGTCGCCGATGCCGAGGTCGCCGTTTCTGCGGGTGGAAAAAGCAGGGATCAGCAGGCCGGTTGTCTTCATTGGCTTTCAATAAAGCCTCAATCCCAGGAAACGAAACGCTCAAATTCGAAAGGAAGGGATCGCGAAGGAGCCTAGCGTTTGTCTCTGTCACCTCAGCTTGGCGATGATCTGCGGCGGGACGCGGGGATGGGTCGGCGGCGAGCATCAAAGGGTCTCGCAAAAGGTCTTCCCGGGTCACTCGCATTGCGCGAGTCGCTTGGGGAGGCACTAGGTGGAGATAATCTCGTGGGGCATGTCTTGCTTCAAGTTTGGGGAATGATGATGGGAACGGAGCTTCCGGCGTGGAGGAGCGCCTCGGCGGCTGGAACATCTGCGGGGACATCGACATCGCTCAAGAGCTCAAGGGTCGCCACCTTGAGTTTCGCCAGCCTCGCGGCGGCCAGTGATTGCCTGAGCACCTCCGCACCGCCCCACGCGATGTTTTGGAAAATTTCTGCGCAGGGGCGTGAGAGGCCGACGAGGTAATAACCTCCATCCACCGCCGGACCGAAGATCAGATGGCTCACGGCGAGTGCGGCGAACGCCCGCCCTAAAAGTTCTTCATCGATCGACGGGCAATCCGTGCCGGTTACCACCACCCGTCGGGCTCCGTTTGAAAACGCGAGTTCGACCGCTGCCTGCATGCGTTGTCCGAGATCGCCGGGCTGTTGGATGTGGTAATCAGCCTCACCCAGCCATGCGCGTCCTTCTGCAGCAGTGCCGCCCTCAAGCTGGATCTGCAGGTGTGTGCTTGGATGCTGTAGAACGTAGGACGCAGCACGGCCGACGGCGTGGCGGGCGAGACGATCATGAAAGGCGGTCGCGCCGACCGGGCCGAGCGCGGGGATCAGGCGCGTTTTATTGGCACCTTCACGGGGCAAGCGAGTCATGACGATCAAGACGTCGTGGTATGCTTCGGGGATTTTCACTGTCTCAGGGAAGAATTTGAGGAGCGAAAGCGGACTATGCGAACCTGAAAGCGAAGATGTCGGAAAGCACCAGCAGCGTTTGGCATCACTGCAGATCCATCGAGAAGATGCGCTTGGTGCAGCCTGATGACTTTTGCACGGCCGTTTGCAGTGGCCTGCTTTCGCTCCCCAGTGCTCCGGTGCAACTGCTGCCGGCTCCGGCGGTGCAGCCGAAGCAATGGTTTGCCGTCAGGATCGGTTGGTCGCTCATAGAAGCCGGGGTGACATCCCACAGGTAGAGAGGCTTGTTTGTGCGCTGCTGCATGCGAAGCATTTGGTTGAAATCGCAATCGAAGACCTCGCCCTGGTAGCCGATGTTGATGGTGGATCGGCACATCAGCCGGTCGACTGTGGCGGGGTTAAAGCTGTTGGCTAACAGCTCCATGTATTCGTCCCACTGCCCGCGCGCGCGCAGGTCCATCGCGAAGCGGGCGATCGGCAAGTTTGTGATCGCGAAGAGGCGGGTGAAAACGATGCCGTACCGCTTCTGTAGTTCGCTGTGATAATCGCTCTCCAGTTCTGCCTGGTCCGGCGGGAGCTTCGCGCCGATCGGATTGTAAACGAGCGTCAGTGGCAGGTCTCGGCCGTAGCCCACGGAGTTGAGCTTTTTCAGCGCGCTTATGCTCTTTTGAAAAACGCCATTGCCTCGTTGGGAGTCCACATTCTCCTCAAGGTAACAAGGCAGGGAGGCCACTACCTCTACCTCGTGCTTCGCCAGATACTTAGGAAGGTAGGCATGGCTCTTGGTCTCGATGATCGTAAGATTGTTGCGGTCGATCACATGGGCACCGACGGAGCGGGCGGTTTCCACGAAGTAGCGGAAGAACTCGCTGATCTCCGGCGCGCCGCCGGTGATGTCGACCACCTCGGGCTTGTGCTCCCGTATCCACGTCCCCACGCGGTGCGCCGTTTCTTCGTCCATCATCTCTGTCCGCGTCGGACCCGCATTCACATGGCAGTGGGTGCAGGTCTGGTTGCACTTGCGGCCAACATTGATTTGGAGCGTTTCAAACCGCCCGCGGGTGAGGGGAACGCCGCCGGCCTGAAGCGCTTTTTCAAAAGAATTCATGGAAGTTAATGATTGGCTGAATGGATGCGCCTGAGTCAGGGGCGCGGCCTGAGAAACTGGAGATGGAACTTCGATACCTGGCATACATATCACCGGCTCCGGCTGATTTTCAGGCGACTCTCCGGTGGTCGGCCTCAGGTCTCGATCGATAAAGGACTGCAAAACGCGTGCCAAACAGGACCCGCTCGCGGAGCGTCCAAGCTGAGCCGCACTTGGTTTTGATACGCTCCTCCAGCATGTGCAGAACGCACAGCCAGCCGCTAAAATTGCACGTTGTCGCTCAAGTCCGTTCTCATGTTCCAAGGAAGCTTGGGGGCTTGCCAGCTCCCGGAGTCAGTGGTGGAAGCTGGCGCATCCCTCCTGCGGTTTTGGCTGGCATGTCGTCTGCATAAAGCTTCGTGCCTACTTCGTGATCCGCCCCTGCATCGAAAGTGCAATATTAACCTTCCGGGGAGCTACGTAGAAAATAAACAAAAGACAATCATGAGAAAAACGCAGTTTATCATCGCTCCATTCGCCAGCACGCTACTACTGTTCGGCGGTGTTCTCACCGCCCAGGAACCGGAGGAGACACATGATGCTCCATTCGGTCGCGAGGCGGATATCCAACTCTCAAAAGATGCCTGGAAGGTATTGCAGGCGCTGCGCTTGGTTGGTGAAGACCGACTTCACGCATTTCCGTACGAGGGGACCGAGCCCCACGGCAAACTCCTCGAGACTTTCAAGACCTCAGTCGAGGTGGAAGGGGAAAAGCGCGAGCTATGGGTAAAGAATAACTTCGCCGGTGAGGGGCTGACAAAAACCGACGTCTTAACGGACCCGGAAAAATATCTTCAAGCGATCACCATTATGTTCAAAATGCCTGAGGGCTACGATGTGATTAACGATAACTGGTTCTGGGCGAAGTACCAGCCCGATGGTTCGTTGGTCAAGAGCCCGGAGGGCGTTCCGATGGCCGGACGCGTGCTCGGGTGCATCGAGTGCCACGGCAAGGCTCCGGGCGGCGATATGCTCTACAGCACCGCTCCGGCGGCAGGTGGTAACTCAGACGAGTAATCCGTGCCAGACTCTTGAAACCCTCTTGGCCGCTCCGTCAATCCCTAGAGACCGGTTGCGGGCTGGAGCGAGCGCCAGCGCGCGGGACGCAAAGCGTCTGGTAGATAAAGGCAAGGCGCGCTGGAGAGACGCCGACCACGTACAGCACCATGATCAGTGAATAGGCTGCGGTGATGCGCCATGCTCCCATTTCCTCGAAGCGGCGGGCGCTGGTGATAACGCGTAACGCAAGCGCCCGGACCTTCCCCTGACGGAGAAGGAGGCGGTAAAAGCCGACGTCTTCCATCAGCGGGACCTCGGGATAGCCGCCGGCGAATTCAAAGGCGGAGCGTCGGCAGAAGATCGCGTGGTCGCCGCAGCGAATGCGGAAGATCAAGCCGGCGTGGTGAGCCAAGGCGTCCGTGACACGGTAGATCCACTCCTTCCGCAGGAGGCGAATCCGGAAGAATCCGCCGACAGTCTCCGGATCTTCCATGGCTTGCTTCAATTCATCCACGCAACAGGGGTCGAGCCGCGTGTCTGCGTGAATGAACCATAGGATGTCACCGGATGATCTCCTCGCTCCGGCGTTCATCTGGACGGCCCGTCCCGCTTCGCACCGCACCACAAGATCGCACTCCGGCTCCGCGAGTTCTGGCGTGCCATCGCTGCTGCCTCCATCGGCAACAATGATTTGAAAAGCTGGAGCGTTTTCGCGGAGGTGGCGGAGAAAAGCCGTGATACCCGATGCTTCATTCAAGACAGGCACGATGATTGAAACGAGGCTCATGACAGCGCGCCTTCCCGTTGGCGGTGGTGATGTTTCCCAAACGGTATCTCCAGCAGCTTCATCAGAACGACTTGATCCGGGGCCCGAAAACCTGGCAGTCCGGCTGTGACATCCTGATCAGGGAGGCCAAGCCTTAAAGTCTCTTGCGGCCAGTTCCAGATGGTGGGGCGGCTCGACCGGTTGGAGTTGGTGCCCACTTCGACCGCAGAGTGATAAGTACCGTGCAGTCGGGGCGGGGAGCGGTGAAGCGGCCGGCGCGGTTCGAGGAAGAACAGGCCGATAAAAGTTCCGCCCCCGAGTATCACGTTGAGCCAGTCGGGGACGTTGCGGACGCGAACATTCTTGTTGATGGTGACCGCCTTCCCCATCAGATCCTAGTATCAAGTGTGGCAACTACCGGCGGCGTGGAAAGCCTGAGCAAGTGCCGCCCCTTCCTCTCCATCGGGATTCCGGGGAGGGCGGCCGATTCCTCCTCGCCGGAGAGACAGGGAAGGATGAGCGAAAGCGCCAGGAGACGGAGAATACTCTTCATGAGTTGCATCTGTAGCGCTTTGAGGGGTCATCGAAAAGCAGATAGCACCAAGCTGGTCTGGCGGCTGGAGCATCCCAGGATAGCCCTGCGATCTTTTTAACGAAATGGTGGAGGCGAGGGGAGTCGAACTCTCGTCTTTTGAAATTAAGTCTCTAATTATCAATGAATCGAGATCCGTTTTGTGAAAATCACACGCTAAACACACGGCTGTGAAACCGTAAGATTGGTCGCGACGAGAAGCTGATTGGGGTAATCTTGGGGCGAGAATGGTGTTTCCCTATCCAAAACTAGAATCCGTCGGTCATATGGGACCCAGCGGAGGAAAGGCGAAAGCAATCCCATCGGATCAGGCGAGTTGACCCGGTCATGCCGGGAAGCTAGACTGACGGCATGCATCCGCAACATTCAGGCTCCCAAGCCGCCAATCTTGATCAACGGGCCATACAGAAAAGGGCAGCTCGTCGAGCGGACCGGAAGCGGCTTGATGCGGGGGATTCTCCTGCTGTCATTCAGGCTGAGAACTCGGCGATTCGGCCAGGCTCGTTCGTCGGTGCACGTATCGCCAACTTCTGGCAAGCGATGGGGAAATGAGCGGCGATTACTTCCCGGCCGACTTCGCATCCTCGCTCCGGAAGATCGAGGAGAGTCGCTTGGATTATTTTCTCGAGGGCGGGCAGGCGGTCAACATCTGGGCCGAAGTCTATTCTGTGGCAGCTCCCAGGGTCGCCGAACTCGCTCCGTTCACGTCCAAGGACTGCGACCTCTGGGTAGGGCTCGAATTGTTCAGACAGATCGAGCGTATTTTGCCCGGTGGAAAACTGACGAAGGCCTCAGATCCTTCACAAGGTCAGCTCGGAATCTTCACGACCGAAGACATCCCACCAAGGGTGATCGACCTCTTCGACGGCGTCTTCGGCCTGAGCCGGGAGGAACTCAATCGAGTACGTGAGCGGAGCTTTACCGTCAACGGCGTGCGGCTGATTGACCCGGTCTTCCTTTTGAAGGCGAAGTGCCACAACCTGACTAAGCTTCCTAACCAGATGGCCCGAAACGATGAAAGACACCTGAAGATTCTGATCGAGATTCTCCCTGCTCACTTCGATGCCCTGCTCACCGAGGCACTTCGGCACGAGCCCCAAGCGTCGGATCGCAAGCTCCTTAGCGAGATCAAACTGCTGCGCTCTTTCGAGGGCGACAAGTGGGTTCGACGCGCCGTGGATCGAATGGCGATTTCTCTGGATTCGCTTCTTCCGATCCAGCGCCTCCGAGTGTGCGGACTGCCGAAGACGCAGGCCTTCGTAGAAAGCGAGTGGCCATCGATCTAGAGCGTGAAGTCGATCACGATATCCACTGCGGGGAACGGTTCAGAGATTGCAATCAAATCTTAGGCTTTCTCCTTGAAGCATCGAACGCGTCAACGTCTTTGCCACCTCACAGCAAAAACCTGAGGAAGGATTTCTTCTGAAAGCGACAGGTCTGCCCAGCCCAAGGAGCCTGAGGTATCTGTGAATTCCCTCTTTGCCAAACGACCCGGATATTTTTCGTTGGATTGCGAGGTGCCTGAGCGCCCGCTCCGCCATGTTGTTGTTCCACGGGATGCCATCCTCCGACAGAAACGTAAAAAGACTGTCTCGGTATCGTAGGAATCTCTTTTGATATTTTCGGGTCGTCTCATGGGCGTGATCGGCGTCGTCAATGAACCTCTCGTAGAAATGATCGACGTGCTTCCAGTGTTTGTTCAGGTTCCTCTTCTTCGATCCATAGCGCTGGACCGTCTCCATGATCGGAACGATTAAATTCTTGAAGCCGCCAGCGAAAATCTCGAGCTCTTGATTGAAGGGTTCTTTCCAAAGATCTTCGTTCAGATCCTTCGTGAGGTGAGATAGGCACTTTTGCTGCCTACAATCTATCGAATCATAGCCGGCGTAGAAATCCGAAACAAGAATGCCCGTATATCCATCAAGGATGCCCTTGATCCAATCAGCTTCCCTGGTCTCGGTTGACCTAAAAATGACATGTTCGCCGTCTGTCATTACCCAAACGTAATGATTTTCCCCTTCAATGTTCACCTTC
>JBGTDO010000072.1:0-28240 GCA_041748235.1 Akkermansiaceae bacterium | reverse complement strand
GCCGGAGGCTCCGGGGTTTGATGGCAAGCTGGAAGCTCGCGCTACGGGCGGAATCACTCTATCCGCCGACTCTGCGAACGCCCTTGCTTATGAGACTCTTACCCCGGGTGTCACGAGGGAGAGGAGACGGTATCAGCGACGCTCCCAAGGTGGGTCCGGGCACCCGGGAACCGATCCGCGAATGAATGCTGGCGAGTCGAACCTTTCCTCCCTAGAAACGCAGCCGTGCCCGCTTCTACCCCTGCGCTGCCGGGAGCTCACCGCGCTCTCGGTCTGCTGCTGGCGATCAATCTCTTCAACTACATCGACCGCTACGTGCTGGCGGCGGTGGAGCCGGAAATCCGGAAGGCCTTCTTCGCGGCGGATGATCCCGCGGCCATGGCGAAAACGGGATCGCTGGCGACGGCGTTCCTGCTTTCCTACATGATCATGGCGCCGCTGTTCGGCTGGCTGGCCGATCGCTTCTCGCGCTGGAAACTCATCGGTGCCTGCGTGATTCTGTGGAGTCTGGCCACGGCGGGCTCGGGATTCGCGGCGACTTTTGCCCTGCTCCTCACCACGCGGCTGCTCGTCGGTGTCGGCGAAGCGGGCTACGGGCCCTCGGCTCCGACGGTGATCGCGGATCTCTTTCCGGCGGCGGTGCGGGGACGGATCCTCTCCTACTTCTACATGGCGATTCCGGTGGGGAGCGCGCTGGGGTTCGTGATCGGCGGGCAACTGGCGGCGGCGTACGGCTGGCGCTGGGCCTTTTACGCGGTGGCCGTGCCGGGCATCGTGCTGGGGCTGCTTTGCTTCCTGATGCGGGAACCCGCGCGCGGAGCCGCGGACGGTGCGCCGCCCCCCAAACACAAGACGACCCTGAGCGATTACCTGGCCCTGTTTCGGAATCGTTCCTACGTCTTGAACACCGCCGCCATGACCGCGATGACGTTTGCCATCGGCGGACTGTCGTTCTGGGTGCCGGCCTATATTTTCGATTTCCGAAAAGCGGGCAGCCTGGAGCAGGTAAACCTCGTCTTCGGCGGGATCACGGTCGTGGCCGGACTGCTCGCCACCCTCTCTGGCGGCATGCTGGGCGACCGGCTGCAAAAACGCTACGGCGGGGCCTACTTCCTCGTCTCCGGCGCGGGGATGTTCCTTAGTTTTCCGTTTGTGGTGGCCATGCTCTACACCCCGTTTCCGGCGGCGTGGGCGCTGCTCTTTTTCGCGATCTTCTTCCTGTTTTTCAACACCGGTCCGGCCAACGCGGCCATCGTCAATGTGACGCCCGCGCCGATTCGCGCTACGGCTTTCGCGCTCAATATCTTTCTGATTCACGCGCTGGGCGACGCCATCTCACCGCCTCTCATCGGCGCCATCGCCGGCCGCTCGAATCTGAATACGGCCTTCCTGATGGTGGCGTCGGTGATGCTGGTGGCGAGTCTGTTCTGGCTCTTGGGAATGCGATTCCTGGCGGCGGATACGGAGCGGGCGCTGGTGGCGGAGGGGGCGGCGGAGCGCTGAGGCTGTCCGGACGTTTCGTCTTTCCCGCTCCACCGGCGCGGATTTTTCGCTGCCCTGCGCCCGGAGTTGCGCTATCTAGGTTTTATGCCGCATCTCGTCGCCACTGATCTCCAGCGCTCGTTTACGCTCGCGCATCGCCGGATCGATGTGCTGCGGGGCGTGAGCCTGTCGGTGGAGCACGGCGAATCGCTCTTTCTCTGCGGTCCTTCCGGCGCGGGAAAAACGACGTTGCTCTACACGCTGGCCGGCCTGGAAAAGCCCGATCGCGGGACCGTGGAGATCGCCGGGCGCTCGCTCTATCAAGGCAACTCGGATCGCCAGGCCCGCCTCCGCAACTCCGAGGTCGGTTTCGTTTTCCAGAGTTACTTCCTGCTGCCGGAACTGACGGCGCTGGAAAATGTGATGCTGCCGCGGATGATCGGCGGACGGCGCGGGGAGGCGGAAGCGCGCGCGGCTCTGGCACAGGTGGGTCTGGGCGAGAGGGGACACCATTTGCCGGCGGAAATGTCGGGCGGCGAACAGCAGCGGGTGGCCATCGCGCGGGCGCTGATCAACGATCCGGCCCTCGTTTTCGCGGATGAACCGACCGGGAATCTGGATTCCAAAACGGGCGAGGCGATCGTCGATTTGCTGCTTGCGCTGGTCCGCGAAAAGCGAAAAACATTGGTCGTGGTGACGCACGATACGGGCCTGGCCGCGCGAGGCGATCGCACCCTGATCATCCAGGACGGGCAATTTGCGGCGTGAATCTTCAGGGCTGAGCCGGTCGTAATGACGCGGTCGCGCAGTCCACCCCTTTTTTTTCCATGAACATTTATATCGACGGTCAGTTTTTCCCGGAAGCGGAGGCGAAGATCTCGGTCTTCGATCACGGGTTGCTCTACGGCGACGGCATTTTCGAGGGGATCCGCTTCTATAATGGCCGGATTTTCCAGCTCCCGGAGCACATCGACCGGCTTTACGATTCGGCTCGGGCCATTGCCATGACCATTCCGATGTCCCGCGCGGAAATGGCGGAAGCTTGCCTGGAATCGGCCCGGCGGAACGAGCTGCGCGACGGGTACATCCGGCTGGTGGTCACCCGCGGGGTGGGCAATCTCGGCCTGAGCCCGGACCACTGCAAAAAGCCGACGGTGATCATCATCGCGGCCACCATCGCGCTTTATCCCGAGGAGCTCTACGCGAAGGGGCTGAAGGTGGTGACCTGCGGCACGCGGCGCGCGGCTCCGGCGGCTCTGCCGCCCACGGTGAAGTCGCTCAATTATCTCAACAACATCCTGGCCAAGATCGAGGCGAACGCCGCCGGCGCGGGCGAGGGCCTCATGCTGAATGAACAGGGCTATGTGGCGGAATGCACGGGCGACAATGTTTTCGTGGTCAAAAACGGGCGGATCTCCACCCCGCCCGCCTCGGACGGTGGCTTGAAAGGCATCACCCGCGACGTCGTTTTCCGCATCGCCGCGGAATTTGGTACTCCGGTCGGGGAATGCCAGCTCACCCGCTACGATCTTTACGTGGCGGACGAATGTTTTCTGACCGGCACCGCCGCCGAGATTATCGCCATGGTCATGCTGGACAACCGCCTGATCGGCGACGGCATCCCCGGTGCGCTGACGGGGCGCTTCATCCAGCGTTACCGCGAGTTGACACAGGCGGACGGTACGCCGATTTATGAGTAGCTGACCTTTGTTCCCCGGCGCGGTTTTCAGCACCACCCGGTCGCGGAGCCGGCCATCAAGCTCGAATGCACTGCGACGTCTGTAACACCCAAGAAGCCACCGTTTTCCTCACTCAGATCGTGGAGGGGGAAATGAAAAAAGTGAACCTCTGCGAGTCCTGTTCGAAGGAGAAAGGCGTGTCCGATCCCACTGGCTTCGCCCTGGCGGACTTGCTGCTCGGTCTCGGCGCCGCGCAGGAGATGCAGAAAAGCGGCGGCATGGAGAAGTGCCCGGTCTGTGGATTTTCGCAGTCGGATTTCAAGAAGACGGGCCGGCTGGGTTGCGCGACCTGTTACGAGACTTTCGCCGAGGGCCTGGAATCGGTCCTCGACCAGATGCACAAGGACACCAAGCACATCGGCAAGGTCCCCGAGCGGCTCTCGGCCACCTTGCATCTCGACGAGCAGATGAAGCAGCTCCAAGGCGATCTGCGGGATTCGATCGGTCAGGAGGACTACGAGAGCGCGGCGCGGCTGCGCGATCAGATCCGCGCGCTGGAGGATAAAATCAACGCATGAGGCTATCCGGCATCATTTCCAACGCGGGCGAATGGCTGCATGGCGAAGGACCCCATCATCAGATCGTGATCAGCAGCCGGGTCCGGCTCGCCCGCAACTTGCGCGGCCACAATTTTCCGGGCTGGGCCAAAAAGTCGGACCGGATGAAGGCCCTTCACATCCTCAAGCCGAGCGTGGAGGGACTGACCGAAATGAAGCAATCCTACTCGGAGGAACTGCAGGATCTCACCGCGCTCGAGAAGCAGGTGCTGGTGGAGCGGCATCTCATCAGCCGTGAACACGCCGCCAAAGGCACGGGCAGCGCGGTGGTGATGAACAAGGCGCAGACCGTGAGCATCATGCTCAACGAGGAGGATCATCTGCGCATCCAGGCGATTCGGTCCGGGCTGCAGTTGAGCAAAGTTTTCAAGATGATCGACAAGGTGGACACCGCGCTGGAGGCGGAGCTGGATTACGCTTTCCACCGGCGGCTCGGCTATCTTACGGCCTGCCCGACCAACGTCGGCACCGGCATGCGCGCCTCGGCCATGGTGCACCTGCCCGCGCTGGTCCTCAGCAATCAGATCAATCAGGTCATCCAGGCCGTTCACAAGATCGGTCTCGCCGTGCGCGGTCTCTACGGCGAAGGCACCGAGGCCATGGGCAATTTGTTTCAGGTCTCGAATCAGACCACGCTGGGCGAGCGGGAGGACGAAATCATCGGCCGCCTCAACAAGGTGATCGAGCAAGTCATCGGCCACGAGCAAAACGCCCGCCAGAACCTCGTCCGCCGCGATCCTGCCACGCTCCTCGACCATATCGGCCGCGCCTACGGCATTCTCACCCACGCCTGGTCCATGACCTCGAAGGAAGCGCTCAACCTGATCTCGTTCATCAAACTCGGCGTCGATCTCTCCATTTTTCCCGAGGAATGCCGCCAGAGCACCGACGAGCTTTTCATGGAAACCCAGCCCGCCCATTTGCAGAAAAGCACCCAGCGCAAACTCAGCGCCGAACAGCGCGACTCATTGCGCGCGGAGATTATCCGAGCCAAGTTGCTTACCTTCCCCAAGCCTGATATAAGTCATGTAGCCTCACCCGAGGCCAACGGAACCCACGATGATGAATAACTTCACTCCGAGAGCTCAGCAAGTCCTGGCCCTGGCCCGTAAAGAAGCCGACCGGTTCAATCACAACTATGTGGGAACCGAGCATCTCCTCCTCGGCCTGATCAAGCTCGGGCAGGGCGTCGCCGTCAACGTCCTCCAGAAGATGGGCCTCGATCTCGAGACCGTTCGCATGGAAGTCGAGAAGCAGGTCGGCTCCGGTCCGGAGACGAAAATGGCGGGCAACATTCCCTACACCCCGCGGGTGAAGAAAGTGCTCGCGCTGGCCGGCAAGGAGGCCAAATCGCTCAACCATTCCTACGTGGGAACCGAACATATTTTGCTCGGCCTCCTGCGCGAAGGCGAAGGCGTGGCCGCTCGCGTGCTCAAGAATCTGGAGATCGACATCGAACGCACCCGCAACGAGATCCTCAAGGAACTCGATCCGAATTTCACCCCGCCCGATGCCGAGCAGGAAGGCGGCGGCGAACCGAGCGCCGGCGGCAAGGCGAAAGACGTGAAAACGCCCGCCCTGCGGGCCTTTGGCCGCGACCTGACCGAGATGGCGAAAAAGAGCGAGCTGGATCCCGTGATCGGCCGCGCCAGCGAGATCGAACGCGTCATCCAGGTGCTCTGCCGCCGCACCAAAAACAATCCGGTGCTGCTCGGCGAAGCGGGCGTGGGCAAGACCGCCATCGTCGAAGGCCTGGCGCAGGAAATTGCTTCAGGCAACGTTCCCGAGATTCTGCGCGACAAAAAAGTCATCACGCTCGACCTCGCCCTCATGGTCGCCGGAACCAAATATCGCGGCCAGTTCGAAGAGCGGATCAAGGCGGTGATGGACGAGATCAAGCGGTCGAAAAACGTCATCCTTTTCATCGACGAGTTGCACACCATCGTCGGAGCCGGTTCCGCCGAAGGTGCCATGGACGCTTCCAACATCATCAAACCCGCGCTCAGCCGCGGCGAGATGCAGTGCGTCGGTGCCACCACGCTGAATGAATTCCGCAAATACATCGAGAAGGACGCGGCCCTGGAGCGCCGCTTCCAGACCGTAAAAGTCGAGGCCCCCAGCGTGGATGAGACAATTCTGATTCTGCAAGGTCTCCGTCCAAAATACGAAGCGCACCACAAGGCCCGGCTCACCGACGAAGCGCTTGCCGCCGCCGCCAAGCTTTCCGATCGCTATCTCACCGGACGTTTCCTGCCCGACAAGGCCATCGACGTGATGGACGAAGCCGGAGCCCGCGCCCGCATCGGCGCCATGACTCGCCCGCCCGATGTAAAAGACATCGAGAAAGAGATCGAGGATATCCGCGGCGACAAGGAAGCCGCCATCAAGGCCCAGGATTTCGAGAAAGCCGCCTCCCTCCGCGACACCGAGAAGCAGGCCAAGGACAAGCTGGAGCAAATTCTCACCGAATGGCGCGAGAAGCGGGAGGAACGCGAAGTCGTGGTGACCGATGACGACATGATGCACATCGTGTCAAAGTGGACCGGCGTCCCGCTCCACCGCATGGAGCAGAAGGAGACGCAGAAGCTCCTCCGCATGGAGGAAGACTTGAAGAAAATCGTCATCGGCCAGGACGAAGCGGTCAGCGCCATTTCCAAGGCGCTCCGGCGCTCGCGCGCCGATCTGAAGGATCCGAAACGCCCGATTGGCTCCTTCATCTTTCTCGGCCCCACTGGGGTGGGCAAGACGTTTCTCACCCGCACGCTGGCGGAGTTCATGTTCGGCGATACCGACGCGCTCATCCAGATCGACATGTCGGAATACATGGAGAAATTCACCGCATCGCGTTTGCTCGGTTCGCCTCCCGGGTATGTCGGTTACGAGGAGGGCGGCCAGCTTTCCGAAGCCGTCCGCCGCCGGCCCTACTCCGTCGTCTTGTTCGACGAAATCGAAAAAGCGCATCCAGATGTGATGCATCTGCTGCTCCAGATCCTGGAAGAGGGCAAAGTGACCGATTCGCTCGGCCGCAAGGTCGATTTCCGGAACACCATCATCATCATGACGTCGAACGTCGGCGCGCAATTGATCAAGCGTCAGACTTCGCTCGGATTCGGAGCCGCGCGCGGCGAAGAAAACTACGAGCTGATGCGTGAGAAGATTCTCGAAGAATCGAAGCGCGTCTTCAAACCGGAGTTCCTGAATCGACTCGATGATCTGATCGTCTTCCACACCTTGGAACGTCCCGATCTGGTCAAGATCGTGGATCTCGAAGTGGCCAAAGTCGTCCGGCGCGTGAAAAACAAAGACATCCATCTCGCGCTCGATCAGCCCGCTCACGATTTCCTGATCGAGAAAGGCTACGATCCCGAATACGGAGCGCGTCCCATGCGCCGGGCCGTCGAGCGTCACATGGAAGATCCGCTCGCCGAGGAAATCCTGCGCGGCACGATCAAGGAAGGCGACCAGGTGAAAGTCACCGCCGAGGACGGCAAGCTCACCTTCACCGTGCCTGAAGCGTCGGAACCGGCCCCCGCCAGCTGACGCTAACCAGGAGCGCGCAAGGAGCGCGGACATCTTGTCCGCCTCGTCCTTCTAAATCCAGTGCCACGAAGCGGACAGAATGTCCGCGCTCCCTGCTTCGCCCACCGAACGCATCTCTTTGTGACGCCTGATCGCAACGCTCTCCCCACGGCGGCCGCCACCGCCCTCGCGCTCAGCGTCCTCCTCGCCGCCGCCGCCCAGCTATTCGTCAAGTCCGGCGCCGAAACCCTCCCCGCCGACCTCTCCTGGCAGAACAGCCTCGCGATCCTCGCCGCCCTCCGTTCCGGCTGGGTCTGGCTTGGCATCGTCGCCACCGTCGCCAGCCTGCTCGCGTGGCTGCGCGCGCTCCGGACCGTCCCGCTGAACATCGCCTTTAACGTCGCCGCCCTCTCACAAGTGCTCGTGCCCCTGGCCTCGTGGATGCTCTTCGGCGAACAGATCGGCCTGCTGCGGGGCCTCGGCATCGCCACCGTTTTTCTCGGCGTGCTCATCATCGCCCGCCCCCTAGTTCATGCGGAGGAGCAGCTTTGACCCTCGCCTGCATCCTCGCCCTCCTACTCACCCAGGTCTGCGCGGTTGGCGGTCAGGTCCTCCTCAAGCTGGCCGTCACCCCCGGCCCGCAACCCGTCGCCGGTGCCCCGCGGTGGCTCGTCTTCCTCATCCTCGCCATCACCCTGCTCACCGTCCGGTTCTTCGTCTGGCTCGGGCTGATGACCCGGTTCGATCTCAGCTTCCTCTATCCCTTCGAAGCTCTGGAACCGCTGCTCCTCGTCCTCGCCGCCGCCGTCTTTCTCCGCGAAAAATTGACCCTCCGCCTGAGCCTGGGCGTGCTGCTCATCACCGGCGGAGTCGCCCTAGTCTCCCTCTCCGAGCCCTCCACCGTCGCGCTTGACCCACCCGCTCAGGTCGCCGAAAACGAGTGAACGAGCTTCCATGTCCCTTCCCCGTCTTTCCCCCGTCCTGACAAGCTCCTGCTTTCGCTACCGGCTTTACATCGGACTGCTCTTCGTCATTCTCGGCGCTCTCGTGGCGCGCCCCCACTCGCTCTGGGCGTCGCATGTGGGGGCGGGCACTTTGCTCTCGGCCGCCATCGTCCTGCTCGGCCTCAGCCTGCGCATCTGGGCCGCGGGCAGCACGGCCGGTCACACCCACAGCGGTGAAATCGAAGGCCCGCAACTCTCCACCGGCGGCCCCTACGCCCACGTCCGCAATCCCATCTACCTCGGCAGCATGATTCTGGGCCTCGGCATGGTCGGCTTGATCGGCGACGCGCGGCTCGTCCCGCTCTGGGCGGCCGCCTTTCTCCTGCTCTACGCGATCATCGTCCCGGCCGAGGAGCGCTTTCTCCAGCAGAGCTTCGGGGAAAACTATCATCGCTTCCGCGCCGCCGTCCCGCGCTGGTGGCCGCGTCTCCGGCCCTGGTCTGAAGCGCAGCCCCGCCCGTTTTTCTGGTCGGCGGCGCGCGGCGAAATCCGTATCCTGGCCGCCCTCGTGACCATCTTTCTGATCTTCGAATTTCTCCCGCGGCTGCTCCGGCAGACCGTCGGCTGACCACCCATGCATCTGTTTCTGCAGTTTAACGGACGTTTTACAAAAAAAGCCGACCGCCTCGCCCGGATCATGGCCGGGAAGCACGGCTTCACCCGTTTCAGCGGCGTTTCCACCAGCGAAGGCCACGCCCGCTGGCTCCAGAAACCGGGGCACACTCCGATCAATTACCACCACCTCGGCGTCCTACCCGAAATCTGGCGGTCGGCCCTCGCCTCCCCCCATCCCGATCGCGCCCGCCTGGTCGAACTTGAGCGACGCCACGGTTGTCTCTGGCGTTTCATCATCGCCGACCGCAACCTCGGCCACACCTTTCTCACCGGCACCATCCTGCCTCAGAGCGAGATGCGGCGGCAGACCCAGAGCCTCGAGGCCGTTCTCACCTGCGTGCAGCGCCTCTTCGATTATTTCGAGGACCGCTTCCAGGACGACCGGCCCGATCTCGTCTTTTTCCAGGTCGTGGCCAGCGCCCCCGCCCTCATCGCCGCCGCCGTCTGCGACCATCTGCGGATTCCCTTTCTCACCCTCGGCAAGACCAAACTCGACGACCGTCACCACGTCTCCTCCAACGCCCTCATGCAGCCCGACTGGGCCATCGAGCGCTACGCCGACCCTGACCTCGTCGTCACCAGCGAGGTCCGCACCCGTCTCGCCGAAAGCACCCGCGAACCTCCCTCCACCGATCATTTCGCCGCCGACCGGAGCAATTTCCAGAAACGCCACGGCGCCCCCCTCCTCAGCCTCGTCCGCGAACGCCTCACCGCCCTCCCCGCCGCCCTCCGAAAATACGACAAACCCTACCCGCCCGACCCCCGCGCCTCCACCCCGCTCGAGCAGTGGCAATGGGAATCGAAAGTGCAGTGGAACTACCGCCAACTCCTGCGCGACGGCTATTTCGACCAGCGCGAAGTCGAGGGCGACTACCTGTTTTTCGCCCTGAGCGTGACCCCCGAAGCCTCCACCTGCGTCGTCGCGCCCAACCTGGCCGACCAGCTTATCGTGATCAGCGCCCTCGCCCGCAGCCTGCCCGCCGGCTGGAAACTGGTCATCAAAGATCACCTCCCGATGTGCGGCCGCCGCACCCGCGCCTTCTACGACCAGGCCACCCAGTATCAGAACGTCATGATGGTCGATCCCACCCTCCGCTCCACCGAACTGATCCGCCGCGCCCGCGTCGTCTCCGTCATCGCCGGCACCACCGGCTGGGAAGCGATGAGGAGGGGCAAACCGGTCCTGACCTTTGGCCCGGACTGGCATCTCGCCACCGGCCTGGGGATCCACTGCCACGACCTAGAACACCTCCACCGCGACATCCACCTCTCCGTCGAACTCGCGGAATCCGTTTCCGCCGAAGAACGCCAGCACCGCTGCGAGCGCCTGCTCCAAGCTCTCTTCGATCGCTCCTTCCCATTCGACTACGACCTGATGTGGAAAGGATTCTCCGATCGCGAGCTGGATAAGCATTTGCCCGACTTCGAGCGCTTGGCCTTTGCCATCATCGCTCGTTACCAGGAACTGCAGGCACGCTCCGAGCGCCGCTCGATCTTTTCCACCGCTGCTTGGACCGGCGCTGTCACTCCCGACTGGTCTGCCACTGCTCCAACAGATGATTGATCGGATATTTCTCCGCCCGATAGTGCTTCAGCATCCTCTCCAACCGCGGCTTCATCCGTCGCCGCTGCCACTCCTCCACCGGAGGAAGCAGTGCAGCCGCCCTTGCCGCCATTTGCACCCCGCGATGCTGCGGTTCTTTCTCTGCGCGCTTGGCCAGCTTGATCGAAGATAACGAGAGCCCGCGTTGCAACGGCCACAGCGGCACGCGCATACGACGCAAAAACTGGAGCGCGTCCAGTTTCCACAATCCCTCGCGGATCCCGGAGCGTTTGAAATAATGGATCGGCACTTTCTTCAGACTTTCACTTCGATAGTGAATCTTGCGCAACCCCGCCGCCACCGCCCGATCCCGACCATGCGCCAGAAAGTCCCAAGCCGACTCCCCGTGCTGCACGATCTTCTGCAGAGCATCCACCCGCCACATCGATGGATCACAATAAATGCCGACCGTGGAATCAGGAGGATGGATCATCAGCTCGGGCCGGGCCGGGTGCGGCACCGCGCCTGGGGATCGGCGCAGCGACTTGGCGCGATAGGTGAGCGTATCGAAGCCCTCATCGCGAAAGACCGCTTCATCCGCGTCGATCTTGCCCTGATCGATCGCCTTCAGCAGAAAATGATCTTCCTGGAAATAGAAGATCGCGTCTGAGCCGAGGTGATCGATCGCGGTGAGCAGATTGCTACTCCAGCCCCGATCATCACCCAGCGCCAGCGATTCAATGGGACCCTCGTCGAATCGCACATGATTGGTAATCACCACCGTGCGATATGGACAATCCGGCCACAGCTTCCGCAGCAGACAAAAGAAAGGCAGCCAGGAATCGATCATCTGATCGTAACTGGAAACCAGCAGGACCATTTCGGAGTTAGCAACGGACGAAGACACTGCCGGATTCAAACAAGAAATGACCGACAGCACCCGGCAAAAAATCAGAGGCGCTCCGCAATTGGCCTTGGCACATCGCCCTCCAGCGCGGCAGTCTCCTCCACGCATGCTCAATCGGGTCCTCATCACCGGCGGTACTGGCTCCTTCGGGAAAAAACTCGTCCAAACCATCCTCGCGGCGAATCCTAAGATCGAGCGTCTCGTCATTTTTTCGCGCGACGAACTCAAGCAGTTCGAGATGGCGCAGACTTTCTCTCCCACAGAGTATCCCGGCCTTCGCTATTTCCTCGGGGACGTACGCGATCTCCCCCGACTACGCCGCGCCATGGAGGGCATCGAGACCGTCGTTCACGCCGCCGCGCTAAAACAAGTTCCGGCAGCTGAATACAACCCATTCGAGGCGATCAAAACGAACGTGCTCGGCGCGCAGAACGTGATCGAGGCGACCCTCGACGCCGGGGTGAAGCATGTGGTGGCCTTGAGCACCGATAAAGCCGCCGCTCCCATCAATCTCTACGGAGCCACCAAGCTTTGCTCGGATAAACTCTTCGTAGCCGCCAACAGCAGTTTTGGCGGCCCGCATCGCGTCAAATACTCCGTGGTCCGCTACGGCAACGTGATGGGCAGCCGCGGCAGCGTGATCCCCTTTTTCCTTTCGCAACGACACAGTGGCAGACTTTCCATCACCGACGAGCGCATGACGCGCTTCAATATCACCTTGGAAGAAGGTGTCGCGCTGGTCTTATTTGTCCTCAAGCAAATGTGGGGCGGTGAACTTTTCGTGCCAAAGATCCCCAGTTACCGGATCACGGATGTCGCGGAAGCCATTGCCCCGGGTATCCGGCACGAGATCGTCGGCATCCGCCCGGGCGAGAAGCTGCATGAAGAAATGATCACTGAAACGGACGGCCTCACTACGATGGAGTTTGATAAATATTTCGTCGTCCCGCCCACCGTCTCATGCTGGGATACCGAAGAATATCGCCAAGAGTTTAGCGGTCGCCCCTGCGCGGAAGGGTTCCGCTATCATAGCGGAGCCAACGACGAATGGCTCAGCGTCGAGCAATTGCGCAAGTTGATCGTCGAGCATGTCGATGCGGAGTTTGCGCACGCGTGAGAAGGCAACGGCCATGATTCCCTACGGCCGCCAGTTTATCGACCAAGCGGACATCGACGCTGTCGAAGCGGTCCTGTGCTCCGACTGGCTGACGCAGGGGCCAGAGATCGAACGGTTTGAGCAGGCAGTCGCTGAGCATTGCGACGCAGCGCATGCCGTCGCCGTTTCCAATGCCACGGCGGCGCTCCATATCGCAGCTCAAGCGTTGGGCTTGGGACCCCGCAAGAGGCTCTGGACTTCGCCTATAACATTTGTTGCCAGTGCAAACTGCGGACGGTACCTCGGAGCCGACATCGATTTCGTTGACATTGATCCATTCACTTACAACCTAAACATGGAAGCGCTCGCGAAAAAGTTGGAACAGGCCGAGCGAGACAGAACGCTACCCGATCTGCTGGTGCCGGTGCACTTAGCCGGGCAATCCTGTCAGATGCATGAAATTCAGGAACTAGGGCAAAAATACGGTTTCTCTATCCTGGAAGACGCTTCTCACGCCGTCGGCGCCAGCTATGACGATCAGCCTGTAGGAAACTGTATCTACTCCGACGCGGCCGTTTTCAGTTTCCATCCCGTGAAAATTATCGCCACGGGAGAAGGCGGGATGATTTTGACTAATCGCGAAGATCTCGCCGACCAGCTGCGGCGACTACGTTCGCATGGCATCAGCCGCGACGAATCGAAGATGGAGAATGTGCCCGACGGCCCTTGGTATTACGAGCAGCTCGAGATGGGCTACAATTATCGCATGAGCGATCTACAGGCTGCACTAGGGACGAGCCAGATGGAGAAACTTGGTCGCTTCCTGACCCGCCGCCGCGAGTTGGCCGCACGGTATAACGCCGCGTTGGCCGACCTGCCCGTGCGCCTTCCCTATCAGCATCCGGAAACGCATTCGAGCTGGCATCTTTACATTATTCGCCTTCAGCTCGATCGGATCGGGAAAAGCCATCACGAAGTCTTCACCCAACTGCGAGCCGCAGGCATCGGAGTCCAACTGCACTATATCCCAGTGCCCCGTCAGCCCTACTATCGACGCCTCGGATTTCGGCCAGAAGATTTCCCGGAGGCAGAGAGCTATTACCGCGAGGCCATTAGCTTACCTATTTTCTACGGACTGAGTGATGTGGATCAGGACCGGGTCTGCTCAACATTACGGCAGCTTCTTCTCTAGTCGCTTGGGATGGTTGCACGCACGCCTGGCCTGTTGATTCGGGCAGATGCTTCCGCCCAGATAGGCACAGGGCACGTCATGCGGTGCGTAGCCTTGGCGCGCCCCTGGGTCCGGGCGCGTCAACGCGTGTTCCTCGTGACCACAAAGCTACCCAACGGGCTCGTGCAAAAAGTTCGCGAGGCCAAGATCGAGGTCATACCCACTGCCCTGGCAGCGGGCAGCTGCGAAGATGCCCGCGCTACTTGCGCTATTGCCGATTCGCACGGCATAATCACAGCCATGGTCGATGGGTATCATTTCGATCATCACTATCAACGAGCCATCACGACAGCTGGACTGCGCTTACTTTGGATCGACGATTTCGGGCACGCCGCCCCGTACTCAGCCGATTTTATCCTCAATCAAAACCTCGGTGCCGCGGAAACGCTCTATCGGAATCGAGAGGCGAATACCTCCTTACTGCTGGGACCACGCTACGCTCTTCTTCGACACGACTTTCAACAATGGCGGAGTTGGACACGCAAAGTGGCCGCGCAAGGAGAACGGGTATTGGTCACTCTCGGCGGCAGTGACCCGCAAAACGTCACGGCCAAGGTGGTGGAAGCGATCAACCTTCTGCGCCAGCGCCGACCGGATCGCCCCCTAACTGCGGACATCGTCGTCGGTGCGGCCAGCCCTCATCTCGCAGAATTAAAACGCCTGATCGATTGCCCTGATGTGCAACTTCACTCCAACGTCAGCCGAATCGACGAGCTGATGGCAGATGCAGACGTAGCCATTGCGGCAGGCGGCACTACCGTGTGGGAACTGGCCCGGATGGGCCTTCCAAGTCTCCTTCTGACTTTGGCCGAGAATCAGCGAGACAATGCCCGATATCTATCTGAAGTCGGCGTGGTCCATACCCTCGGTGAAACGTCAAACCTGACACCCGAGTATCTGGCGACCGCCCTTAAAGACCTGCTGGATTCTCCGACCCGTCGCGCGTCCATGGCCGCGCGCGGGCAAGACCTTATCGACGGCTTGGGCGTCTTTCGAGTCTGGTTGAACGCCGCAGAATATCGCTTGCGAGAGGTAGTCTCTGCTGACTGTCAACGTGTCTTCGATTGGGCGAACGATCCCATCACTCGCGCCGCTTCTTTCCGCACCGATCCCATTTCGCCGGAAACGCACGAAGACTGGTTCAGCGAACAACTCGCCCGCCCGGCTCCCTCCTTTTGGATTGCAGAGACGCGGTCGGGCGAAGCATTTGGCCAAGTGCGCTTTACCCATGAAGACCCCCACCCGATCATTTCTATCGTTGTCGCGCCAGAAGCACGCGGCTCAGGTATAGGCTCGTGGCTCATCGGCGCGGGTTGCCAACAGTATTTCGCCGTGACAGATGCCACCGCTATTCACGCACTGGTGAAAGAAACCAATATTGCCTCGATCCGGGCTTTTAAAAATGCTGGCTTCATTTCTTCTGGTGCCGTAAAAGTGGCAGACTCTGATGCCCTCTGTTATCGGCTCAATCGGGGTGTCTTGTAACTCATGTCCAACGAGATTCACATCGGTGCCCGCGCCGTGGGCCCAGGGCATCCGGTCTATATCATTGCGGAGCTTTCCGCCAATCACGGCGGTCAGTTCGATCAGGCCGCGCAGCTCGTCCGCGCCATGCGTGACGCCGGGGCCGATGCAGTGAAAGTCCAGACCTACACCGCCGATACCCTCACCATTGACTGCGACGCACCCCCATTTCGCATCGGCGGTGGCACGCTTTGGGACGGGCGGACGTTGCACGAGCTCTACCGCGAAGCCGCCATGCCCTGGAAATGGCAGCCAGACCTGCAAACTCTAGCCACCGAGCTTGGCATCGACTTCTTCTCAACCCCCTTTGATAGCAGCGCCCTTGCGTTTCTGGAGAATCTACAGGTGCCCGCGCACAAGGTCGCTTCGTTCGAGCTGGTCGATCTGCCCTTGCTGCGTCGAATCGCGGCAACTGGCCGGCCCATTATTGCATCCACCGGCATGGCCAGCGTGGCGGAGATCGAAGAAGCCGTGGACACCATCCGAGGCGCCGGCGGCGACCAACTGGCGCTGCTGAAATGCACCAGCGCTTATCCAGCGTCGGCTCACGAGATGAATCTGCGGACGTTGGTCGATCTGCAAGAGCGTTTTCAAGTGCCCGTGGGACTGTCTGATCATACGCTTGGCCACGCCTCCGCCGTTGCCGCTGTAGCGCTAGGAGCTAGCATCATCGAAAAGCATTGCACCCTGCAACGCGCCGACGGCGGACCCGATGCAGCTTTCTCTTTAGAGCCCCAGGAGTTTAGTGGCATGGTTCAAGCGATCCGTGAGACAGAGGAGGCATTGGGTGGAGTGCGCTATGAAGCTTCGCCTGAAGAAGCTAAGAGCCGCGTCTTTCGGCGCTCGCTCTTTGTCGTGCAAGACATCGCCAAGGGGGCAAAGTTGACCCACGAAAATGTGCGTTCCATCCGTCCCGGCCACGGCCTCCACCCCCGGCATCTGGAAGATGTTGTCGGCCGCACGACCGCTGCCACCGTTCCGCGCGGAACTCCCTTGTCCTGGGAGCTGATTGCAACATGAGGACAGTCGCTATCATTCAAGCGAGAATGGGTTCGACCCGGCTGCCCGGGAAGGTGCTCCGCAAGCTCCACGGCGGCACCGTCCTGGCGCACGTCGTCGCCCGCGTCCGCCGTGCTAGTCGACTCGATGACATCTGGATTGCCACAACCGATCAAGCACAAGACGATGTAATCCAAGAAGAAGCCGCGCGGTTGGACATCAACTGCTATCGCGGCAGCGAGCAGGATGTGCTTGCTCGCTATGTAGAAACAGCACGCGCAGCCAAAGCTGAAGTCATAGTCCGCGTAACAGCGGATTGTCCGCTTTTCGATGGGCAACTGCTCGACCGGATGCTCAGATATTTCGATCAGCCGCCTTTACTTGATTACCTCAGCAACGTCCACCACCGAACTTTCCCTCGCGGTCTGGATGCCGAGATCTTCACAATGTCAGCTTTAGAAATTGCAGCCAGTGCCGCCGGCGAACCACATCAGCGGGAGCACGTCACCCCTTACTTTTACGAAAATCCAGCTCGGTTCCAGCTGGCCGAGTGTCAGAGGGATGAGGATTGGTCAACTTACCGGTTAACTCTAGACACCCCAGAAGATTGGACTCTGCTGGCGACGATCATCTCGAAGCTCGCCCCTACCAATCCCCAATTCACCACTACAGACGTGATCGAACTTCTACAAGCGCAACCCGAATTAATGGCTTTAAACAACCACATCAAACAGAAAAAACTGAACTCCACTGGATTCTTCGATGAGACTGTTTCGTAGAGTCATCAAGCGGAATAGCAAATCCGCTTCTCTTCCACAACCTGATTTGAATATTACGGATCTTGACAAAGGACACTCCGTCAGATCGCTTTTTGAAAATCAAAACAGATCGTTCTGGTGTGATTGGCGAAAGACACCTGTAGTCGATAAACGCGTGGTTGTCACCGAATTAACTGGGAATCCGTTTTTAGCACTCGATATAACTATCCCGGCAACCGTTTTTGCGGCGCATCATCACGCCTCGGCTCTCTTTGTTCGCAAGAAGAAAAAAGGTGCGGCATGTCACTTGCATAGCTTGATTGGTTCTTTCGGTCCGCATCAATTTGAATCGATGCACGAGCTTGTGCAAGACCATTGGGAGGACATCGAAGCTGAAGCACAGGCCATCTTTAAGACCATCAAGTCGCCGAACGATTTACTAAGCCTCCAGTATCGGGATGTTCCGGTAGGCGACTTGATCTATGATACCGCAATGCGACATAAGCCATGGTTGGCCTCTCTCCGGGCTATTGATGAAAGGGTGCTGAAAGAGATCGTCACAGTGATCGAAGCTATTCGTGCAGTGGATGTAATTTGCGAGCGCTACGACGTTCGAGCAGCAGTTTATTCAAGAGTTCACACAACCTATTTGGGTGGACTTGCGCGCGCGTTCGCAAAAAGGGGTATCGATATAGTTATCGGCTCCTTCCGGTTGATCCGGCACCGCCAAGAAGCAGGTCTCTGCCTTGAGCACTTCATGGTCATGCGTCCTGCATTCGTGAATCGCCTGCTAGAGACAAGTGGTGACGAACTTCGAGAGGCCGCCTCTGCCTTCTATAAGAACTACTTCCGGCCAGATACGACCGAAACCACCGACCTCGCTTCAGATCAGACTTGGATACGACAGTCATTTTGCCGCCGTTACCAGATGGATGAATCGAAGCCAGTTGTTTTTGTCATGCTGCACGCCTTCAACGATTTCCCGCATACCCTTGGTCCGGGACTTTTCTTAGACTACTGTAAATGGTTCGAAGCGACTCTAGCATTCACCCGCCAAATGCCGGATGTAAACTGGGTCTTTAAAGAACATCCAGATTCCACCTTTTATCCCAACGACCTTGATTTACCTAAGATTTTCGCAGCGGAGGCTAGATCAAACGTCATATTTCTAGATGCCACTCATCGTATTCCGCGAGAAGCTTTAGCTAAGCTGGCTCACGCGATTGTGACCTGCTCTGGAACTTCTGGCCTAGAATTTGCCTGTCGGGGTTTGCCAACTCTATTGGCGGCGAAATCATATTTTACCGGCTGGGGCTTTTGCCAGGAGCCAAAAGATGTAGAAACCTATTTCGCAGCGCTTTCGAAGATCAGCGAAGCTCGGGGTCCTACGCAGAAAGCACAGGAACTTGCAAAGGTGATCCTTTATCTGACAACGGCTGATACGCTTCCTCCTCGCTATGGCCTGCTGCCTCCACTCCGACATGGTGGAAGGATCTCGCCCGACCTCTCGGCGATCCTGCAGCACATGATCAAGCACTTCCCTTCTTCTCACTTCATTCGCTGCCTCAGCGGCATTCAAGCATTTGCCAGCGATCTAGAGCAGGATCACTATCTCGATCCTGAGGTATTTCCGATGATGAAAGCGCCGCGGATATCTAAAAGGGGTAATTGAGACATGAACTTTCCCTATTGCTTCAATCCAGCTGCTTCTCTCGGAGATCAAGGTCGACCGGTACATACTCGTAGGCACGCCCTCTACCAGAGGCTCTCGGTTACTATTTCGGTTCATTGAACCTTCCAGAGGACGCACCTAGAATGGAATGCATAGAGAGCAGGGTGGCTACGTTGGTCAACCCCAAACAAGTCGCTTTCCACTCACAGCGCATCGATATGTCGAGCACCGCCTCAGAAGAAATTGTTGCGGAGACCCTTTACTCCGCGATTTCGACTGGCACGGAGGTTGCTGCATGGAGAGGTGACCCTCCGCTACGTCCTGGTGGGATGTATCCAAGATTAGTCGGGTATTGCAATGTTGCGAAGGTGTTACAGGTAGGAGCCAATGTCACGACTACTAGGCCGGGTTCGATTGTGTTTACTCACCAGTCTCATCGCAGTCATTTTAGGTGCAATCAAGATGCCGTGATTGCAGAATTACCAAGTGATCTTGCTCTAACTTCCGCGGTAACGCTTTATTTCTTCCACCTAGCTTACAGTGCGGTATTGGCAGGAAGATTTATTCCTGGGCATCAAGTTGGGATCATTGGACTGGGAGTCTTAGGTGTGGCTGCTACGATGCTTCTAGACTCATTCGGAGCGTTAACGTATGCAATATCAGATCAGGACGACGGATTGGCCAAGATCGGAGCGCTTTCTACCAGTTGTGCAGTTCTAAAACAAGCAGCCAAAACGGAGGCGCCATGGTGTGAAGTTGGTGATGCAGAAGGTCTTGACTTGGTAGTTTCGAGTTCGAACCGATGGGAAGACTGGCATCTTGCTCTGGAAATCGTCCGCAAAGGTGGGGTGATAGCAACGCTCGGCTTCCCTGGGCGCGCTCAGCCGCCCCCCTTCCTGAATCCGCTCAGCACACAGTATTTCTATGAGAAACAGCTTCACCTTGTAGCGTGTGGTAAACTTCCAGACTCTGAAGTTCCGCCAGATATCTTTAGATTCACACTGAAGCGTAATTTTGCCTTCTTGATCGCATACATGCGGAGTGGAAGGATCATAGGTGACAGTCTCGTAAGCAAGATCGCCAGAGCAAGCGATCTCGCGGCCGTCTATCAGCAACTTGATGAACGGAAGCATTTTGAACTGGCGACCGTGTTAGACTGGACGTGCCAGCAGTGACTCCACAAACTGAACCTCTTCGAGCCGCCTTGATCGGCTGCGGTCGTATCGGGGCCAATACAAGCGAGCAACTTCGTCGTGCTTTGCCACCAGGTTGGATACCGTTGAGCCATGCAGAAGCGCTCGCTTCCTTAGATCCTTTTGAGCTAGTGGCTGTATGCGACGAAGATGAGCAAACGGCGCGACAGGCTTCGGTCGCTTTTGGTATAAGGCATGTCTTCAAAGACGCAGGAGCGTTGATTGATTGTATCCAACCAGACGTTATATCAATCGCAACAAGAACGGCGGGACGCTGTGATCTGATCAAGTTCGCGGCGGATGCAGGAGTGAAGGGAATCCACGCGGAGAAGCCCATTGCGCGTTCCCTCGCCGAGTGCCGCCGTGCGTTAGATGCGGTCCGCAAGAACAAAGTTAAGATCACCTACGGAACAACACGTCGATGGATGGACATCTTTCGAAAAGCGAAGTTGCTTCTAGACGAAGGTTTTATCGGGAGTCTGGTCAACGTGAAGGTGGGCTTTAGACGCTCTCCTATCCTCTGGACTCACCCTCATTCGATGGATCTTCTCCTCTACTTCAATGGTTCCAATGAAATAGAAAGCATCCAAGCTTCCTGTTTCGACTGCTCCCAAGCACAAAGTGGCATTATCATCAACTCAGATCCAATAGTGAATCACGTCGAAATCCATTTCGCAAATGGCGCTAGCGGCTCAATCGTGACAACAGAGGATGAGAGTGTTGTGCTAACTGGAACGGAGGGCACGCTTGCCATCCGGGGCAATGGCGCAGTGCTTCAAATTGAGGCTTCCTCTACTGTTGCAGCGGGTACACCCCCAAAAGCTCTACCTGTAGCATCTACCATGAGTGGAACGCAGCGCGCGCTTCTTTCATTGGCACACGCAATACGACACAACGATTTTCCCGGGATCCTCGTAGATGATATAGAGCGAGGTTGCGAAATGCTTCTAGGAAGCGTCTTGTCCTCATTGCAGGGCGGGCGTAAAATCCATCCATCTGAAATCCCTGAAGAGCTATTTATAAGTGGTAGAACAGGAGACATATATGCGTAAAGAAGATTTGAATGAACAAGCTGAACGTATCAGAGTCTGCATCGTGGTTGATCATGATGTGATGTTGAGGCACTTCATATTGAGTGAGTGTTTGAAACCGCTTCACGAGCTTTTTGATGTTCACTACCTCTTCCCAAAGTATAAGAACATAAGATTCAACGTCGATGAGCTGGATCTTCCTAACACTCATCGAATAATAGCTTCTCCCAGGGAGCGGCGAAAGAAACTGCGAGCTCTAGAGCAAATGGCATACCATCGTAGCATCCAGCGCTTCCCCGAAGAGTTCGCAGATGGCTTTCGTGCTCTTTGGCGTCGCATCGTCGGCGAGGAGGCATACGCTCTCCTTGTCAAGCGGTGCAAATGGTATCGATACCATCTTTCGCGCTGGCATCTACTGCATCGCGCAGGAAGGAATCGGGACCTGGGGAAGTTTTTATCAAACCTCAATCCAGACGTTATAATCTATCCGACAGTTCTGGACGGTCTCTACCCAATTGATCTGCTTCGGGAAGGACGGCGACTGAAGATTCCAACTGTTTATCTAATGAATTCATGGGACAATCCGTCGACACGGGCCGCCGTTGTCGGATTTCCTGATCAGCTAGTAGTGTGGGGTGAACAGACAAGGCGGCACGCGATCGATTACATGGGAGCTAAGCCTGAACGTGTCTCTGTATTGGGAGCTGCACAATTTGAAGTTTTTCGAAACGCTCCCGCTGTTCCAAGGGCACAGTATAGACGTCAGCTTGGTATCCGCGCAGATGAGACGGTGATCGCCTATGGCGGTTGTAGTCGTCTCGTGAATGAGACAGCCCATCTGGCACTCCTTGATCAAGCGATAGAAGACGGCACGCTTCCCCGGCTAAAGATTCTCTATCGTCCACACCCCTGGAGAGCCTTTCCTGAGCAAGAAACATATTTCTATGATATTGACTGGAAGAACGTAATCATGGATCCCACGATGGAGGAGTGCTACAGGGCCATCCGGAACGGCCGTAGTATGCCCATTGAATTAGCGAACTACAAGAACACGCACATCTTCCTCCATGCTATAGACGGATTGATATCTCCGCTTTCAACGATATTGCTCGAGACAATCATGCACGGGAAGCCGATCATGTGCCTCTTTCCAGAAGAGGAGATGAACCTCAACAAGGGAAACTCACTGTCCTCAAGTGATCTGTATTTCCCTCATGTTGCAGAATTTTTTGAGCGTGTAGACTGCAATATTTGTCGGAGGTATTCGGATCTTATTACAGAGGTCCAGGAGCTACTGCAGAGCATTGCTGACCCGTCGATGAGCGAGAAGTTACAGACCCAATCTGAGTATTTTGTGCGCCCGAGTTCCGATGCTTATCATCAGCGGTTGGCGTTGTTGATAGACAAGCTCGTTGCAGGTAGGTCACGTAAAGCATAGATGTAATCACGAGATTGCCGCAATCTATAGCCTATGAATCTGCGGAAATCTATGCTGTTATTAGTCATTTTGGTCGAAGGAATATGCAGACATCATGGCCATCTCCTTGAGTAACTATGCGACGGCGGGAGGACTGGGTCAGCTTCCAATGTTTAGAATCCTCCGGGTCTACTCCTCTTAGGATCTGAATGAAAATTACGCCTCAGCCTTCTGGCGACCTCACTATCGTTATTAGCTCTTGCGACCCTTTCTTTGATGCTTGGGCTCCTTTTCTTTGTCTCTTCTTTCGTTACTGGCCTGACTGTCCTCATAGAGTTGTTCTGCTGACCAATCATTTGAAGCTCGATGCCGGGCCGGTGCAGGCTCTGCGTTTGGGCGATGATCAGGGGTGGTCGAACAACTTAATCACTGCTCTGAACTCCATCGAGTCCGATCATGTGGTCTACATCCAGGAAGATCATTTCCTACTCGGCAATGTGCTCAACGATCAATTCCAGCGGGCCTTTGTTCTGGTGCGGGATCAAGAGATGGATGGATTAACCTTCCGCGCCCGCAAGCCACAGGCAGGCGCCCGGATGGACGACAGTCTCCCGGTGTTCTTTCCGGCGCCTGAGTCGAGAGAAGCGGTGTTTTGCGACCCTACGATTTGGAACCGCCGATCTTTGCTTGGTCTGCTGGAGCCAGGCGAATCTGCCTGGGACTTCCTGAAGACGGGTCGCGAACGAGCGAGTCAAAAACACTACCGTCGGGCGCAATGGCATCTCAGTCACCTCAAGGAATGCCCGATCCGCTACATGAAACGCTCCGGGATTCGGGAGTCGCTCTGGCACTTCACCGCGCTCCAGCTGCTGCGGCGCGAAAAGGTGCCGGTCGGACGCTGGCATCGCGGGATTCATCTTCAATCGTTCCACCTCAAGCGTGCTCTCAAAAAGACACCGGACGACAAATGGCTTCGTCTCAAACATACGGGGTTTGGGGTGGGAGCTTGGCTGACGCTGCGGCAAAAAGCATTGAGCGTCGGCCATCTCCGCCGAGTCTTGGCGGACGATCCAGAGCGTGTGATCCCAGTGCATGCGGTGGTTGATCGGTATCTACGAAGCCGGAACTTGAGGCCGCTCAGAGAAAACGTCTAGCGCGGGCTTCGCTGTATTTCTTGGAGGATACTTGCGCGAGCTCGGGAGCCTGCTTCTCCGTCCGGGTTACCAATCGCCTCTCGTAGGAAAGTTGTCGCGGCTGGTGTGAGTTCGCTTGGCACTGGCTGTTGACGAAGCGCTTGCTCGACCAGTCTCCGGGCGAGTTCTGTTGGAGTGTCAACGACTTCGACGAGGCCTCCGTAATCCGGAACATACGGCTGGAAGGCTGCTTCTCCAGCCTCGGCAAAGCTAGGTCGATACGTGGGCAACCCAAAGGCGATGGCCTCCACCAGCGCGGTCGAGGCTAATCCACAAGCGACATCCGACACCGCTAGCAAATCGGCCAAATCTCCTTCGTGGGTGATGTGGAAGTTATCTGGGAATTCAGTGGTTCCGAGCCATTGGCAGATCTTCGGGATATCCGGCTTTTTCGCCCTCATGATGACCTGCACGTTCGGGTTATCGCGAGCGATCTGAAGCATCATTTGCAGGAGCTGTGGCGTCAGGATTTCCCAGCGCATCTGGACGAGCTCGCGCTCGAGGGGGGAAAGACGTTCCTGTAGATGGGTCGGAATCTCTAAGCGCCCCGGCAGCCCAGCATCCGCGGTGAAGGCGAAGAACAGGATGGTGGGGGGGCGACTCACAGTCCGGGCTGCATGTTGACGCCGCCGCTGATGCACTAGATCCATCCGCGGCATGCCAGACACCAAAATTTTTTCAGGAGCGGCAACCCCTGCGGCCAGCTGCACTTGGCGCTCCTTCTCGCAGTAGACCAGGATCAGGCGGCCCTGAAACGGTGCACGACCTTCTGCGGTGAGCCGTTCGCAGAAGTCGTAGAAACCGGTGCTCTTGAAGCTCTCCTTATGCAGGGCGATGAACGGCACGCCCCGGCTCTCCATCGCCCCGGCCAGTTCCTGCTCGGCCCAGTAGGCATGGTTGGCAGCGAGGGCACCGCGGAAAGGAACCCGGCGCGCCAGCGCAGGCCAGACCCGACGCCAGTAGGCTCGACAGCGACACTTGGCGCGGGAGAAGTTCTGATCGCTCCTCGCGTAGTTGTTATCAGCGGTGCTCGCTGGGAGAAAGGCGGAAGCAACTGCCTTGATCGCGCGGTGCCGGATGCCCCAGATGCGGACGTCTTGAGTACTGCCAAAGATGGCTTGCAAATCTTCTTCAAAACCTGGTTTCCGCATCGCCAGCAGGTCGAAAACTTCACTCCCGCGCCGCGGAGCGTTCCCGATCTTCAGCAACTTCGTCTCATGCAGGAGCAGTGAACTGGTCCAACGGGGCAGCCGGATACGCGCCGACCATCGCAGCAGCATCTCGCAGCGTTCATGAGTCATGTCCGGAACTTCCTAACGAATTTGGCTGCGACCTGCAACGTCGACCGAGCTGAAGGTGACGTGGGTCTACCAGAGATACTTGTCCCAATTGTAGCGTTGCTTCTACTGATGGCGGTCTGCAAAGTGCCTGTCATGTCCAGAGTTTCCGGCGGTGAGGATAAAGCTGAAAGCACCGAACTGATCGCGCAGAAAACTTATGCTCCTTACCTCCACAAATACGCAGAGTTGGCGCTGCGTAAAAGGAATGCGCGCTATCTGGAGTGGGGACCGGGGACCTCTTCTACGATAGCTCTGCAATACTTCGCGCCGAAGAACGGATACTTGATCGAGCACGATCCGCAGTGGGTGCTTTACCATACCCGGCACATCCTCGTCCCCTACCCGCAGGTTCACTTCTTTCTGTTGTCCAAGTTTTCCAGGCAGTTCAAGTGGCGGGAGCGTTGTGACTATTCCGACTTGCCGAGGACTTGGGGCAAGAAGTTCGATCTGATCATGATCGACGGCAAGAACCGGCCGCAGTGCCTCGCTACCGCTGCAGCGATAGTGAAACCCGGTGGCTGGGTCATCCTGCACGACAGCTTCCGGGAGGAATATCATCCGGCGGTGCATGAGCATTTCGACGTGGTAGATGGCGGGTTGCGCCCCGGCCAGAACCCGGAAGATCCAGATGAAAAGGAAGGCACGGCAGTGTTGCAGGTGAAGAAGAAACCGGTCTCGATCTGGTCAAAGATCAAGACGCAATGGCGCCTAACGCAATGATTTGCCGCGCCGGTCGAAGCCATCTTTCACCCCAGTCGGCGCGTTGAAGATCTCCACTCTGATACTGGATTGGCGGAAGTCGCTTACGAGATCTACCAAGCGCGGGAGGAAGTGGTGGAAACTTCCGGCGCGGCTGGCACTGGTCCGCTTCTTCGCCGCCTTCGGATTGGACCGCATAAACGTCTGGCTCTTCCTCGCCGGGATGGAAGGTGCACGTCGCCCGAGGCGGCTGACGGTGCTCTGTCTTGACCGCCAGAATTTTTCGAAAGACATCGAGCAGCTCCGTCGGCTGACTGAAATGGACTGGCTGACCTTGCGACACCGGTATTTCGGCGCGGCGCAGGCGCCATTCACGCCTGAGCGGCTGCAGCAGCAGATGTTTCACTTCGGTCAGACGGGCGCGGATGTGGAAAAGGCTCGCCGCCGGGCGGAGCAGCTTTTCCGACGGTGGATCCGTGCCCTACGACGCCGGGGCATCGGGGCGGTGATGAGCGCGAACTCTGATTACTGGCAGGACGAAGCGCTTCGCCGGGCCTGCCAGGATGAAGTTTTCCCGTTTCTTGTGCTCTCCCGCGAACATTACATCACAGCTGCCAAACGGGACGAGCGGGTGACACGCTATCGCGCGGCCTCGTTTAAATATCTTGGTCGGGCAGTGGCGGTGTTTGGGCCGCAGACGGTTGAGACGATGCTGACGGCGGAGGTGTGTCGTCCTGACCAAATCCGAGTGACCGGCGCCCCGCGTCTGGATCAATGGCGCAATCTCGCGCACCCGCTTCAACCGGAAAAGCTAGCCGTGCTCATTTCCTTCGCCCGGCCTCAATATGGAGCGCCAGCGTGCAGTCACGACGTTGCCAAAGCGTTTGCCGCGGTAGCGGCTCGCTGTCCGGACCCGGACTTCCGCTTTGTGATCAAGTGCAAAAACGAAGAAGACCGCGGCTTGGTCCGAGCGCAGTTGGCAGGAGGTTTATCTGAGTCAGTTCAGCTTGTCCTGGGAGCAAATCTGCTGGAACTGCTCTCCACCGCCCGGGTGGTGATCGGTTTTAACTCGCTCGCCTTGCTGGAGTCGTTGCTGGGCCCAGCCGCCGTGATCGTTCCGTGTTGGAAAGATGCGGCCGATGATCCCGCGAACTGGATGCTCGATCCGGGAGACCTGCTCACGCAGCGGTGTATCAGCTTCGCCTCAGATGTGTCAGACTTCACTCAGAGGTTGTATCAAGCAATCGATCGGGCGCAACCCGAAGAAGAGACAGGGAGACTGGAACTGTTGCGACGTTATTTCCATTACCCAGCAGCAGGAAGCTGCAGCGCGGAGGTGGCTCAGTTCGCGCGGGAAGCCATGGAGCAGTAGGCGAAGCCTACCTCTTCCTCAAGACCGCGAACACATTCTGCACGCGAAGATCCCGCTCCGTGATCTCTAGGTGCCGGAGCAATACTTCGGCGATATCTCGCTCGCCCCCCTGGCTCTCGTTGCTGCGTTGTTCTTTCCAGTCTTCCACTTCAAAATAGGCGTCGGTGTATCTCTGCAGGTCCTGCAAAGAGACCCGGTTGATGCGAGGGTTTACCACGATCGGGTCGCCCGCCTTCATCAGGTCGAGGTGTCCCCAGTCGATAACCTTCTGGTGAACAGTATCCGCTAGATCAATGCTCTTCACGTCCCGGGGGCGCATGTGATGACCATTCCAGCTGAAAAAGTTGTGGTGATTGAAAATGGCTTTGCCGCCGGGCTCTAAGAATCCAGCAGTCATCTGGAAGAGATCTTGCAGGTCGGCTGCGTGTTCCGTGACGTTGTGCAGCAGGACGACGTCGAACTTCTGGCTGAACGTGTCCTCTCGGCAGATGTTGTCGAGGTAAGTAATCCGAGGCATGCGATCCATAATCTGCCGCGGAGTCCATCCATGCGACTCCCGAGTTTTGGAGTTGGCCAGGCCAGGTGAGCGATTCCGGAGGCCATCCCAGTCCATCCGGATCTTGGGGTCCACCCCCACATATTGCCGCGCTCCTACGACCAGGAACCCGATGCCGTGTAAGGTGCGACCGCAACCAATGTCCAGCACCCGACATCCCTCTACATGCGTCATGATTTTACGCGGCCAGCGTAGGTAACCAAGTTCGACCGCAAGCTTGATCAGCTCCGGGCAGAAGTTAGCTTCTCGATCAGGTGCGTTCCGGTTGCAATGCTCGTACGTCTCGAACGCGTCTGACGCATTGCGATCAAAGGTTTTCAAGAAGTCGCGAATACGATCTGCCATTACTCGTGATGTTCGATTTTTATGGCGCGATGAACAAGAGATTTTGCGGGGGGGCCTCCTTTCCTGCGCGTGATCATGCTGAAAGGCTTGTGACTAACGGCGGCTACAGACTGGCATGTACGAAGTGGTTTTAGTGGGCAAGGCCCCCTCCCATTCCGTAAAGATAGCGCCCACGCCTCATGCGCTCCCGTAACCGTCTCCTCGCCCTGCTCTGTCTCCTCGCCTTCGCGGCGGTGGGCTGGCTTTATTTCAAGACCTGGGTGGTGCAGAAGCCGTTCGCCGTCATTCTCTTCCTCTCGGATGTGATGACGCCCCAAACGCTGGCCGCCGCCCGCATTTACGACCGCGGGGTCGATTCGCGGCTGACGATCGAGAATCTGCCGCATCTCGCGCTCACCACCAGCTACGCCAAAAATCTGGCGATTCCGGACGAGGCGGCGGCGGCGGT
>JBGTDO010000071.1:0-35315 GCA_041748235.1 Akkermansiaceae bacterium | reverse complement strand
CGGGATCACCCGCGCCATCCTCGAAAGCTACCGCCGCCACCTTTCGCGGCTAAAGAAAAAGAACGACAAACCGCTCGGCGTCTCCACCCAGCGCAGCCGCCTCGGAGCCGTCAAAAACCTTTTCCGATGGCTCTGCAAACAGTCCCTGTTGGACGCCAACCCCGCCAGCGAACTCGACCTGCCACGGCCCGAAAAACAACTGCCCGACGAAGGCCTCAGCCCGCAGGAAATCGAAAGCATCCTTGCCGTCCCCGACATCGCCGACCCGCTCGGCGTGCGTGACCGCGCCATGATGGAACTGCTTTACTCCACCGGCATCCGCCGGGGCGAACTCGTCGCGCTCAACCTCACCGACTTCAACCGCGAGCGCCACACCCTGCACCTGCGCCATACAAAAGGCCGCAAAGACCGCATCGTGCCCGTCGGCAGCCGCGCCCTGCACTGGCTCGAACGCTACCTCGCGGAAGTCCGCCCGCGCCTCGAAATAAACACCGACGCCACCGCCCTTTTCCTCAGCGGCTACGGCAGCGCGTTCAATCCCGACGTCCTCGGCCGCAGCGTCAGCAAATACATAAAACTGGCCGGAGTCAGCCGCAGCGGAGGCTGCCACCTCTTCCGCCACAGTTGCGCCAGCCACCTGCTGGAAGGCGGGGCGGACATCCGCTTCATCCAGCAACTCCTCGGCCACGAAAAGCTCGAAACCACCGCAATTTACACCGAAGTGAGCATCCAGCAGCTGCGCGAAGTCCACGCCCGCTGCCACCCGGCCGGCAAGCCGCGCAAAGATCCCGGCGACCCGGCCCAGCCCGAGCTTCCCGGCCTAGGCGACACCGGCGGCCAGCCATAAACCAAAGGCAATCCATCCTTCCCATTAGCCGCCCCAGCCGCTAAAGAAAAGAGCGTGAACCACCGCGCCCGGCTCCTCGCGCTCCACGCCCTGACCTGCGTCACGGCGTTTTTGCTGTGCCTCGCCGGAACCGCATCGGGAAAAGCCGCCCTCTCACCGGAAAAAACCGCGTCCGGAATTTTTTTTGAACACCCCGGGGAAAGCACCTGGCAAACCGCCCCTGAATCCCTGCAACCGCAATGGGAAATCGACCCTTCACCTACGCAAACCGCATCGGGTCGCCAAGTTTGGCTGTCCCCCGATCCGATAGGGGAAGCAGGGGGATTGAACTTGTATGGGTATGTCGGGAATGATCCGGTGAATTGGATCGACCTACTTGGTCTTGATGCAACCATCTCCGTCTATAGAGATGATCCGCCTGCGGGCGCAGATCCACGGCGGAGCCCTGCGAGATTTATTCTCGAAGAAAATGGGCGACAACTGTATTCTGGTAGATGCAATGTTAATGGTTTTATGAAACGCAACAATGGCGAAACAGCAAGAGGGATACCACAAGGAAATTACACAATTGAGCCAAAGAAAACTACTGGAAACTTTCCTATAGGAACACCAGCAATAACAGGGAAGGGAAGGCCCCCGGGTCAGCCAGCAGCTGGCTATCAGGCTGATGCTGTTTTAATCCACTCAAAAAGCAGTTCAGGAAATCCAGACTCGCTAGCCTGCGTGACGGTTGATCCTGAAGTTTCAGCTTTAGTCAAACTGGTGATGGACAGAAATCTAGGCAACGGCGGCACTAAGATGAGAGTTATGGATAGGGCTTCGAACATTGAGAGAGCAATAATAATAAATCAAAAATAAAGATGTGTCATATAATATCACAAATTACTGCGTATGAATAAAAACCTAATGAAATTTATTAATTTCTTTTTAGCTGGTGTAGTGGCCTGCTGTTTCCTTAGTTCCTGTGCGATGCGGAGTCAGAAAGTAGAAGTTGGTAGCGACGAATTTAATGATTGGACACAAAGCGCGCTCACTGGTGAGGCGCCAGAAGATGCAAGCAAGATGGCATATAGGAACGCCTTCAATGGAGGAGAAGAGGGACTCAGAAACTTGTTTCAAATGTCAATAATCCGAAGTCGGAAGAATGGAAGCTTGGAAGACCCAGCGGGGGACATTTGGGATCGATGGATATATGAGTCCATTCTGAGAAAACAGGGTGATTCATTTTTTGAGACAACATTGAGTTCCATTGCTCCAAGCGAGAGGAAGTATCTTCTCGGAAGTTTCGAAGTTTGGAACGAAGATTCTTATCTGAACAGGAAAGCACCCCGAACCAAGAAGCTTCTCCTCGACCGCAGGTCCTAATATTTGGGCGGAATCAGATTAGACAAATGCGCGTCGGGGCGCGTCGGAGTCAGGTGCCTCATTTCAACATTTATGACAGTTTCCCCGCAAGGACCTGTCGGGTGATCGGGCAGAACAATACTCCCAGAGCAAAGCCCGCTCCCGTCACGCCATCTGCTTTTGGGGGCGCGTGCGCTTCGCGGTATGTTCAAAATCCCCCAAGGCAGATGTCGCGCCGTCCGCTCGCGCGGAGTTGTTGCGGGGGGCGGTCGCTGGTCTTCCGGCCTTCCCTCAGCGGCTTTCTGGTCGCTCATCCCCGCCCAGCTCGCCACATCGTCCAGGCCTCCAGCCGCGCCCTTCGCCGTGCGGGCCCGTCCGCCGTGCGTTCTCCTGCCCCGGATAATACCGGGTCAGCCGCGCCCGGCCGGCCAGCCGCTCCAGTCCTTCCGTTCGCCAAGCTCTCTCCTGTCCCCCCGCGCCAGGCCTCGGGCTGGCATACGCTCCGGCGTGGGGGGTGGTAAGGATCGGTGTGAAAAAGTAGGCAATCTAACAGCCTCATCCCGCGACCAGGCGGACCGCGCTAACGCCCAGTGGAGCCTCGCTGTAGATGTGGCCGCGCAGCCAGCGGATGAAGCGGACCGTCCTCTGCGTCGCCCTCCCGACCGCCGTCCGATGAAATTCACCGCCTGGGCCATCGGCCTCCCTTCCCGGTAGCGGCGGGTCTTGGCGCGCCGCATCCCCTTTTTCCTTCCACCACGTCCTCAAGGCCGTTCCCGTTCCGCCAGCAGCGACAGGTTGTGCGCGAGGCACTCGAACTGGCCGTGCGCGCGTTTCGCAACTGGGCTGCTTGCCCAGGGCTTGCGCTCCTCCATCTTGCCCTTAAGTTCGTTGAACACTTTATCGATGTCTTCGAAATCCGCGAAAGGGTCGTCGCAGCGCCCACGCATCACAGGGAGGAGCAGGGAGTTGAGCGAGGTGATGTTGGCCAGGCGGCGGGCGCTCTTGAGCGCCTTGAAGAAGTGGCCCGGGTCGATGTCGGCCAGGCCCTGTCGGCGTGGTGCTGGAGGAATTCTTGCTCGGTTTTGGCGTGGCTGATGCAGCGGAGGACGCCGAGCTTCGCGTAATCAAGATCGCTGATGGAAGTGCAGTGGTATGCGCGGTCCGATGAGGGGTGAATATCGATTAAATCATTGAAGACGAAGAGTTGATGGTATTATGGGAATGATGTGTGCTGGCCATGAAAATTCTGTTTTGACCAAAACACGTGGCAAGCTTTTTTCGCCGCAAAACAAGGGTTTTTAGCTCTTTAGAAGGGAGGATCGAGTTCGAAGACCCCCCGGAATCTCGGCCTTCTATGATGAAACGGATGAAACGGGCACGATTGAGGTAAATTTTTCAGCTAAACTTTTCCACACCCATAATTTCCTAGTCATCCGGGGCGGGCCGGACTCCAATGAGCCGCACCGTCATGTCCACCGAAAAGACCGCCATTACCCCCACCCGCCAGCAGGATTTTCCCGAGTGGTATCAGCAAGTGATCAAGGCCGCCGACCTTGCGGAAAACTCCGAAACGCGCGGCTGTATGGTAATTAAGCCCTGGGGCTACGGCATTTGGGAGCTGATCCAGCAGCAGCTCGACCGCCGCTTCAAGGCGACAGGTCACCAGAACGCCTATTTCCCGTTGCTGATCCCGCTGTCCTACCTTGAGAAAGAGGCGGAGCACGCGGAGGGCTTTGCGACCGAATGCGCGGTGGTGACGCATCACCGTTTGGAGGCCGTGAAAGATCCGGAAACCGGCAAAACGAAGATGATCCCCTCCGGCGAGCTGGCGGAGCCATACGTGATCCGCCCAACCTCGGAGACGATCATTGGCGCTGCCTTCGCTCGTTGGGTACAGTCGTACCGGGATCTGCCGCTGCTGATCAACCAATGGGCGAATGTGATGCGGTGGGAGATGCGGCCGCGTCTCTTCCTCCGCACGGCCGAGTTTCTCTGGCAGGAGGGTCACACCGCGCATGAGACAAAGGACGAGGCGATCGTGGAGACGCGGATGATCCACCGTCTCTATGAGGAGTTTCTGCGCGACCACCTCGCCATTCCAGTTGTGCCAGGTGAGAAGACGGAGAACGAGCGTTTCCCCGGGGCGGACATGACGCTGACGGTTGAGGCGATGGTGCAGGATCGAAAGGCCATCCAGGCCGGAACCTCTCACTACCTCGGACAAAATTTTTCCAAGGCTCAGAACATCTGCTTCGCCGGCCGCGAGGGCGCTCAAGAGTTCGCCCACACCACCTCATGGGGAGTTTCCACCCGGTTGATCGGCACTCTGATCATGGCGCATTCGGATGATGATGGGCTGGTCCTCCCGCCGCGCGTGGCGACCAAGCAGGTGGTGATCATCCCGATCACGCCCAAAGATGACACTCGCAATGAGGTCATCGCCGCATGTCACGCTCTAGCGGACACTCTCTGTAGTCAGAAGACCTACCACGGTGATCCGATCCGCGCTCACGTGGACTCCCGGGACGTTCAGGGCGGGCAGAAGAAGTGGGAGTGGGTTAAAAAAGGCGCGCCAATCCGGATCGAGATCGGCCCGCGCGACATCGAGTCCCGAAAGGTCTGTATGCAGCGACGCGACCGGCCTTCGGCCGCAAAGGAGTTTCTCGACAAGGAGGAGTTTCTCCAGATCGTCCCCGATATCCTTCAGGAGATCCACGACACGCTTCTGCAGAGGGCGCAGGAGTTCCGCGACGCGAACATTATTCCGTGCGACGACCTCGATCGCTTTCACGCCCACTGGGCTGGAGAGAATCCCGGCTGGCTCGCCACCCCTTGGGCAGGAACTCCCGAGGAGGAGGATGCCCTTTCCAAGCAGCACAAGATCACCATCCGCTGCATGCCGCTCGCCGATGCCGGTCTGCCTGCGGCGGTGGTCCCAGGTACGGGCGGCACATGCTTCCTAACAGGCAAGTCAGGAAGCCCCGTCGCCTTGTGGGGCCGGAGTTACTAGCAAAACGCCGTTGAGGGATCCGGTATTATCCGACTGCGAGAACCATCTTCGGCAATGATTACGGAAGGTCAGGAGAGAGTTTGATCCGAGGATCGGACCGAGTTCGGCTAGTTTGAGCCCCGGACTCGACAAAAGCTAGAACGGGGGTATCGGTTTTAGCATGAGATGGTTGGGGCAGGGAGCATGGATTGCAGGAGTGGCGTGTGTGGGAGCGCAGACACCAGGGGCGCCTCCTTCCGGGTCTCCGCCTCCCATCCCAATGGAGCAAATCGACGAGTTTCTGCAGGATGAAAACGGAGAGCTGAGGAAGCTGGCGCGGGGGATTCTGGGCGAGCAGAATGCCAATAGGTATTTTTATTTTCCGACCCGGGACGAGCCCGCCACCCCGGCGAAGTGGGGCTTCCGGTATGAGGACGTGGAGTTTGGATCCACGGATGGCACTCGGCTCCACGGTTGGTTTATTCCGAGCAGGGAAAAGGCGGCAAAGGGAACGGTGGTTTTCTCCCATGGCAACACCGGCTCGGTCGGTTACCATCTCGGCTTCGTGCTGTGGCTGGCGGAGGCGGGCTACCATGTTTTCATGTATGACTACCGCGGCTTCGGGAAATCCGAGGGGCAGGTGGACCGGTCCGGGATGCTGGAGGATGTGCAAGCCGCCTTCTCCTATGTCACGAGCCGCCCGGATGTCGATCCAGACAAGCTCGTGTCCTTTGGTCATAGCCTCGGGGGTGCGAAGTCGGTGGCAGCGCTTGCGGAGGAGCGGCCGGCGGGGTTGAAGGCGATTATCATCGACGGGACTTTTTCTTCCTATCGCGCAATGGCCCGGGTCTTCGGAGGGGAGTTAGGAGCAAGTCTGATCACCGATGAGTTCTCACCTCGCGACTATATCAAGAAGATCACCGGAACTCCCGTGCTGGTGATCCACGGAGATCAGGATCAGGTGGTGCCGTTTTCACAGGGGCGGGAATTGTTCAAGCTGGCGAATGAGCCCAAGACTCTGTTCGAGGTGAAGGGCGGCCGCCATGGCGATTCGCTTTCGCGTGAAGCAGGCGCATACCGCAAGCGGGTGCTGACCTGGTTGGACGGCGTGATGTGATTTCCAAGAGATACTTGTGAAAAATTTTCTCCTACTTTCTTTAGGGATCCTTACGGCGGGTTGCGCGACGGTCGCTGGTGGAAGCTCTCCGGGTTTTAACTCCAAGGTTCTCGTCGCAGTGCAATCGATGCCCAGTGGCGGCGGATATGATGGCAGCGACCGCACCAAGAACCTGCTGCGTGGTGCCTGCGAGCGGACTGACGGAAAGATCCGGGTGAATGCGCATCAGGCGAAACCCTCCTTTTGTTCGGGAGCGACCTATCTTGTGTTGCTCAAAGCTCTCGAAGATGGCCCGGTGGCGCTGCTGCCGGAGATCGACCAGCAGGACGGGCACGGTGTCTTCGGACGCTGGAATTCGAACGGACCCGGTGCCGCCAAGCTGGTGGCGGATCTTGGTGCAGGGAAAAATTTCACCTCATGGGATGAAGCCAGACCAGGGGACTTTCTGAAAATCTGGTGGACGGACCGCATCGGTCGTCACGAGCGCGGTCATCTGGTCGTCTATCTCGGCCACGATGCCAAGAACGTGCGATTCTGGTCGAGCAATCAACCTGGCGGCTACGGCACGAAATCATTGCCACGCAGCGACTGCAAACGCGTTCTCTTCACCCGCATCAGCCACCCGGAAAGATTCGCCGCCGCCAAAGATCTTCCACCTGTCGATCCATGGCTGGCGAGAATGCTGCGGGAGGATTTTCTGTGGAACCAGGTGGTGGCGAAATGTCGGGTGAGCGAGTGAACGGGACGAATAAACGTGAGCATTTTCATAATTGCCGTTGAATGTCTGGATGAACCGAAAGAACAAAAACGCCGCAGGTTCTAGAGAAGGTCCGGCAGGTCCGAACGCCTTTGGAGCCTTGGATGGGCTTGTCGATCTGCCTGCGGGGCCACAGGATCGGGATCCGGTTATCCCCGTGAAAACCTCCCAACGCGGTCAGAAAAAGGTCAACCGGGGGCGGGTGGATATCGTTCGGCAAACTGCTCATCGCGGCGGCAAGGGAGTCACGGTCGCCAAGAATTTCATCGGAATCCCACTTGCTGAAAAACAGGAACTGGCGAAGAAGATCCAGAAAGCCTGCGGTGTCGGCGGCAGCGTGAAAGACGGCTGCATCGAGATCCAGGGCGACAAACGAGAGGAGATGAAGCGCGTTCTAACAGAGGCTGGCTTCAACCCGGTTTTTGCCGGAGGGTAGGCAATGATTTTGTGGCCTTTAACGGGAGAATCTTGATCTCGGATGTTTCGGTGCGAAGGTGGGTTCCCGTGACCACTCAGGAAATCCAGCAATACATCGATGCGGCAATCCGCTCGAACATGAACGGCTATACATCGGAATCCGGGGAGATGATGACGAGTGCGGAAGGAGACGGGCGTTTCTTGGGAAAGGTGATCGCGACCCGATATACGGGTTTGCCTGGAGGTAAAATCATTTACCTTGCGATTGGTGAGACAGAGACGCGGAGGCAGATCATCAAGTTGGGCGACTCGGAGTGTTTGAAGCCGAGCGAAACGGAGCTGGATCTTTTGCTGCGGAAGGAGCTGGGGATCGTCACGGGGATGCCGGGTTCTCCGGATGTTACGCAGCAGGATGCGCCCCTTCCGCAATAGCTGATACCCGATAGCTACGAAACCAGTTGCGAATCGACCGGCGTAACCGATCCTGTCAAGATGAACACAAGTTTAGCACTCCTGATTGTCGGCACCCTCAGCCTCGGAGCAGTCCATGCGGAGGTCAGGACTGTTGAAACGGTGGAAGCAGCTGAGGAGCGGGTTCGGACTCTGGTTGACGCGATTCTCGGCTTCGATAGAGAGCAAAACAGCGTTATGATCATGATCGCCCGCGATGGATTCAAAAGGGAGATTACAAACGTTGTATCTGCGGTCGGAAACCGTCGGTTGCTAATGATCGACTACGTCAACTCGACCGACAACAAGACCTACCAAGCTGCCGTCGATGTTTCGGACGTGTTGTTGATCGAAGAGCGTCCGAAGTGAGCCATCAGGTTCTGGCAGCCGGAAGCAGCATTCCTTAGGGCAGCGGGATGCGGCACCTCCTCAAGTTTAAACCTCGTTCCACTCTCCAAAGCGGCGGAATTTTTCGTAACGTTCTTGGAGCAGCTGCTCGGTCTCGAGGCTGCAAAGGTGATCGAGATGACGCGATATCGATTCCCGGAAGGAGTCTGCGGTTTCCTGATGATTGTGATGTGCACCGCCGATTGGCTCCGGGATGACGTCATCGATGAGCTTGAGCTGTAGGAGATCAGGGGCGACAAGCTTCATGGCCTCGGCGGCTTCCGGAGCATGCTTGCGGTGCTTCCAGAGGATGGCCGCGCAGCCCTCGGGTGAGATGACGGAGTAGTAGGCGTTTTCCATCATGATGACGCGGTCGGCGACGCCGACGCCCAGGGCGCCACCAGAGCCGCCCTCGCCGATGACGACGGCGATGACCGGCGTTTTGAGGAGCATCATTTCCCGAAGGTTGAAAGCGATCGCTTCGGCGATGTTCCGCTCCTCGGCACCGATGCCAGGGAACGCTCCGGGGGTATCAATGAGAGCGATCACCGGGAGGCCGAATTTTTCCGCGAGCTTCATCAGGCGCAGAGACTTGCGGTACCCTTCCGGATGGGCGGAACCGAAGTTTCGCTTTAGGTTTTCCTTGGTGTCGCGGCCTTTCTGGTGGCCGAGTACGACGCAGCGGCGATCGCCAAGCTTTGCGAAACCTCCGGGCATCGAGGCGTCGTCGCCGATGTGGCGGTCACCGTGAAGCTCGGTGAAATCCGTGAAAGCCAAGGAGACGTAATCGAGCATGAACGGACGCTGTGTGTGGCGGGCGATCTGAACCCTCTGCCATGGCGTCAAATTCTGATATATTCCCGAGCGGGTCTCGGCGAGCTTGCGTTCCATGGTCGCAATTTCATCGGACAAGTCGAGGTTTTGAGCTGAGGCCTTGGAGCGGAGCTGCTCAATCTCTTTTTCGATCTCGTCGGCGGGTTTTTCAAATTCGAGAAGTTTCATGTCGGAAGGTTTGCCGGCTGCGTTGGCAGGCGTTTATAGAAGCTCAGGGGCGGGGGTGGGAGCTATTTTTTCTGAAGACGGATCTCCACCTCGTTGCCCGGACGTGTGAGTAGGTAGAGTTCCTCAATGTCTTGAGTGCGGAGATAAATTCCCCGCGATGGTGATTTTTCGTCCTCGTCGTATGGCAGGATCTGCAGAGCGGGGCTCTTGATCTCGATCGACTTCGCCGCTGAGCGGTAATTGGCGGCGGTGGGGGAGACGGTCTTTCCTTCGAGGGTCGCGCGGCGGGAGGCAATGGTTGTCTTGCCGCTCTTCAAGGTGGTATCGACCATCCGCATGATCGGGTATTCGACGATGAACTTCGCGCCGTCCCAAAGGGACACGGATTTTCGGTCCGGCTCGAACATCATTCGAAAATTCAGCGGCAACAACAGCAGGTCGTCTCCCGGCTGAAGGTCCCGCAGTTCCATCATGCCGTTGAGGTGCATGATCATGTCGAGCGTGGTGTCATTCCGGCCGGCGATGGCGAAATACGAATCGCCGCGTTTGACCTGATATTGGACTTTGCCTTCGGAGAAACCGCTGGAAAGCACTTCGTCGAGATTCATCTCACCGACGATCCTCCGGGCGCTGGGGGCGGTGGGGGAGGAGCCGAAGACGTTGACGATGACCATCAGCTTCTCGCGGCCCTCGGTAATTTTACCCATGGCGATGAGTTCGTGGGCTTTTTGGAAAGCTCGGTCACCGGGTTCGAAATCCGGCATCTCTGCTGCCTCTAGAGTTTTGGCGAAGTCCTCTTCTGGCTGCACCCGGAGGACGGTGCCGGCTTCAGGAATGATCTGCTCAAACAGGCCGCCGAGGGGTGCGACAATGATATGATACGCGAGTGCCCCGGTGAACGCGACAACCCCCGCGACGGCAAGTCCGGCTATGAGCTTGATAAAGAGCCAAATCTTCATACCTAGGTCGGAACCATCAGATCAGGCCCTTGCGCTTGAAATCGAAAGAGTTGATCTCGTGCGAACGGAGGATCATCTCGAAGGAAAATTTCAGAATCGAGATCTCCCAGGTGTCATCCACGCCCTCGATGATGGCGCGCGATGGATTGCCGGTGCGGCGAATGTCCTCGAGCACGCGCTCACGGACGGCCTCGATCGGCTCATGGACCATCTCCTCGTTGACGGCTCCGCGCTTGAAGCGGAATCCGTATTGAAGAAAGGCCAGATCGCGCCCCTGCGACTTGAGCTTTTCCACCATCGCATCAAAGCGTGCGCGGGCGGATTCGTCAAATCCTTCGAGTTCGATGTCGCGGTAGGGCTCCGGCCGGAGAATTCTGGGCTTCATTGCCTCCACCTCGCCGCTGCGAATCCTGACCTTGCCGACCTGGTCCATAGGCTCGCTGAGCAGCTGGAACTCGAAACGGGTCTCACCGAAGGTCTGAATACGATGGTCCGGCTCGTGAAGAACACGGGTCGTTTCCATGGCGTATTGGATGTCATCTTGGCTGGGCATGGGTAAGATAAGGAAGTGGCTTGAAAAAGCTGAAAAGAGCCGGGAGCTGAAACAATCGATCAACCTTGGTTCGCCCGGAAAAGCCGATGCGTCAGTATGAGCCGGAACCTGGGGAAATGCAAAAGCAAAGGGTGGAAGCCCTGCGGCACCCACCCTCTGGCTCTTGAAAAAGTGCTAGCCTGGATCAGGCCTTCTTGCTGGAGATGAAAGCAACAACGTCTTTCACCGCCTGAAGCTTCTCGGCTTCGTCATCGGGCACCTCAACATCGAACTCTTCTTCAAGAGCCATGACGAGCTCGACGGTATCGAGGGAATCCGCGCCGAGGTCTTCGACAAATTTTGCTTCCGGTGTGACCTGGTCCGCGCTGACGCCGAGCTGATCCACAATAATATCCTTTACGCGTTCTTCGATAGATTTGTCTGACATGTGTTGAGTGGTTGTGTGTTGGTGCTGGAAGTCGTACTGCCTGCGAGGCGGGCTTGGCAACTATGAAAAGTTTCTGAACGGGAAAAGACCAGCTATTTCGGGGATTCCACAGTTTCTATCGCGGCCGGTGGTTCTTCGACTGCGGTGTACTCGATGATCTCGCCGGAGAAGTTCGAGCGGACCTTCTGCATGAGCTTTTCGGCCGGCTCGTCCTGGTCTTTTTTGAAGCCTCCGTAGGTCAGCCCGTCGATGCGGGCGCGGCCCTGGCCGGAGGCCCCGTCGTAAGTGACGAAAGCGATTCCTTTGGTCTCCCATTTCCGCAAATCGAGCGTTGTCATATCCGTATAAGGGATGCGCTTTCCTTGTGCGGTGACGAGGGCCTCGTCATCGGCGCGGATGGAGCGGAGCATCGTTCGGATCAGGAAAAACAAGGTGAGCAGTGTGAGGGCGAGACAGATGTAGAAAACGATGAACTGCTCGCGGATTTTCCCGGCGTCGAAGGGCTTCTCCGGTGGATCCTTGCTGAGCTGCTGCTCGCCGGAATATTCCTGCCAGAGCAGGTGGGCTTGCAAGGGCTTCATCCGCTCATAGTTGGTGAGGATCTCCGGCCACGGCATGGGCAGCTCTTGATCGACGGGCAGGATGGATCTGTCCTCCGGGAAATCCACCGTCTGCTGCTCTGCGAATTCGCGCCAAGCCTCCGGGGTGAGATCGCCCTTGCCGTCCATCTCCGAGAATTTGGAGTTGGCCTGCTGGAAGGCGGCGTCCAAGTAGTACTCCAGGTTTTTTTTTCGGTAGCCGGTGGTGCCGTCGATATAAAAGAGGACCGCGAAAACGCCGAACATGGCGAGCATTGCGACGGCGCGGAGCGTGAACCACGGGGTCGGCTTGCAAACGATCTGCTGAGGGGCGCTCATAGGTTACGCCAGAGAAGGCGAGTCGAACCCGAAAGGCAAGCCGCATCGGCTTTTTCCGCCCGCACCGGCGTCTTTCATTCACTCCGCCCACGGCGGATTTGTGAACAGGAGCACGAGGAGCCGCACTCTGTTAGCCATCGCAACCTTGCGAGGTGGAAGCCCCGGATCGGTCCCGGTTTCTTAGGGGACAATGGTGACGCGATCACCGACTTCGGTGAGGGCGAATAGCCTTTTGGCGTTCTCTGCCGGCAGGCGGATGCAACCGTGGGAGGCAGGATAGCCGGGAATCGCGCCCTGATGGAAGCCGAAGTCGCTGCAGCTCAGTCGCTGGAAAAACGGCATCGAAGCGTCGTAAAGGTTCGAGGTGTGGTGGCGATGCTTGTTGGTGATCACAAACTCACCCGTGCGGGTGTCGAAGCCCGGCCTGCCACTGGAGACGCTGGAGGAGAAGAGTTCGTTGCCATCTTGATCCAGAAGGCGCGCGCGTTGCTCGGAAAGAGAAAGGACGATGTGGCGCTCGGCGCGCTCCGGATCTTTTCCGAGAATCAGGCGCATCATGGCGATGTCGTTTCTTCGTGAAGCGAAATTCAGAGGCCAGGTGCGATTGACGCGAGTGTAGGTGTTCGCTTTGGCCCCGGCTTCGAGCAAATGTCGGGCGGAAGGTATGACGCCGGAGTCGGCAGCGAGCATCAGAGGGGTGATGTTGCGGTCCCGGCTGAGATACCATTTCATGCCTTTGGTCGGCACGTGCTTGATGAAGGTGGGACAAACGGGGGTGGAGATGGGCTCGTTCGGATTGGCACCGGCGGAAAGCAGGTGGCGGACGAGCTGATGATTCCCCGTTACCAGAGCGAGGTGGAGTGGCTTTTGCTTCTCCGGGAGACGGAGGTTCGCCGTGGCACCTCTCTGCAGCAGCAGGGTGGCGAGCCGGGTGTCGCCCTCGCGGAGCGAAACTGCGAGGGGCGTTTCCCAGGTGGGGATCAGCGTGACGTTCGGACAGGCGCCGCAATCCAGCAGAAACCGCGCGGTGAGGTGGTCGCGGTTTTTGGATGCGTAGTAAACGGATCTTCCCGACTCATGGCCGTAATCGAGCAGCATTTTCATCCAAGTGATTCGTCCCGAGCGCGCTGCGGCTTCTGTGATCCGGAGGCCTTCGGAGCCGGGTTGGCGGGCGAGGACACCTTTCTTAAGAAGGCGACGCGCCAGCTCGAGATCGCCGGTTGAGAAGGCAAACCACAGAGCCTTGCCCCACTCTGGAGCGTCGAGAGCGGATCTAGGCGGAACGAGGGCGGTGATGACGGAGGAATCGCCGCCAGCGATCGCCGCCTCCAATGGAGTGATACCGTCGATGCCCGGCGGACGCAGCAGCGGATCGGCACCAATACGGACTAGCGCTGAGATGATTTCTGTATTTCGCGCGGCGACGGCTTTTTCAAGGAGCGTCTCGCCAGCCGGTCCGGGAAGGTTCGGATCGGCTCCCGCAGCAGCGAGCTCCGGCAAAAGCCCCGTCCAGCCGTTTTTCATGGCGAGGGCGAGGCTGCTCTGACCCTGCGCGTCTGGTGCGCCGGCGTCTGCTCCCATGGAAATCAGCGTTTTCGCCAGATCCAGGTGGGCGGCGGCGGTCGCGAGGTGCAGAAGGTTGTTTCCCTGCAGATCGGTGAGATTGGGGTCCGCGCCTAGGGCGAGCATGCTGCGGGCGAAGGCAAGACGGTCGTTTTTGACAAGCCATGGAAGGATTTTTTCGCCGCCCGGCATCAGGCCGTCGGCTCGTGCGCCTTGTTTAATCAGTTCTTCCACTACCGCCGACTCCCCCTTCTCGATCGCGAGACCAAGAATATTGGTTTGGCCAGGGCCGGGGGCGTTCGGATCGGCGGCGGCATTCAGCAGCATCAGGGCTGTTTTCGGATGATTCTGCTCGATCGCGATCCGGAGGGGTGTCCGGCCTGCGGCGTCGCGCTGCCCCGTGTGAACTTTTAAATCCAGAAGCCAACGCACGTGGCTGGGCTCGTTGGCGGAGACCGCCTGAAGCAGTGCCCGCCCGCTTGGCTTGATCCCGGCGCGCGAAAGCTCTTGCAGGCTGCTTCTTTCCGCCGGGTCACACGAATATAGCAGTAGGGAAGTGGAGAGATAGAACATCCACCGGCTCAACCGTAAACTGGGGGCGGGAAGAGACACAGGGGGTGAATGTACGCAAAAACTTGTGCAAATCAAGCCACAAGAAAGTTGTTAGCGCCGGGGCATTGTCTGATACGTTGCGGCGGATGAAACTGGTGAAACTTTTGGCAAACCTCGGCTACGGCTCAAGGAAGGACGCGGAGAAGCTGATTAAAAGCGGCGTGGTTACTGATGTTGAAGGTAACATATTGGGAACCAAGGATTTTCCCGGATCCGACAAAGTCAGAGTGCTCGGTGAGGAGCTCGATCCGGTGGCCCCGCTGGTGATCATGATGAACAAGCCGGAGGGCTACACCTGCAGCACGGAGGATCCCGGTGATACGGTTTACGATTTGCTGCCAGCCCGTTTCTCAAAGCGAAATCCAGGACTCAATCCTGTCGGCAGGCTCGACAAAGAGACCTGCGGGCTGCTGCTGATGAGTGACGACGGGAAATTTCTCCACCAGGTGATCCATCCCAAATCGGGCTGTCTCAAAGTCTATCACGTCGTGCTCGACCGCCCGCTGCAGGGCAACGAGGGCGAGCTCTTCGGCTCAGGCGGCTTTCTTCTTGAGAGTGAAACGAAGCCGCTGCTTCCTGCCGGATTTGAAGCGCTCGGGGAAAAGGAGGCGCTGGTGACGCTGCACGAGGGGCGGTACCATCAGGTGCGGCGGATGTTCGCGGCGGCAGGCAATCACGTCGTGGGCTTGAAACGGATTTCGATCGGTGGCTTGAAACTTCCCGAGGATCTCGCCGGCGGGGAGTGGCGGGTCGTTTCCGAGGAGGAAAAGGCCCAGTTGTTCGGAAAAGACACGATAGCCGATTTTTCGAAAGATTGACCCCTATGACCCGCTGGGTAAGGTGGCCGCGTCGTTCGACACAACCCCACACATCATTATGTCCATCCAACTAGGCGATAAAGCCCCCGATTTCACCCTCGTAACCAAAACCCCCGATGGCCCTCAGTTGGTCAAGCTCAGCGATGAGATCGGGAAATCCCACATCGTCCTCTTATTTGTGCCGATGGCCTTCACCAGCGGCTGCACCACCGAACTCTGCGATATTTCTAGCGGCATCGAGGATTATGAGAATCTCGACGCGAAGGTTTTCGCAATCTCCGGAGACAATCCTTTTGCTCAGGAGGCCTGGGCCCAGAAAGAGGGGATCACCCTTCCGCTCCTCAGCGATTACGAGCACACGGTCGCCAAGGCTTACGGCGTCGCTTACGAGCAGTTTCTCCCGGAAGCCAATCTCATCATGGGCGGCGTGGCAAAGCGCTCCGCCTTTGTGATCGATAAAACGGGCGTCGTCCGGTTCATCGACATCAAAGACCACCCGAAGGATCTCCCCGATTTCGAGGGCGTAAAGCTCACTCTCCGAGGACTCTAAGAAACTTCGCGCTGAGCCTACTTTAGTGTTTACACAAAAGGGATTCTGAGCCATCTTTCTAACCGTCCTCCGCAGGTGCCGGAGTGATTGAGTCTTCCGGGGGGAAAGCCCAATTGCTCTGAGATAGCGGGGAAACTGTAAGGCGTGGATCTGGTAACGGATCCGCGCCTTCGCTGCTTTGTAAAGCGCGTAATCAACCGCAATCGAACGAAGGGTCTTTTTTGTTCCGGTGAACATCTTTTATCCTTGCGGTGAACATTGGTTGTCCCCACGGTGCGGGCATGGCTACCAAGACAAACGTGGAAACAGCGGCGGCGGACAAGCTTCAGGAAGCGCGTAAAAGAAACCTCGATCTGGCGATATCCCAGATCCACAAGGAGTTCGGTGAAGCGGCCATCATGCGAATGGGTGACGAGCACCGCGTGGACGTGGATGTCATCCCGACGGGGAACCTTTTGATCGACCGGGCCTTGGGCGTCGGCGGATTTCCGCGCGGACGGATCATTGAGGTCTACGGCCCGGAATCGTCCGGTAAAACCACGCTGACTCTCACAGCCATCGCCCAGGCCCAAAAGCGGGGGGGGCTGGCGGCTTTCATTGATGTGGAGCACGCGCTTGATCCGCAATATGCCCGCAAGCTTGGTGTGAATCTCGACGATCTCCTCGTTTCCCAGCCATCCTCCGGTGAGGAAGCCTTGCAGATCTGTGAAGCACTCGTCCGCTCGAATGCGATCGACGTGATCGTCCTTGATTCCGTCGCGGCCTTGGTGACGAAACAGGAACTTGATGGCGAGATCGGCGACTCCACCGTCGGCGCCCAGGCCCGTCTGATGAGCGCGGCGATGCGCAAGCTCACCTCCTTCATCTCGAAGGCGAAAACCGTCTGTATCTTCACCAATCAGATCCGCGAGAAAATCGGTGTCATGTTCGGCAGTCCAGAGACAACCCCCGGCGGCCGCGCGTTGAAATTCTTCTCCTCAGTCCGGATCGACATCCGCCGCATCGGTCAGATCAAGGCCACCGACGGCACGGTCACCGGCAGCCGCACCAAGATCAAGGTGGTCAAGAACAAGGTAGCGCCGCCTTTCACCGAGGCCGAGTTCGACATTATGTATGACGAGGGAATTTCCTCCACCGGCTCTCTTCTCGATCTCGCTCTGGAAATGGAGATTGTGCAGAAGCGCGGCTCGTGGTTCTCCTACGATGGCACACAGCTCGCCCAAGGCCGCGATGCGGCCAAAGATGTCCTGAAAGGCGACCAAGCGCTTTACGATGAACTGGAGGCCAAGGTCAAAGAAGGCATGGAGGCTGCCAAGGCCGCGAAGAAGAAGTAGCAGCCGGGAACCGGCAGCCGGATTTTTTCAAACGAATCCGTCCCGTTACCAAAGGCCTTGAACTTCCCTCGCAAAACGTATCCCTTCGCGAAGTGAAGCCGAGAAGTTTTGGGGACAAGAGCCACGGAGACCGCACCCGCCAGGCGCGGGAGAACCGTCATGTGAAGTCGGCGGAAGAAAAGAGCACGCCATCGCTCGATGAGCACGATCTGATGAAGATCATCGCCGGGACCGAGGTGCCTTTCATCCTGATCCTCGATTGCGTGCAAGATCCCCACAATCTCGGCGCGATCCTCAGGACAGCCGATGGCGCTGGCGTTCACGCTGTGGTTGCGCCCAAGGACAAGGCGGTCGGCATTACCGAGACCGTGCGGCGGATCTCGGTCGGAGCGGCGGATCATGTTCCGTTCGTGCAGGTGACCAATCTCGCCCGGACGATGGAGCAGCTGCAGGAGGCGGGGCTCTGGTTCGTAGGCACTTCCGATAAGGCGGAGAAAACGCTTTATGAACTGGATCTCAAAGGGCCCCTAGCCCTTGTGCTGGGCGCGGAGGAGAAGGGGATGCGGCGCCTGACCGAGGAGAAGTGTGATTTCCTCGCCAAGCTGCCAATGGCCGGAAAGGTCGAGTGCCTGAACGTCTCGGTGGCCACCGGCGTGTGCCTGTTCGAGGCGGTGCGCCAGCGCCGGGTGCAGCCATGATGCGCCTGCCAGTCAGGGTTTTCTCCGACCTGCATCTCGGACACAAAGCCTCGCGGATCGATCGCGTGGAGAAGCTGCGGCCGCTTTTATGCGGAGCTGGCACCGTGATTTTTAATGGCGACACCTGGCAGGAACTCTCCCGACCATGGCGCGAAAGATCCGCGAATATGCTGGGGGAGTTGCGTGCGCTGGGAGCCGATGAAGGCTGCGAGATGATGTTTCTCCCGGGCAATCATGATCCCGGCTGGGATGGTCCCGGCTTTATAAATCTGGCGGAAGGTCGAATCGTCATCACCCACGGCGACTCGCTGTTTTTCGACTCATCACCATGGAAGCGAGAGGTGATGCTCGCGCGGGAAAGCATTGAGGAAATGTGGCGCGGGTTTCCTGCGGCGGATCACGATGTCAACGCACGTCTGGAACTCGCCAAGGAGATCGCGCGGCGACTGCCCACGTGCCGTCACCCCGAGGCCCGCAGTTTTGTTTCCCGGGTGTGGGATGCGGTGACCCCACCGCGGAGAGCGCTGAACATCCTCCGCGCCTGGTTCGGACAGGGCGAGATGGGTGCCCGCTTTTGCGAGCGCTATTTTCCACAGGCGGAGCTGCTGCTCATAGGCCACTTCCACCGCTCCGGGATCTGGAAAGCCCGTGGCAAAACCATCTGCAACACAGGCTCCTTTGTTGTGCCCGGCAGAGCCTGCTGGGCGGAGTGGAACGGCAGATCCCTTAGCTGCGGAAGGGTTGATGAAAGCGGTTCCCAGTACGGATTCCGCCGATCCGGGGGTAGGTCCTTCTTTTTCGGTGAGGCTGAAACTTAAGAATTGTGTAATCTCAACGGCCGCTTTTAATCAGACACCTAAATTTTGAGTCGCTTTTGTCACGGTGATGTGCTACCATCGCCTCGTTATGGCAACAACCACAAAACGAACCCGGTTTTCCCGGCGACTCCCAGACCATGTGACCGATGAACTTTGCAACGTCCTTTCTGAAAAAAAGGTGTTCGGGTTCAACGATCTTTTTGAAAGAGTGTTCGAAAACTTGAAACTGCGCAACGCAGTGAGCGGCGGCGAGGAGATGCTTCGCCTGCGCTCATACGAGAAGCTCCAGAATCTTGTCAATCGAGGCCTTGTCGAAAAGCTTGGTAAGGAATACAAGGGCACTGCCCGGGTTCACGAAGCATCAAGCGCATACGCGGCGGCCCAGGAGGCCGAAGCGGAAGCCTAAGCTTCAAGACATTTCCTGACAAAACCCGTGTCCGTAAAAGGATGCGGGTTTTTTTTCTACCCAAGCAGCGGCCTGGCCTCTACGAAGCGGTCGCGAAAAAAGCGTAACACCGTTCCGCTCTCTCAATCTCTCACCAGATCATGCCCGAGAATTATCTGCCAGTTTTGTTCCAAGTGCTCATCGCCTGTGGGTTCGCGGCCACGACGCTCGCGCTCAGCGTGGTCTTCGGCCGCTCCGGGCGTAGGAACCCCACCAAGGACAGCGCGTATGAGTGCGGCATGATTCCAATCGGCGAAGGTGCGCCCCGTTTCTCCGTGAAGTTCTACCTCGTTGCGATGCTGTTCGTGATTTTCGATATCGAAGTGGTCTTCATGTATCCTTGGGCGGTGCAGTTCCGGGATCTGGTGGCCGATGGTCCAATGGCTCTCGTGAGCATGGCTGGCTTCGCCGGCATCCTCGCCATCGCCTACGTTTATGCTCTTAAAAAGGGAGCGCTCAGCTGGAAGACCTAGCCCTCACCCTCATCCTCTTTTTCCCAATGGTTCACCACGTCACGTATCTTGAGCTCAACGAATCCGTCAGCGATCCCGTGCTGGAGGACATGGTGCGCGGCAGCCGGACCTGGCTTCTCAAGATCCCCGAGGTTCTCTCCGTGCGCTCCGGCAGAAATCTTAATCCTGAATCGCAGTGGCAGTTCTTCTACGCTGTCGAGGTCGATTCGCTCGAGAAGCTCAAGCTGGTGGTGAATGACCCATACCACCTAAAATTCGTCGAGCAGTACCTCAAGCCGAACACGCGGAATGAGTTCGGTATGGACTTCGAGCTCGATCCATCCCGTGAGTTGAAATACTCGTGACGATGAATGGAACTCAAAGTGCCTCCGACAAATTGGTACGATCCGCGCTTGAACCCTGCAGCCGATCCCGGCAAGTTCCGCAGCCCGGCAACCACCGCTAAACAAGAGAAATGGTCTCCCCGATTCAGATACCCGACAACGCCCCGTTTTCGCCCGAGCAACGCCAGTGGCTTGGTGAATTTCTTGGGAACTTGCTGACCCAGGCACCCGGCGCGGCGAAGGCCGCTGGCCCTGCCGTGCCAGTCACGGTGCTTTTTGCGTCCCAGACCGGCACAGCCGAAAGCCTCGCTAAGAAGCTGGTCAAGACTCTCAAAAAGAGCAACTTCGCCCCGGATATCCAGGACATGGCGACCTACGACAAGGAGCGCCTGGCGAAGGAAAAGAACCTACTGATCATCACATCTACCTACGGCGATGGCGAGCCACCGGACACCGCTTTGGAGCTCTACACCTGGCTGATGAGTGACGCCGCTCCCCGCATCGAGGGCGTGAATTTCTCGGTGCTCTCTCTGGGTGATAGCTCTTATCCCGACTTCTGCCAATGTGGCACCGATTTCGACCACCGCCTAGAAGTTCTTGGCGGAACCCGCATCTACCCACGCGTCGATGTCGATGTGGATGCTGATGAGCCATACTCGATCTGGTCTAAGGCTCTGGTTGAGATCTTGGCACCTGCAGCCGCTGCCGTTGAATCGAACGGTGCCGCGCTTGAGGAAATCGAAGAGGTCGGCTATTCGAAGAAAAATCCTTTCCCATCGCGGGTTCTTAAAAACAACAATCTCAATGGCCCGGGCCTAAAGCAAACGAACCACGTCGAGATTTCGATTGCCGGATCCGACCTAAGCTACGAGGTCGGGGACGCCCTGGGTGTTTACCCGAAAAATCCCGAGAACGTGGTTGATGAGATCATCGCCGCCCTTCCTTTCAAGGCGGGCGACGTGCCTAACCCGGAGGGTGAGGAAGTCAGCCTTCGTGAGGCCCTGATCTCTCACTATGATATCGGCAACATCAACAAATCGCTGATCGAGAAATGGCAGAAACGCAGCGGCTCACCCTACCTCCGCTCTCTCGTCGAAGCCGATGACCGAAAGGCGTGGGAAAATTTCTGCTGGGGCCGCGACCTGATTGATCTTGTCATGGAATATCCGGCGGACTTTTCCGATGGCGAGGATTTCGTCTCGGTGCTGAAGAAGCTCCAGCCACGCCTCTACTCGATCGCCTCCAGCCCGAAGGCGCATCCGGGCGAGGTGCATCTCTGCGTTGGCATTGTCCGCTATGACTCGCACGGCAGGAAACGAGGGGGCATCTGCTCCACTTACCTCGGAGACCGGCTCACACCGGAGTCCACCCCCGGCGTTTATGTGCATCACAACACCGCTTTCCGGCTTCCCGCAGATGGTGACGTGCCGCTGATCATGGTCGGTCCGGGGACCGGCATCGCACCTTTCCGCGCCTTTCTTGAGGAGCGGAAGGTGACCGGCGCCAAGGGCAAGAACTGGTTGTTCTTTGGTAACCCTTTTCAGAAGAGCGATTTTCTCTACAAGGACGAACTGGAAGCCTTCTTCAATGACGGCACCCTTACCAAAATCGACCTCGCCTGGTCACGCGATCAGCAGGAGAAAATCTATGTCCAGAACCTGATGCTCAAAGAGGGTGCGGAAATGTGGAAGTGGCTTCAGGAAGGTGCCGCCTTCTACGTCTGCGGAGATGCCTCACGCATGGCAAAGGATGTTGATGCAGCACTGCACAAGATCGCCGAAGAGCACGGCAAGCTCTCCGCCGAGGATGCCGCAGCTTATGTGTCGCAGCTGAAAAAGGACAAACGCTACCTCCGTGACGTTTACTGACTGCTGATCGCAGCCGAGTATAATGTCCAGGGTGGCGGAATACGCCCTCAAGGTTCATCGCCACGCCGCCACCGAATGCTCCGACTGCAAGCGTGTGCAAATAGGGGGGTGGCTCAGCGATTGTGACCAACATGGCACATCACAATCCGTGACAAAACGGAACGCCGGAACTGAACTGCGCGCTCATCGCTAATTTTTAAGCGACGCACAGAACCACCCCGATGATAATAAAGTTCCCCGCATTGATCTTTTCCGCAGCCTTCCTCTCCCTGCCCATCGCCGACGCGCAACTGCTTCTTACGGAGATCCATTCCAGCCCCTCTGCATCCGGCGTGGATGATTACTGGGAAATCACCAACACGGGCGAGGGCGCAATTAATCTTTCCGGATACCGTTGGACGGACAGCGCGGGAACTTTCGCGGCGTCATCGGCATGGGCGCTTCCGGAGGGAACCAGCATCGCCGTCGGCGAATCGATCATCTTCACAAAGACAGCTTCGGCAACGGCCTTCCGCACTTGGTGGGGTTCCAAGCTTTCCGCTGGCGTCCAGGTATTCGCGGTTTCCACCTCCCCGGGCCTAGGGTCAAACGATGGCGCCCAGCTCTTTGATTCGGCAGGTACCAGAGTGATTAACTTCTCCTATGCTGCCAACGGATTTACCCGCACGGATAACTCCGCTTCCGCCGGTGGACACGCTGGAGTTTCCGCCGGCGGCACGGCTTCGCAGGCCGCAGTTTGGGCTTCCGCCTCGGGTTCCGCCTCACCACGCTACACGTTCGCCGATGGTGTGAATCTCGGCACTTTCGTTTCCGCCACAAGTGCCAGCGATATGGGATCGCCGGGCTTCAGCGGCTTCGGTGTGGCACCGCCATCCATCTCGCTCGCCGTTTCCGCGACTCCGCAAAACTTCACCGAGAGCGCCTCCAATCCTGCCGCCACCGGTACCGTCACACGTGATCCAGTTTCCGCCGAGGCTCTCGTTGTCCAACTCTTTTCCAGCGACGCCACGGAAGCTATAGTGCCCACCACTGTCACTATTCTTGCGAACGAAGCATCCGCCAACTTCGGCATCACGGCGGTGGACGATACTTTCCCCGATGGCAACAAAATCGTAACCCTCACCGCCACTGCCACCGATTCCTCCCCCGGCACGTATGACCTCTCCGTAGAGGACGATGGCGATACGCTTGATACCGATTTTCTCCTCACGGAAATCCAATCCAACCAATCCGCCAGCAGCCCAGCCAATTCGGAAGACTACTGGGAGCTAACCAACATCGGCGATTCCACCCGCGATATCAGCGGCTATAGCTGGCATGATAGCGGCCGCTCCGGTTCCACCGCTGCGTCATACAAACTCCCACCCCGCACCACCATCGCGCCGGGCGAATCGGTGATTTTTACCGAAATGCCCGTCGCTGATTTCCGCACATGGTGGAATATCCCAAGCTCCGCACAAGTTTTCCAATCCATCGGCGCTCCCGGACTCGGCAAAGGCGATGGCATTTCATTCTTCGATCCCGGACAAAACGAACTCTTCTTCTTCACCTATGCCGTGGGCGGTTTCACCATGGAGAACGGTAATCCTTCCGTCAGTGAAGATCCTGCCAACCCGACAGACACGACGAAGCCGGGTCACGCGGGCATCGCAGCGGGAGGAAATTCCAATTCGCAGGCTCTCATCTGGGTGCCATCATCCGGCACTGCTACACCGCGTTACACCGCAGCGACCGGTAGCAACCACGCTTCTTTCCAAGCTTCTGTTGGAACCGACCTCGGCTCTCCAGGAAACAAGGGTGAAGTGGTGCCCACCGTGAGCATCGCCGATGCCTCTCTAACCGAGGGCGACAGCGGCACCACCATTCTCAACCTCGTCGTCACCCGCTCGGATGCCGATACCGCCTTCACGGTGGATTATGCAGTAACCGGCGGCACTGCTACCAATGACGTGGATTTCACATTTTCACCCGGAACGCTCACCTTCACCCAAGGAGGCGTCCTCACCGATACGGTCTCCATCACAATCAGCGGCGATACCGTGGGTGAGCCGAACGAAACTGTCATCGTCAGCCTTTCCAACCTGGTTAGCACAGTAGGCAACACCGCCATCCTTGATGGCACTGGCACCGGTACCATCATCAACGATGATCCTGTTCAGCCTTCCTTCAGTTCCCAGACCGGATCCACCTCCATCGGGTCGGGTGGAAGCACCACCCTGATCGTTTCCGCTTCCGGATTCCCCACCCCCACCTTCCAATGGTTTCTCGGTGAAGCCGGTAATACATCAAACCCTATCGGAGGTGCTACTTCCTCAAGTTTCACCACTCCGGCACTCACGGAAACGACCCGTTACTGGGTTCGCGCGACCAGCGGTGCTCTGACATCGGATAGCGAAACCATCGTCGTTACCATCGCGGCAGATGTCACGCTCGTCGATCTCTCCACCTACGTGCGCGTCGGTCGCTACAGTCTGCCGGAACCCGGCAACACCGCCCTGCCCTCCGGCACGCCTGCGCACAACCTTCTTTGCCAGGAGGCCTCCGGCGTTACTTACAACTGGGACACCGACACACTGTTCATCGTCGGTGATGGTAGCCGTTCAATCACACAGGTTTCCAAAACCGGCGTGCTAATTGATACTATGACTCTCGCTCTGCGCACCGGTGCTCCACAGGGCACGGATTTCTACGACCTCGAAGGCATCACCTACATCGGAAACAACGAGTTCGTCGTCTCCGAGGAGCGCGACCGCCAGCTCGTGAAGATCTCCTACACCGCTGGTGTCACGAAATCCCGCGCCGACGCGCAGACCGTCAAGCTCGGCACCTTCGTCGATAACATCGGCACCGAAGGAATGTCCTGGGATCCCCTGACCAATGGATTCATTGTGATGAAAGAGAAATCGCCCATCGGAATTTTCCAAACTGCTATAGACTTCGTAGCTGGAACCGCGTCCAACGGCTCAAACGTCACGCAAAACTCTACAAATCTATTTGATCCTGCGCTGCTGGGCATGACCGACGTTGCGGACGTCTATGCCCTGTCGAATCTGCCCACGATGAGTGGGAAAGCACAAGAAGGTAACCTGCTTGTAATCGGCCAGGAAGACGCCCGTGTCGTTAATGTTGACCGCAGCGGCAACATTCACAGCAGCCTCCAGATCGTCGCCGATCCCGGCAGCTTGATCAGCGCTCCCGACCAGCAACACGAAGGCATCACCATGGATCGCGCAGGCTTCATCTATGTCGTCAATGAGAACGGTGGCGGTAACATCAATTTCCCCGAGCTCTGGGTTTACGCTCCCAGCAGCGCGCCGAATACGGTGCCCACCGGCATCACCCTCAACAACCCGATCACCTCGATTGTTGAAAACACCAGCACCGCATCACGCATCAAAATCGCAGATATCGTTGTTGAAGACGATGGACTCGGAAGCAATGAAATCACACTCATCGGTGCCGACTCGGCATCCTTCGAAGTGATCGTTAATTCGCTCTTCCTTAAAGCCGGAGTCGTGCTCGATTTCGAAATCAAATCCTCTTACTCCGTCACCATCGTGGTGGATGACACCAGCGTAGGAAACACCCCGGATGCCTCCCTGGATTACACGCTAAACGTAACGGACCAGGTTATCGAAACCCCTCCCGCACCCGTGCTCATCGTTACCGAAGTTGCACCATGGTCGAGCAGCAACAGCCCTGTTGGCGCTGACTGGTTCGAAGTCACCAATATCAGCGAGAAGCCCGTGGACATCACCGGATGGAGAGTTGATGACAACTCGAACGCCTTTGCCAATTCCCATGCGCTGATTGGCATCACTACCATCGCTCCCGGCGAATCCGTGATTTTCATCGAAGACGCCGCACCTCCGGCCAAGGCGAACGCTTTCCGAACCAACTGGTTCGGAGCAAACCCTCCCGCCGGCCTTCAGATCGGCAGCTACACCGGATCCGGCATCGGTCTCGGCACAGGCGGCGATGCGGTGAATCTCTTCACCGCCGCCGGCCTGCTTCACTCGCGTGTGGCATTCGGAGCATCGCCCTCCGGCCCATACGCCACCTTCGACAACACGCTCGCCCTTAACGATGTCACCCTTACAGCACTCAACCGGACCGGTGTGAACGGCGCATTCATCCCTGCCAACAGCCCACAGGAAATCGGCTCGCCCGGCTTCTCCGCGCCCGGCGTGCTTCGCATCACCGAGGTCGCACCATGGGCCAGCGGGAACAGCCTTGTTGGCAGCGACTGGTTCGAGGTTACCAACCTCGGGGCCCGCGCCGTGGACATCACCGGATGGAAAGTGGATGACAGTTCGGAATCGCCCGCCGCAGCCGTGCCGCTTGCCGACATAACTTCCATTAAGCCCGGTGAATCCGTGATTTTCATGGAGGCCACCAATCTCCCCGCCAAGCTCGCCATTTTCGTCAACACATGGTTTGGCGGGAACGCGCCGGTCGCCTTGCAGTTTGGAAAATACTCTGGCTCCGGTATCGGTCTTAGCACGGGAGGCGACGCCGTGTGTCTTTACAACACGAACAACGTTCGCGTTGCCAAGGTCGAGTTCGGCATCTCCGATTCTATCGCTCCATATCAAACCTTCGACAACTCCGCCGGTCTCGATGCCGCCACCATCTCCCTCCTTAGCGTTGTGGGCACCAACGGAGCCTTCACCGCCGCTACGGATGCCAAGGAAATCGGATCCCCGGGCAGCATCGCCAACCCTCCATTCCGCGCCGCAAGTTTCGCGAACTGGCTCACTTCCAACGGATTCACCTCCGGTGGTTTCGGCACGGACAGCGATCTCGACGGCCTCGCCGATGGTGTCGAATACTACTTCAACTCCAACGCCAACGATCCGTCCGCTTCGAGTAACCTTCCCCGGGTGGAAGCGGGTGCCTCGGGTCCAGCGCTTTTGTTCACTACATTGCTCGACGCTACCGGTGCTTCCGGCATGGTTGAAACCAGCGCGGATCTCATTGACTGGTCCGAGGCCTTCGAAGGTATCGATTACGCCGTCACCAGTGAAACCGCGTCCGGCGCGGAGCTTTCCACCGTTCTCGGACTCGCCCCTGCGGTTTCCCCAGCCGGTGCGTCCGTGGATTATCTCATTCCGAACTCCGCAGAAACCATTGGCGGATCGCTCGGTGGCTCGCGCGTGGTAAACTACGGCCTCGTCGGAGTCGGGCGTTTCAGCGGCGCTGCGCTCGATGTCTTCGGCGAGACCATGGGCGCGGCCTCCGGTCTTTTCGTGACAAACTGGAGATACAGCTCCGTGGCAGGAAGTTTCACTGGCACTTTCAACGTGCTTCCCGACCGCGGTTACAACGCGGATGGGATTTTCTCCAACTACGCGGCCCGTGTCCATCATCTCGATTTCACCTTCACTCCCTACTACGAAGCGTCCGCGGTCGCCCAGGGGCAGATCGTTCCAGTGTATGACAACTCAACCTTGAAGTTCACATACCGGGATGGCGGGAAAACGAAATTCACCACCGGACTTAATCCTACCGGCACCGCAACCGTTCTCGGCCAGACCGTCGGAGTTGTGACTGCGGCGAACGGCCCCGGCGGTACGCCGGAAAGCCTCATCAGCTTCGATGCTGAGGCGATCCACCTTTTCCCGGACGGTTCGGGTTATGTATCGGATGAATACGGCACCTACATCGCCCGCTTTAACAGCAGTGCGGAGATCACTGGCATTACCCAACTTCCGGAATCGGCCCGCCCCCACAAGCCGGTCGGCATCCTGAATTTCGATTCCGTCGCCCCGCCGACCAATGGTCGCCGCAACAACCAAGGTCTTGAAGGCATGTCGGTTTCGCCGGACGGCACTCGTCTGCTCGCCCTCATGCAGAGCGCCTTGGTGCAGGACACCGGAACGGGTCAGCAGGGACGGAACAACACCCGCCTCTACGTCTATGACATCACCGGTGCCCGCCGTGAAAACCCGCTGCTCATCGGCGAATACGTTGTGCCGCTGCCCCGCTTGGATTTCGACGGCAATAGCTCGGGTCTCGACCGTACCGCCGCACAGTCTGAAATCACCGCGGTCAGCAATAATCAGTTCCTGATGTTGCCACGCGATGGCAACGGCCTTGGCACCGTTACCGGAAATCCCATCGTCTATAAATCCGTCCAACTCGTCGATTTTAGCTCCGCCACGAACATCCTGGGTCTTGCCGACGGGGAAGGAAACCGGGTCTCCGTTGCCGGTTTGCTCGATCCGTCGATCAAAGCCGCTGCCACCTTGGACGTCGTTAACATGCTCGATCCCACGGATCTCGCAAAGTTCGGTCTGAACACGAACACAGCCATGCCGGATTCGAACACGCTCAACGAAAAAATGGAAGGCTTCGCCCTGGTGCCGGATCTCTCCACCAAAGCGGAGAACGACTACTTCCTCTTCGTCGCGAACGACAACGACTTCCAATCCCCGGACGTGAGAATGGTCGATGCCTCCGGAACTCTCGTCAGCTACGGAGACGGTCGTGCCGATACCGGCAACGGCCCGGTCACCAACGACGCGATGTTCTACGCATACCGCCTTCTGATTGAACCGGGCGGCAAGCGTTTCTACCGTATGAATGTCACGGAAACACCCGCCGACTGATCTGACCTGTCATCGGAACGGCTCACGGTATTCACTCCGCCGGGCCGTTCACCGGCGCTATTTTTCCGGCAGGCGTCAGCGCCTTAATTGCCCGTAGAGCTTCAGCTCGGTAGTGGCACCTTCGGAGGGCAAGCTCAGCGGACCATCTTAACAGGGTGCCTGCAATTCACCGCTCAGGCGATCCAAGGAGTGGCGGAGCGTGTCCGCTGAAGCCCGTGGCAAGCCAACGCCAAAACGTAGCGCTCATCTCATTTGCCCCCATGGTCATGGGCGAACACCCTGCTTTGAAGGGCAGGCGCTTTCACCGCTCCTTGTAGGCTAGTTCTTTCTACCCGCCGCCCAGCTCATGCCATCGGCGAGAAGCTTAATGAACACAGGGTCGCTAAAGGTTTCGTTGGTGTGGCCGTAGGTGGTGCCGAAGACGCGGGTTCCATGGAAATCATTGGCCCAGATGACAGGCTGCTCCTCCTCTGTTTTCTCGCTCTTGGAGGTGGCGAGGACGGTGGCTTTCGGCGATAGCTTTGCGATGATGTAAAGTTCGTCCATTGGCGTGGTCCAATTGGTGGGGAAGTCCTTCATCACGGGGTGGTCCGGTTTTTGCACCTTTACAGGATATTTGCTCTGGTGCTCGTGGCGGGTGCTGGTCACGCCGAGAAACTCGCGCCAGTCATCGATTTCCGCAGCGCGATAGGTGTGCATGGCACAGTGGATCACCACCGCCGGCGTGCCGGCCTTGTGTGCGTCCGTGATCTTCCGGATGTAGGCTTCGTCCTTGGTGTTGGCGAAGCATGCGTTGTGGATTACCACGTCGTATGGTTCGGCCCAGTCCGGGCTGTCGTAGAGCTCGATCTGCGCATCGGTCCCATCGCCGCCTTCGTTTACCACGGTGAACTCTGCTTTGGTGTGTTTTGAAATGCCGTCGACCATTGCTGCGGATTGAAATTTATAATCGTGGCAGCAGCCGCCGGTCACTAGCAAGACCTTGAGCGGTGGTTCGTTCCGTGAAGTCTCCTCTGGCTCTGCTAGACCCACACCGGCAAAAGCGGCAAGTCCGAGACAGAGCATGGAAAGGGAATAGGTTCTTCGATTCATCGCCCGTCATCCTAGGTGGAGTGCGGTGGAGAGCAAGACACTAGCTTCAGGGTCGTTCCTAAATCTTCAGGTTGGACGTCGCGGCCCGGCTGACAGACAGTGCGGCATGCCGTTTTCCGCAGTCTATCCCGCGCTCCTCCAACAACCAACGCCTTTGATGCGTCGGTTTCTCGAGCTGCTGAACGATGGTGTCGAACTGGAAGGGCTCGCTCTCCGCAGTCAGAAAACGACTCGACAGCATTTTGGTAAAACTATGCGTCTGTTCGCGCCGCTTTACGTCTCCAACGAGTGCGTGAACAACTGCTCTTACTGCGGCTTCTCCCGGGATGCGGCAATCCTCCGGACGACGCTTACCGTAGATCAGGTGGTGACGGAGGCGAAGCACCTCCACACCCAGGGCTTCCGCAACCTGCTGCTCGTCGCCGGCGAGCATCCCAAATTCGTCTCCGAAGGCTACCTCCAACAATGCCTCGACGCGCTGATACCACTTTTTCCGACTCTCGCTCTCGAGGTCGGCCCAATGGAGGACGATCAATACACGGATCTGGTCGAGCACGGTGCAGAGGGCTTGATTGTTTACCAAGAGACCTATCACCGCGAGACCTACCAGACACTGCACACCGCAGGGCCCAAGAAGAACTTCGACTGGCGGCTGGATTGCCCGGAGCGGGCGTATGCTGGGGGCTTCCGCAGGATCGGAATCGGTGCCCTGTTCGGGCTCGCCGATTGGAAGCACGAGGCGCTCTCGCTCGCCGCCCATCTTGAGTATCTTTACAAGCACTGCTGGAAGGCGCAGTTCTCCGTCGCATTCCCGCGCATGAGGCCCTACGCTGGCAACTACCAGTACCAGCCGGATCCGAACAAATTCCTTCCGGATGCCGCCCTGCTGCGTCTGGTGGCGGCCTTCAGAATCACTTTTCCACAGGTCGCGATCGTCCTCTCTACCCGCGAACCAGCGCCGCTCCGTGATGCCATGGCTACTCTTGGCATCACCCATATGTCAGCAGGCGCCCGAACCGAACCTGGCGGCTACACCGGAGCCGGTTCCGACGATCTCCACCTCACAGTCAAGGGGCGCAGGGTCGAGCTGGCTGAAAAGTCAGGAAAGGAAAAAGCCACCGAGCAATTCCAAATTCATGACACCCGCAGCCCTGGGGAAATTGCTGAGATGCTTCGCGCACAGAACATTGATCCGGTGTGGAAGGACTTTGATCAGGTGCTGGTGGCGGGCTAAATGGGCTGAGGGCGCGAAGTCGAGCAGAGATAGATGACTCTTTGAAGGAGAGACTTGGCCAGCGTTGAGGCCTGCGGAATGAAAACAGTTAGGTCTTGCTCCCGCACTGAACAGACAGCAACAGTCCGATTCCGCGCTAGAACCAAAATGGCAGCACGGTGAAAGCGGCGAAGGCATACAGCGATGCGCCAACGACTCGCAAGCCTATCGCTCGCCGTGCTTTCGACATATCAATGAGTCAAGCGGAGCACCTCACATGCCGGGAATGCCGAGGCCGCCGGTAAGCTTCTTCATTTCAGCAGCGGATTGCTCTTTGCCGGTGGTGATCGCTTCTTGGACGCCTTTGAGCACGAGGTCTTCGAGAAACTCGACATCAGAAGGGTCGACGAGCGATGGATCGATCTTGATCTCAAGCACGTCGCCCGCGCAGGTGGCCTTGACGCTGACTTTGCCGCCGCCGACGGAGACCTGCACCTCGCGTGCGGCCAGTTCCTCTTGCTTCGCTGCCAGGCCCGCCTGCATCTGCTGGGCCTGCTTCATCAATTTCTGTATATTCATAAGTTCGGTTCGGTTCAGGTTCCTAGGATCTTGGCTTCAAACTTTTCCAGCGCGGCCTGGATCAGCGGATCTTTATAAAAGGTGTCCTCATCGATGACTGATGATTCTTTTTTCTCCTCCACTGCCGGAGCGGGAGCCGCAGCTACGGGCTCTGGCGGCGGTGGCTCATCCTCTTCATCCGGCGCGTTGGCAATCAGCGCGTCGAAGGCGGACATCGTGTCGGTCGGCTTCTTGGCAGCAACCGGTGGCGGCGGTGGCGCGGGGGCTGCGGCTGGCGAAGTTTCGATTACTTGGTTCGTAGTAATCGCGGCAGGCTCCGGGCTGGGTAGTGCTGGTGGAGGAGAGGGGATGGAGGCGACGTGGTCGGCTCCGCGGGTGAGGACCTTGATCACGTCAGTGATGCGGACTTCTGCGAGCACCTGGATCGCCTTGATCACTCCGAGCTCGAAATGGAGGCGCTTGTTGGTGGCCCATTTCATCCGGCCCTCTGTTTCGGCGAAAACATCGATTGCCGCCAGGATGCGCTCCGGTGCGTATTCGTCCGCGTCTTGAAGGAGCTTGTTCCAAAGTTCTGAGGGGATGCCTTCGCCGTCGGCTGTGGGATCGAGTTTCGCGATCAAAAGGCCCCGCAGGCAGCCTATGAGTTCGCCGAGAAGCTGGGAGAGTTCACGGCCGCTTTCCGCCTCGTTCTGGATCAACTTCAGGGCGGCGGGGGTTTCGCGGGAGAGGAGTTTGGAAGTCAGCTCGGCGACTTTCTCACGCGAGGTGAAGCCGAAGACATCGAGCACGTTCGCTTCGGTGATCGTCTCGCCACAGAAGGCGACGAGCTGGTCGAGCATCGATTGGGCATCGCGCATGCCACCGTCCGCGCCTTTGGCGATTGCCCATGCTGCGGTTTTGTTGAGCGCGATGCCCTCCTCGCCCGCGATGTGCATGAGGTGGTCGGCGATCGTCTGGGTGGGGATCGGTCGGAGGTCGAAGCGCTGGCAGCGGGAGAGGATGGTCGGCAGGATCTTCTGCACCTCTGTGGTGGCGAAGATGAACTTCACATGGTCGGGCGGCTCCTCGAGCGTTTTCAGCAAGGCATTGAACGCCGCATTCGAGAGCATGTGCACCTCGTCAATGTAGTAGATCTTGAACTGGCCGCGGCTTGGGGCGTATTTCACCGACTCGCGGAGATCGCGGACCTGCTCGACTCCGTTGTTGGAGGCTCCGTCAATTTCCAGAACATCGAGCGAGCGACCTTCGGCGATTTCCACGCAGACATCTTCATTGGGATCGAAATCGATTTTTGGCCCGCCGGTGCAATTGAGGGCTTTTGCGAGGATGCGGGCGGTGGAGGTTTTACCGGTGCCACGCGGGCCGACGAAGAGATAGGCGTGGGCGAGGCGCTTTTGCTCAATCGCGTTCCGCAGCGTCCGGACAACGTGATCCTGGCCCAACACGTCTTCAAAAGTCTTGGGGCGATACTTTCTGGCGAAAACCTGATAACTCACGCCCGAGAGCATAGGGAACTGGCGGCGTTTGTCATTGCCGAGTTTCCACGATCTTGATTTTGGGCGCGAGAGCAACTGATTCTGAGACTCAGGGCGATCGGAAATCCAAATCCCTCGACCCCCCGGAGCATCGGGGCTAAAGTCCGCGCATGATTGCAGCAATAGAACTCGGTGGAACCAAAACGGTGGTCGCCATCGGAGAGAGCGACGGCACCCTCACGGAAGAACACCGGTATCCGACCACCGAACCGGCCGAAACCCTGCGGCAGGCGATCGAGTGGCTTTCCGAGCGCGGCACACCGGAGCTGATCGGGATCGCTGCTTTCGGGCCGGTTCAGATCAATCGGAAGGCCGGGAACTGGGGCGAAATGCTGCCCACTCCGAAGCCCCAATGGACCGGTTTCTCCATCAGCTCGCCACTGCTCGATTCGTTTCCAAAAGTAAAGATCACCTTGGAGACCGATGTGAACGCCGCCTGTCTCGCCGAGGCGCGGATCGGTGCCGCAGAGGGTTTGGACAATGTGGTCTACATCACGATCGGCACCGGCATCGGCGCGGGAGTGCTTTGCGACGGACGACTATTGCATGGCGCGCTGCATCCCGAGTTCGGACACGTGCTGCTGCCCCGGAAACAGGGCGACGATTTTGTCGGCACCTGCCCCTTCCACGGCGATTGCCTGGAAGGAATGGCATGTGGCCCTGCGATCGAGAGACGCTGGGGTAAGCCCGCCCATGAGCTACCACCGGATCACCCGGCCTGGGATACCGAGGCGTGGTATCTCGCCCACGGCATTCAGGCACTCCTCGCGATCGCTCCGCCGGATCGTGTGGTGATTGGCGGAGGAGTCTCGCAGGCGGAGGGGCTGCATGAGAAAACGGAAAAACTTCTGGTTGAGCTTACGGCGGGATATTTTCCGGCAGTGAAACAAAGTCCGTATGTGGTGCCACCGAAGCTAGGGCAACTGGCTGGGATCAAAGGGGCTCTGATGTTGACGGGGCTCTAGCTTGGGTTTCCGAAGCTGGCGCGATTGTTGCTGTGCCAGTCCGGGGCAGCCATGGTTTTAATCAATTTGATCTCCCAGACCCGTCTCTTGGCGCGGACGCTAGGCGGACTGGCTGCGTTGGGCATCGGGAACAGAGATGTTTACAGCGAGGTGCTGCGTCTCGCTTTGCAGGCTGCTCCGGAAGCCTACGGAACGTGGTGCGTCTGGGAACCAGGTGCGCTCGATGGGCGGGATCACGAGTTCCGCAACCGGCCGGGCCATGACGACACCGGACGCTACGTGCCCTTCTGGTTCAATGCGAGTGGCCGTCCCAAGCTTGAGCCCAATACGAACTATCAGCATCCTGGAATCGGCGATTACTACATTATCCCAAAGGAGACGCTTCGCGAGCGGACGGTCCGCCTAAGCCCCTACGTGGACTGCTCGGGGCGTCGGCATTTGTTCACCTGTCACACCGTTCCGCTCATTCACGACGGTAATTTTCTGGGTGTGGTGGGTATGGACGTCCTTCCAAAAGCGATCGAAGACGCGGCGGTCGCGGAACATCGTGTGGATCTGTCCAAACGAGAGGCGGAAGTTCTGGAGTGGATTGCCGCCGGAAAAACAAATGCCGAAATTGCCATCATCCTTGGGATCAGCCCTCACACCACGAAGCATCACGTCGCAAAGGTGATTGCGAAGCTGGGCGTGGAGAACCGCGGTGCGGCGATGCGTGCATATCTCGCCGGAGAGGTGCCCGTGCATAGGTAGGACGGCCTATTGCCCATCTCGGCCCGGCTGGCCCATGTTCACCAAGATGTCAGACGGAAGAGGAAAATTTGGAAGCGCCCTGCGCATCCTGCACCCAAGGCAGGCGCTGAACAGGCGCTTCAAAGCCATCGGTGCTCTCCTTGGTTTCGTCCTCTTCGTCGCCGCATGGCAGCTGCTAAGCGCCCATTATGCGGAAAAGGGGCAGGCGGTTCTTTTTCCTTCACCAGCGGCGGTCGGTGGCGCGGCTCTCGATTATCTGGGGTTGGGGCCGAAAACCAGGGATCGGGTGCTTGAGGCGCGCGCCGAAGCCACCACCGCAGCGGAGGCCGACCTTACAGAGGCCGCAATTCGCGCGGAGGCACGGGAGAGCTTGGACACTCTTGCAGGCGATTTGAAGATCAGCTTCCAGCGGGTGCTCATTGCTTTTCTACTGGCCGCGGCGGTGGGGATACCCACAGGCCTTTTCATCGGAGCGTTCCACTGGTTTGAAAGCATCCTGCAGCCCGTCACGGAATTCGTACGCTATGTGCCGGTGCCCGCGCTCATTCCTCTGCTCATCGTGCTGTTCGGCATCGATGAAGCTCCGAAAATCATGCTGATCTTCATAGGGACGGTCTTGCAGCTGGTTCTTATGACTTCGGACGAAGTCAGGCGCGTCCCGATGGATCTTTTGCAGGTGTGCTACACGCTTGGTGGAAAAGCTTCGGAAGTGGTGTCCAAGGTGATGCTTCCCGCCGCCATGCCGGGCATTTTCGATGCCCTTCGCCTTTGTAACGGATGGGCCTGGACATGGCTTATCGTCGCCGAGCTGGTTGCGGCGAATGAAGGCATGGGATACCGGATCGTGAAGTACCAGCGCTTCCTCGAGACAGAGCGGATCTTCGTTTACTTGATTGTGCTTG
>JBGTDO010000070.1:0-14934 GCA_041748235.1 Akkermansiaceae bacterium | reverse complement strand
CTAAACTCAGCCATCCCTGAGGATCAAAGAGAGAAACACCCAAACCAAGACCACAGGATGCAGTAGAAACAAGTATTTTGAACGATTCCGGCTCCAACTCCAGCAACCCACCTGAGAAAATGAGATTGTGACCTCGGGGATCCATGGAACAAAAGTTCGCCGCTACCGCCATGGAGAGCGCACCATGATTGCAAATGATACGCCCGCAGACCAGTTGCTTGAGCGACCCAAGCAGCACCTCACAATCAACCGCCTCCATGACAAGCGGACTGGAAAGGACTGGCTCGGGCGCGGATCGATTGAAATTCAGCTTCATCACATCTTACATTTTCGGAGTTTCAAACGCCCCCCCAATACGAGCGCGGTGGGAGCGCCACCGATGGTTCGGGCGAGTTTTCTCCCGTCGAACTGAAGGAGAAACGCGCCAGCGAGGACGATGAGAGCCATAACCAGGCAAAACCAAAGTGACTTCGGCTTGACCGGCGTGGACCCGGATGTTGGAGAGCAGGCCGGTACAAAAGATGTGCGGGTCGTGGAGGATGCCGAGGATAACGCGAGGATTTATGCGCATAGTGGATGGGATTTTTTTCATGGTGGTGACTCAAGGGGTTGGCGGGCGAAGGGTTTAACTCCCCATCCGGGGCGGGAAGCTCCTTTCCCAGATGTTCCCGGGAAAAGTCCTGCATTGTAGGGAAAATCTCCTCTCCGCTAACTTGGGTTCCATCTTCGGAAATCGCAGCAAAAACAAAAGATACGAACTTTGATATTGCGTCTTGTTCTCAATAAGGACACTATCCGCCGAGTGAAACTTTTTCGCAAGTACATATTTTGGTTCCATCTCATCTGCGGGTTGGTCGCGGGTGTGGTCATCGCCATCATGTCGGCGACGGGGATCGCAATCGCCTTTGAGGAGGAAATCCTGCGTTGGTGCGACCGGGAGGTGAGGGTTGTCGAAACCGCATCCGTGGATGGAGCTATGCCGTTGCCGCTGGAGGATCTGGTAAGGCGTGTTGGAACGGAACGTCCGGGATTCGAGACATCCTCGGTCACGCTGCATCGCGATCCGGAGCTTGCGTGGGAATTTTACGCAGGCCGGGATGGGCCGCTGTATGTCGATCCTTTCAGCGGGAGAATGCGCGACTCGCAGGCGCATGATGCCCACGAAACGATCCACAAACTTGAGGAATGGCACCGCTGGCTCGGCTCAAAGGACGACCTGACCTCCACCGGACGCCTCATCACCGGTGTTTCCAATATCGCCCTGGTATTATTGTGCGTGAGCGGGCTTTACCTCTGGTTCCCCCGGAAATGGAGCGCCCGTGCGCTGCGTGCGATCACCACCCTCAACTCCAGCTACAAGGGCAAGGCCAGGGATTTTAACTGGCACAACGTTTTCGGCTTCTGGTCGCTACCCGTTCTGCTGGTTCTGTCAGTCACGGCCGTGGCCATCTCCTTCGAGTGGGGTCACCGCCTGGTGTTCACGCTGGCTGGAGAGAAAGCCCCGGAATCCAGAAACTACGGGATGATGGTCGTGCCGCCACCCGTTTTGCCCTCACCGGTTGCAGGAGCGAGTCCACTCTCCCTTGACGCGGCGATCGCCCGTGTTGCTGGGGCTTTTCCGGAATGGGAAACCATCACACTGGAAATTCCCAGCGGGGAAACACCAGCGCAGCCACTCGATTTCGGAGTCACCGTGCCTGACCACATGCCAAGCAGGGCATACATCCCGGTGAAATCCGATCCCTCCACCGGTGAGATCCTGCAAGCGGTTCGTTCTACCGACCGCAGCCCCGGCCTGCAAGCTAGGGTTTGGATGCGCTTCCTGCATACCGGCGGAGCCTTCGGACTGCCTGGGAAAATCATCGCATGCCTCGGGTGCGTGGCGGCCCTTGTCCTCGTATGGACCGGCGTCGCCCTGAGCTGGCGCCGTTTTGCCAAGAAGTTGCGTAAGCTGACAGCCGCCACCTCAAATTTCCGACCAATCTCTACAGAACAATGAAACACAAACGAACCAACAGATTACACAACTCGACAGCCGCAATCATTAGCTACAGCCTGGCGGTTTCCGGCCTCACGGCTCAGACCTCACTTGAAAACGAGAAACCGGAAACCGCCGCAACCGAAACATTGCCTACCACCGTCGTTACAGGCACTGCCGCCGGTTCTACCATTCTTTACCAAACGGAATCTTCCACAGCCGCGCTGTTTTCCGACACCCCGTTGATCGAGACCCCGTTCAGCGTCAGCGTTTACAATCAGGACCTGATCGAAGACCAGCGGGCGTTTTCTTTGCCGGAAGTTTTGGAAAACGATCCCAGCGTAGCGCTGCAAATGCCGGGAGGTTTCTACGGCTTTCAGAACCTTGCCCTGCGCGGATTCCGCGTGGACAACTTCAATGGCTACCGGGTCGATGGCCTGCCTGTCATCCAGACCGTGGCTCCGTTGATCGATGACAAGGCCCGCGTCGAGGTGCTCAAAGGCCCCGCTGCACTGCGATACGGCTTCATGCCACCGGGCGGGGCGATCAACCTCGTCACGAAGCAGCCAACTCCCGAGTTCTCCACCAGCCTGAGCACGGATGTGAACACCTTTGGGAATTTCTATTCCCAGCTTTATGTCAGCGATACCATCTCGAGCGACAAGTTCGGCTATCGCCTCGTGCTCGGCGGCGAGGAGTTCGACAGCTTTTACGACAACGCCGGTGGCAATCGGCTGTTCGGCTCGCTCTCCGGCATGTGGAACGCCACCGAAAACCTCCGGGTCTGGGGAAACGTCAGCATCCGGGAGCTGGAGCGCAACGGCTACTACGGCCCGATGATCACCGCCAACGGAAACGTCCTCGACACCGGCGTAAAGACTAACATCATGCAAGACTGGGCAAGGATCGAGCAAGATGTCTTCGAGGCCTCCACCGGTTTTGAGCTAAGATTTGACGATTCCTGGAAGCTCATGGGCTCCGTCAACTATCAGGACTCCGAGCGTTTCGCGGAGCTTTCCTATCCTTATTCGGTGCAGGAAAACGGCGATTTCACCGATGGCGCTTTCCTCAATGATAAGCCGTCCACTTGGGAATCATGGGGTGTTCATACACATGTCGAGGGAGAATTCGAAACCGGAATCCTGAAACACGATATCGTTGTGGGCGGTCAATACCGCACCTACGAGAGCTACACCGACCGCAGCTTTCCGGATGTCGGGCCTAACAATGCCTTTAATCTCCAGGATCTCCCGAAACCTGCCTTGGGCCGTGTCAGAAGTTTCGATTTCGAATATGAAGAACTTGGCCTTTTTCTGACGGATACGATCGAACTCAACGAAAAATGGTCGGTTTTGCTTGGCGCGAGATATGGCAGGTATGAAAACACCTATCCGACAGATCCCGCCTCCGACGATACGGTAAGCGAGTGGTCGCCGACCCTCGCGCTGATGTATGAACCAGTTAAGGACGTACACACCTACGCCACCTACACTAGGGGATTGCAGGATGGCGGATTCGCGAGACGTGCTGCTGCAAACAGATTTGAGCCCCTTGGCGTGCAGGAGTCGGAACAATTGGAACTCGGAGTGAAAACCGAGATGTTCGATGGGCGGCTTGCAGCAGAGCTGGCAGTGTTTCAGATCGAACAGGATCTCGCAGTGCTTGACGCGTCCAGAATCGAGGCACTCAACGGTCTCCAGCGTCACAGGGGAGTGGAACTCTCGCTGCGCGGTAAGATCACCGACAATTGGCAGGCCGGCTTCGCCACCATGCTGCTGGACGCGGAGCAGGTCGATACTAGCGTGTCGGCAAGCGAAGGCCAGCGCCCGCAGTATGTGCCGGAATATCAGGTGAACCTTTGGTCGGTGCTGGAAATCCCACAGGTGCCGGGCCTCGCCCTCACGGGCGGTGTCCGTTTCGTGGACAAGCAGTACCTTGACCAAGGCGGCCAGTTCGCCACTGACAACTATACAGTCGTCGATATCGGCGCACGCTACAAATTCCACACCGACAACGCTGATTGGACAGTCCGGCTCAATATCCAGAACGCACTTGATGAGCGCTATTATGAGTCCGGCGAGTTCTATCCCGGCGATGCCGGCTATCTCTCATACGGTGCGCCTGTCTCGGCAACACTCTCGCTCCAAGTGGATTTCTGATCCGGCGCGGAGAATCCGAATTCCCCATCACCACTGCGGCATCCGTTTGACCGTATGCCGCAGTCCTTTCCTTGCAGTTACATCCGTAACAAATCCTCATGTCCGATTCTGATATCCATTCATCCGTAACCAACGGTCCTCTTCTACGGACTTTCCTGCGTTTCGTCGTTCCATCTGCCCTCAGCCTGATGGCCATCTCTACCACGAGTTTCGTTGATAGTGTGATCGTTGGCCGCTTTGTCGGCAGTACGGCACTGGCGGCGGTAAGCATGCTCATCCCGTATATTTCTCTTCTTTTCGGAATCGCACTGATGTTCGCGGTCGGAGGATCCGTCCGGGTCGCCAAATATCTGGGTGCGGAAGACCGTAAAAACGCATCGGCCATCTTCAGCATGACGCTCATCAGCGTGATTTCTATTACCGCCGTGGCGGCTTTACTTGGAAATATTTTTTCAGAATCACTGTTCCGGCTGCTCGGTGCGGAGGCCGGGCTTCCGAAGTTGATGGGCGAGTATTTCCCCATCCTGTCCGTAGCAATGACCGTTCAGCTCGGTTCGCTCGTGCTTTATTACTTCATCCGTGCCGATGATTTCCCGGAGCTGGGAACCAAGGCACTGCTAACGGGCGCGGCAGTGAATATCGTGTTAGATTGTTTGTTTGTCGCGCACCTAGGTCTCGGGCTCCAAGGATCCGCCTTGGGCACGCTACTCGCCCAGCTTGTGCAGCTCTCAGTATTGCTTACCTATTTCCGTCGGGAAAACCGCCATCTGGATTTCTGTCTCCCGCGCACGGGCTGGTTGAAAATGTTCCGGACGGCGGGCATTGGCGTATCCGAATTCGTTAATGAATTTTCCGTTGGCGCCGTGATTTTCACCATGAACTTGCTGCTGCTCCGCCGCTACGGGACCGATGGCGTCGCCGCATGGGGTGTGATCAACGCATTCATCTTTGTCAGCCTGATGGTTTATTACGGCGTGGTGGATGCAATGCACGTCCTGTTCAGCCGGAACATGGGGGCCGCCCGCTGGGATCGAGTTCGGGGATTTCTGCTCTTGGCCGGCGGCTTTGTGGGTCTCCTTGCGATTTCCGTGACATTGCTGCTAGTGGTTTTCGGAGAGCGTGTGATCGGAATTTTCCTGACGGATGAAGGTGTAGCAGCGGAAGCACTGGCGCATGAATTTATAGGCTGGATCTGGCCGATGTTCCTAGTTAGCGGTTTCAATGTCCTTGCCTGCTCCTATCTCGCTTCCCGCGAGCGCGCTTCCCTAGCTGCGGTCCTATCGCTGTTACGCTGCCTAGTTCTCCCAATCGGCTTCGCGCTTGGCATCTTTTTCCACTTCCCGGATACGCCGGTAGTCGCCGCGCTCGCGCTTGGGGAATGGATCACCTTCGCGGTCGCCCTTTCATTCCTGTGGCGCTATTGGCCCGTTCGCGTGCCTGCCGAGACCTCATTGCCATTCGATGAAAACACCGCCACTCCCTATGATTGAGTCTCCCGAAATTCCTAGAAGCTCCGGGAAAACAGATGCGCTCGCCGAGCAAGCGAGCTTCGAGGTATTCGCGAACACTTTCCTTCGTGAAGTCGATTCGGGGACGTGGTCGCATAGAAATCCCACCGGGATATGGGTCGTCGAACTTGATCTGGTGGACGGAATTTCGCTGGTGATAGAGGTCGCCTACCGTTCTATGGTGGGGAAGCACCGTTTCGGAAAGATATTTCAGACTTCAAGCCAAGGACAGGAGCTGAAACCCACTGCGCCATTCCGGGCGGCACTGGCATTAATCCGCCAGCTTTACCGCTCAAGCGGAGATTTTGGGAAAACGTGTTCCAAGGAGCTGGAGCTTACCAGCCGCCTCGTGGATAGCTTCCAGTCCTTGGCGACTGCACTACGGGAGCGCTGCGACGACCCCTTGCTCAGGGAAAATTCATTCCTTGCTTCGGAACAATCCCTCCTGCGCGGGCACTGGATGCACCCAACCCCCAAGAGCCGCCAAGGAATGGCGTGGTGGCAACAAACGGACTACGCCCCAGAGCTGAAAGGCGGATTCCAGCTATGCTTTTTTGCCGTGAAATCGGATCTTGTTGCCCATGATTCTGCGGTTGACCAGTCCGCAACGGAGATCGCGGCCGCAGCTTTTGGCAACGATGATGCCTGTGGGATCAGGGAGGATGAAACCGTAATCCCAATGCATCCGTTGCAAGCACATTGGCTTCTTGCGCAACCACATGTCCGTGAGGCGACCCGTCTTTGCCGGATGCGTTATCTGGGAGCACATGGCGAAGTTTTCCACCCGACTTCTTCGGTGCGGACTGTTTTCCGTCCATCGGCGGATTGGATGTTCAAATTCTCCATCCCGGTGAAAATTACCAACTCCCTCCGTAAAAATCGCAGCCACGAACTGAACGTCGGCGTGGTGATGACACGCCTGCTGGGGAAATTGGATTTCTTCAACATCTATCCGTATTTCCACGTGGTTGATGATCCTGCTTACATTACCGTCAGACTTCCGGGGCAGCGGGAAACAGGATTCGAGGTGATCATCCGCTCGAACCCGTTCCGCAACGAAAAGGGCGATGGGATTGTGTCCATCGCCGCATTGACGCAGGACTGCGGGCCGCTTGGCCGTCTGGGCGCGATCATACGGGATCTAGGCGAACTCGAAGGCCGGCCACTCCATGTCGTCGCCCGCGATTGGTTCGAGCAATACTGGCAGTGCGCGATCGAACCGCTGATCCTGTTGTTCGACCAGCATGGCATCGCCCTCGAAGCGCACCAGCAGAACAGCCTGCTCAACGTAAGCAACGGCTACCCGACTCATTATTACTTCCGCGACAACCAGGGGTTTTATCTATCGGAAAGCCACAGCGCGGAGCTCCATGCGACCGAAGGCAGCGTATCGGAGCTGGAGGATCTGTTCTACAGCGATGAGATGATCTTCAAGCGCTTCGGCTACTACTTGATGTTCAACCAACTGTTTTCCGTCATCTACCGCCTCGGTGCAGACGGGCTCCTAGGTGAAGCGGAATTACTTGCACTCAGCCGCAGTTGGCTGGTTGCCCTGCGCTCGCAGCTCCAGGGTGTCGGCGATGCGTTTGTCGGTTACCTGCTGAACCAGCCATCGATTTCCTGCAAGGCAAACCTGCTCACCCGCGTCCGGGATGTGGATGAACTCGATGCCGCACAGGAGATGGCCGTTTATGTGGAGGTGCCCAACCCGTATTTCAAGGGCTCGGGGGCCCGGGAACCGAAAGTGGAAGGAGTGCACCAATGATCGCCGCGCCACCAATCCAGAAATTCCGGACCCGAGTGGAAGCGCCGGAAGCGAGGGTTTTCCGGCAGTTGCTGGAGGCATTTGTTTTCGAAAAGATCATCCCGTCCGACGAGCTCTCCTTCGGCCGCATGGATACGGTTTGCGGGTTTGCTCCCGTCACGATGGAGATAGCCGGAAACAAAATTTTTTTTGAGGCGAGGACAGGCGTGTTTGATCGTTTCGAGATCCGGAAACATTCTGCGATCAATGCGGCAACTGGCGAGCTGTTAGGCCTTGATGCGGCGTTTTCCCTGGTGGACGCATCGGGTGCCGGCAACGAGAAGCAAGCCGCGCTCAAGGAGGAGCTGAAGCATACCGCACACCTCTGCAACTGGAACATCTCCCACCTTCACACCGATGGTTGGGACCGCCGTTCGCTCGGATACGAGGAGCTGGATCCCGCGATCCACGAAGGCCATCCGTATCATCCCTGCTTCAAAGCGCGGACGGGTTTCTCCGAAGGTGACCACCGGGACTTCGGCCCCGAGGCGGGGCAGGATTTCGCATTGGAGTGGCTCGCCGTAAGCCGGGATCGTTTGCAATACGAGCTTCCCTGCGAGGAGCAGCTTTTCTGGTCCGAAGAGATCGGCACCGAGATGCTGGATGATTTGAAACAACGGCTGGAAGCAAGGAACGCGGAATTCGGTTCGCATGGATTGCTACCCGTTCATCCATGGCAATGGCGGAAGCTCGCGACGCGTTACCGTGCGGAAACCGAGGCGGGGACCATCATCCCGTTAGGCGCTTGTGGCGATCATTACCGTGCGACCCAATCCCTCCGGACGCTGATGAACCATAGCGACCCTCAGAAGGCGCATGTGAAACTGCCGATGTCGCTCGTCAACACCTCGGCACTGCGTACTTTTGAAGCTCCGTTGGTCAGCACGGCACCGCATGTTTCCGAGTGGCTTTCCCGCGTCGTGGAGAGCGACGGGCTTTTCCGAAACTCCGCACCTCTGGTGATTTTAAAAGAGTATGCCGCCGCGCTCTACAAACCTGCTGATCCGGCGAAAACGCCGGGCGAACTCGGCTGCATCTGGCGCCAGAGCGTGCGCTCGGTATTGCGGCCCGGCGAAAGCGCGGTGCCTTTCAACGCGCTCTGCGTGATGGAAGGTGACGGCCGCCCGTTCATTGATCCATGGATAGCGGGCTTCGGAATGGAGCGCTGGCTGTGGCGTTTGCTTGAGGTGACCATCCCGCCGATCTGGCACCTGTTTGTGCAGCATGGGATTGCAATCGAAGCCCACGCACAGAATCTCATCCTCATCCACCGGGACGGCTGGCCTACCCGCATCGCGGCGCGCGACTTCCATGAGAGCATCGAGTATGCTGATGCCTTTCTAGCAGATGACGCGGCGGGGTTTCTTCCGGATTTCAGGATGATCAATCCGCTCGTCGGAAACGCGCCGCCCGACCAATTCTACCGGATGTCATCGGTGGAATCCTTGCGAGAGTTGTTCATGGATACCATGTGCGTTTACAATCTAGTGGATCTCGAACGCATCCTCCGCAGCCATTATGGATTTCCGGAAAAAACCTTCTGGTCCATCGCGGCTAGATTCATGCCCTCATTTTCAAGGGACGGATCGCTGGATCAGCGTGTCGGGCAGACCGGCCACAGCGCCTCCCGGCTGCGCACCGAGTCATTGATGCGCAAGAAACTTTTCGGAGACCGCACCAGCGAGTTTCACCATGAAGTCAGCAATCCTTTTCACATTTCAACACCATGATTTACGTCGATGACCAACATTACCCTGCGGACTATTTCGAGCAGACCGAGTCCGCATTCCGTTCCTGTGAAGCTTTGTCCGGAGATCGCGGCAAGCGCGTGGCCGCTTGCTTTGACGATCCGGCGCTGCTCGTCGCCTTGTGCCTCTATTGTAAAAAGGAAGGCAGATCCGTCTTCCTTTTGCCTGCTGGCTCCCCGCTTGAGGCGGCAGCGCGACAGGCGAAAAACGGCGGCTGCCATTTCCTGATTTATAAAACCCTCGAACAGGTGACCCGCCTCGAAGGTGGCACTGCGGATGATGAAGGCTCGCTGATCCAGACGAGCTCCGGGACAACGGGCGTCCCAAAGGTCATCGCCCGTTCATGGGCGTCGATCGATCGGGAAATCGCGAGCTACACGGAGCTTTTCCAAGCGGCTGAAAATATGACGCCGCTGGTAGCCTGTCCGGTGAACCATTCCTATGGGCTGATCAGCGGCGTTCTCAGCGCGATACGGCGCGGGAAGGAACCCGTGATCATCAACAACCTGAATCCGAAATACATCATCCGGAAAATGTCCGGGGCGGAGAATCCGCTGCTCTACGCCTCACCGGTGCTGATCCATACCGTCTCCCTGCTCTACCCCAGGGATAGCAAACTTCATGCCGTCATGACCTCTGGCACGAATATGCGCCAGCCCTTGTTCGGGCATTTGAAGGAGCGTGCCCGTTTTGTATTCCAACAATATGGCTGCTCCGAAGTAGGCTGCATTTCCCTCAGCGAGAACCCGTCCGATCCGTCTGACATCGGATTCGCCCTTCCCCACCTGAGCCTCGCTGCGGGTGATGATGCGGAAAACCCGGCCGAGATCGTTGTCAGTGGCGAGACCGGGGAAATCCACACCCGCGATCTGGGTTACTTCGGCGCATCCGGTTCGCTGCGCATCGTTTCCCGCATCGACGATATGATCAACGTCGCCGGAGTGAACGTCTATCCCGTGCAGGTCGAGAACGTGGTTTTGGAATTGGAAGGGATAGCGGATGCCGTTGTTTTCAAACACGAGAATGCCCTCGGCCACACCCAGGTATGGCTGAACTACGTATCCGGCGGGAAAGTCACGGCCGAACAATTACGCCAATGGTGCGCTACGGAACTGACCCCGCACCAACGGCCGTTCCGCATCAAGGAAGTCCCTGAAATCCTGCGCATGGCCAACGGCAAGACCAACCGCCGTTCGCTCGCACAAGAACAACTGCTGGAAGTTTCACCATGATTGCAACCCTGCCTGTTTCCCCGGCGACCCGTGAGTCAGTCATCGATGCGATCTACCGGTCCCTGCGCGGGGCGCTCGACGTTCCCGATGATGTCCCGCTCCATCCGGAGACACGCATCCAGGAAGATCTCGGCCTGGACTCGGTGAGCGTGCTTTCCCTGATCGTCGCGCTGGAGATGGACTTCGGCCTAGCCATACCGGAAACCGCCATTCTCAAGGACGCCTTCGTCACGATTTCCGGCCTGGCCTGTGTCTTGACCGGTGAGGAAGCTCCCACTGCGGAACCTGCGGAAGTGTTCGAAGACATCAAGGTTCACTGCTTCATCAGCTGCCTTTGCGAGATCGTGAAAGCCTATGAGTACACCGATCACCGGCCTTTCTACTTCGGCGTTTGGGATTCGGAGGCTGTGGTCACGGATGACTGCCGGATCACCAACCACTCCGACACCATCACCCACGATTTTTTCCGGAAATGGTTCCAACTGCTCTATGGCGTGCCCGTCGAGCCATGGCACGATACTGAAAAGTCGCAGCGGGAGAACTTGGCTCGGCTGTTGGCCATCTTGGAAATGAAACCGCCACTCCATCAGGTGATGGTGATGCTCGATCTCTATCATCTTCCCGAGAGGGAAAACCGCTTCAACAAGGATCCGTTTCCCCACTACGTTCTGTTGGAAAAAACGGAGGATCCTGAAATCCTCTTCATGTCCGATCCGGATTTCCGCTGGGAAGGTGAGTTGCCGACAAGGCGAGTGATCCACGCAATTGACCAGCCCACCGTTAGCGGAGGTTTTGTCTTTGATGCCGAAAAGCTGACCGCGACCGACCCAGCCGTTATCGGAAGCTATTTCAAAGCGTGTTTGATCGAAGACCGTAATCCCCTGACGGATGCCGTCCGCAGCTCTGTTGAAGCATACGTCGCAGGAATCTCTCCGGATGGACGGCCGCTTCTGCTAGAGAATCTGGAAGGAGCGCTCTTCGATGTGCCGCTGCTAGCCATCCGCAAATATGCTTACGAGCATGGATTGGCGTTTTTCTGGCGGGAGCTCTCGCTCGATGATGACGAGTTCGAGAGCTGGTGCGATGTCGTGGCCGAGCTTGTCCAAGGCTATACGCAGATCCAATACCGCGCCATCAAGCTATCAAAAGAGCTGGATGTCGGAGTGCTCCGGGAAATCCGGCAACTGCTCCACGCTCAGGACCAGCGGGAGTTCCGGATCAAGCGGCGGCTGAAAGAAGCTTACTTGCTATGGGACTCCGTCCATTTTCCCTGAATCGGCCTACCGGAAGAATTATGAAAGTATCCATCTGCACCATATCGTTCCGCCACGAGTTAACTTCCCTGCCGGAGTTGACCCGCTGGGCGGCGGAAAACCAATTCGATGGCATCGAGCTTTGGGGCGTCCATGCCCTCAATCTCAAGGATTCGTTCGCTTCCGCAGTCGAGACCGCCCGATCGCACGGAGTCGCCTTTTCCATGATCAGTGACTATTTCTCGCTCCATGGTGATGAAACCCCGGTGATACGCCGGGCTAAAGAACTCTTCCGTATCGCAAGGCAGATGGGTGTCCGGAAAGTCCGCACCTTTGCCGGCAACAAGCCCAGCAGTGACGTGGGCAGGAAAGATCGCGATGAAGCATGCCGCCGGCTGCGCACCTTGTGCGAAGCGGCGGAAGGCCTGGAACTGCTCGTGGAAATCCATCCCAATACGCTGGCCGATACGGTGAAGAGCACGCTGGCATTGATCGGGCAGGTCAACCATCCGGCGTTGCGCATCAATTTCGACGTGCTCCATGTCTGGGAGTCCGGTGCCGATCCCGTCGCCGCGTATTACCAGCTTCGGGAATACGTGGGCCACCTCCATTTGAAAAATGTACGGAGCCGCCGGGATCTCGCAGTATTCGATCCGGCGAACGTTTACACCGCCGCTGGCACCCGCATAGGGATGACACCGTTGTTCGACGGCGCCTGCGACTACGAGCGTTTTTTCGAAGAAGCCCCCATCGACGAGAATATGGACGCATCTTTCGAATGGTTCGGAGACAACGCCAGGGAGATCCTGAAAAGTGATCGTCTCCGGCTCGCTGCAAGCCTGCGCTGTGCCGCCATCTGAACTTTTTTTCTATTTCTGGAATGATCCGACTTATTCAACATCACCTTTCATTGCTCATTGTCTGTGCAATCACCACCGGCATCCATGCCATGGAGGAAACAACGGGCGCGGTTACCGAACCTGCCGCACCATCGGTTTTCGGTGGGAATCTCGGATTGATCGTGGCGAACCAATACAACACCGACGGATTCATCGTCCAGGGTGAAGGCGTCTCCTTCCAGCCCTACCTGGATCTCTATGCGACTTTCTACGAAGGCGGGGATTGGATCAACTCCGCAACCGTCTTCCTCGGCCTGTGGACATGCATCAGTTCCGAAACCCTCGACTACCAGAGGAACAAGGGAAACCATTTTACCGAGTTCGATTACGGCATCGGGCTTTCGATAAATTTTGCAGACCGCTGGGTGCTCACCAGTTTCTACAACCGGTGGACCAGCCCTGCCGATGCCTATCCGGATGGACACTGGATCAATGCCACGGTCGAATTCGACGACGAAGGACTCATCTCTGAGAAATTCTCGCTGAAACCATACCTCACAATCAAACGCGAGCTTGTCGAATACGCGGAGGGGCTGCACTTCGAGCCCGGGATCCAGCCCAACTACACCTTCTTTTCAAAAAGCGATACCCCCGTTACCGTAGCCTTACTAATCAAGGCCGGGCTGGAGCAGTTCAATGACTTCGATACCTACGGCTACCTTGCCTACGGCCCGCAAGTATCATTCCCCCTGCGTTTCCTTGATTCCACGGCTGGTGAATGGACGGTTACCGCAAGCTATCTGTACTACGATTTCGGCGATACCTTGGAATCCTTCAATCAAAAGGGCCACGACCACATGCTGAGCTTTAGCATGAGTGTCACTTTCTAAATCCAAAACCACCATGCCCGCCACCATCGAGAAACTCCACCCGCTCGTCATCGACTCCGTCGTCAAAACGTTCAACCAGTGATCCTCCGAAGTCCGGGCATTGGATCGCATCGACCTGAAAATCCAATCCGGTGAATTCGTCGCCATCTTGGTTGCTTCCGGTTCAGGAAAAAGCACCCTTCTCCACGCGATGGTCGGCCTCACCGATGTCGATTCCGGCACGGTGAAAGTGGATGCCAAAGATCTTTCCGCTTTCAAAGACACGGCGCTCACCCGATTCCGGCGGGATCGGATCGGACCGGTGTTCCAGGCTTTCAACTTGATCCCCGAGCTCACTGCTAAGGACAACATCCGCATCCCGGTCATGGATAGACCGAATTCCAGATCCTTGGCAACCGACTTGCTGAAACGACTCGACCTGATCGAAAGGCGAAGCCACAAGCCGGATGCGATGTCCGGCGGCAGGCGGAACGTTTCCGAGCGCAAGGAGGGGCGATCACTCTGTCGCCAGGCAACCCCAGCACACGACCCGGTCTTCCCCTCCACGCGCATACACCCCCCGGGACATCACTAAAAATCCCACCTTTTGGAAAACATCCGGATCTAAATTTTAAATCATTAACGCAATATAGTTGCGTTAATGTTACTGGTATCCAAAATCTCCCCCAGCCATGCGAAAATTCCTCACCAACTTCGGCACCACCCTTCTCCTCCTCGCCGCCATCGCCAGCGGCTCGCTCTTGGGCATTTACCGGACGGATGGAGGGGAAAAACTCGGCGGCTTCGTCGATCCGCTCATCCTCGCCCTCGTCTCGCTACTCTTCTTCGAAGTCCGCTTCGCCACCCTGCGGGGCGCGGCAAATCATGCCCGCTTCCTCGGCATCGCATGGGTAGCGAATTTCATCCTCATCCCACTCATCGGCTGGGGCATCGCCTCTCTTTTCCTCTCCGGGAAACCCCTACTCTACACTGGTCTGCTGATCTACTTCATCGCCCCCTGCACCGATTGGTTCCTCGGGTTCGCACGCCTCGCCAAGGGTAACGTCGCCCTCGGTTCCATCCTCCTTCCCATCAATCTCATTACTCAGCTCCTGCTCTTTCCCGTATTTCTCGGAATCTTCGCCGGAAAGACGGCTGGTATCGACGCGGCTTCCATCGCTTCAACCCTCTGGCAATGGTTCCTCCTGCCTTTCGTCGCCGCCGTCGCCCTTCACATAATCCTTCGCAAAGTCCTGCCCGCCGCCGTTTTTGAAAAACTCCTACGCTTCATTGGAGCAGCTATCCCCTTCATCATCGCAGCCCTAGTGATCTGTATCTTTGCCGGAAACATCACCACGATTCTCTCTCACGTTGGCGATTTCCTAATCATCCTCGCCGCCGTCTTCTGCTTCTTCGTCGCCACATGGCTCCTCGGTGAAATTCTCACCCGCCGCTTCAAACTCGCCTACCCGGAGCACGCCCTCCTCACCATGACCACCGCCGCGCGCAACGCGCCGCTCATGCTCGGCCTAACAACCGCCGCC
>JBGTDO010000069.1:0-23890 GCA_041748235.1 Akkermansiaceae bacterium | reverse complement strand
TGCCAGCTGGTTCAAAGCCCGCAGCGGGAAGCCGGAGAGAAAGGCAGCCTGACTTCATAGGTGACATAGATCTGCAAACTATGACACCCTATGAAACGGTTGGAGCAACAAGCCACGAAAGGCGCTTCGGACCCCGCTTACCTTGCTAGCGATGGAGGTCGGCTCCCACAGCCCTTGGAGAGGCTGCGGCGTTGGGCTTCGGCATGATCTGAAAATCATTCACTTTCGCGCTCAGCTCTATTTTAAAATAGCCATCCGACGGGGGGGCTGTTTTTGTTTGAGGCTCTTTTGCACTGGCTAGGCGAGACTCCTTCGGATCCTCCGCGAAAGGAGATTTGATCTCCTTCTGCATATTGGCCTCAGTCTCCACTTAGCATCACTGTGCCCTCAGCAATGGTTGATCCTCCGGTGGACACCGAGCCTTTGATCTGGATGATCTTTCCCAGCCGTCCTTCGACGGAAGCTCGTATCTTGAGGATCTCACCCGGAGGGGCGGTGCCGAGGATTTTCGCGTTCTTCACTGCGGTGAGGCGCAGGTTTTCGAGGGAGGCATGGGCGGGATCGCATTGGCCGACTATGCCTCCGAGTTGGGCGATGGCCTCGATCATGATGACACCGGGCCACAGCGGGTTCTCGGGGAAGTGGCCTTTTAAGAATGCCTCGTTTCCGCTGATGGCATAGGTGGCGGTGCCGGAGACTCCGGGGTCCAGCTCAAGCAGTTCTTCGATGAACCGGAATTCAGGTCCATGGGGAAGTGATTGTAGTGCTTGATCGTGAGACATGACTGGATATAGATGGGTGCTGCCGGGGGCGGCGGCCTCCTGAACTGATGCCGGGACTTGCTGAAAGGCGCAGTTTGTCGCGAAACTCCGTGAATACAAATATCGATTCAGAAATCTTCAGCGCCTACACGGCGCCGACGAAACACGACCCTCTGCGTTTTCTCGCAGGTTTGGTCTTCACGGCCGTTTACTGGCCGCTCGGGGTGATCCCTTTGCTGGCGGCTAGTCTTCTCTCCGCCATTTTTCTTGGCCACACGAGACGCCGCGAGCTGGGTCAGCACGCGTTGGGCCTCGCTCTGGGCAAATTCATGGACGGCCTCGAGTTTCTTGGTGTCATCAAGGTAGAAGACGAGGAGCTGAAAGAGCATGCCCACATGCGCGGCCCTCTAATCATCGCCTGCAACCACCCCGCGCTGTGGGACGCTCTGCTAGTGATGCGCCGCTTCGTGCAAGTGAGCTGCATCATGAAAGCGGACATCATGACGAACCCGTTGCTCCGCAGCGGCGCGCTTTTCGCAGGTTTCCTGCCCAACGCGCCCCGCATGAAAATGATCCGCAAGGCTGTTGAGCGGCTTAACTCTGGGGACCGTCTCTTGCTTTTTCCCGAGGGAACCCGCACCCGCAGGGAGAGGGGCCTCATCAACGAATTCCGCCCCGGGTTGGCTCTGCTCGCCAAACACTCCGGAGCACCGGTGCTGCCGGTGTTTATCACCACCGACAGCCCTTATCTTCAAAAAGGGTGGCCTATTTGGCGGATGCCGGAACTGCCAATTTCCATCAGCTTGAAAGTCGGCGAAACCATCTTCATCCAGCCCGAGGAGCGGGTGCGGGATTTCTCCGAGCGTCTTGAAAAAGTGTTCCTTTCCAGATTGAGCTGACCGGAGCCTGAATGAGATTCAGCTTCCCGGCGCGGTTTCGCGATTGCCAGAATGCGCGGGAGATGCCCATGAACGTGCCACACCACATGAAGGCTTGCGTATTGATACCGTCTTACAACTCTGGGCCGCTGCTCCGTCAGACGGTCGCGGAGGTGCTTCAGGTCTGGGGGGATGTGTTTGTGGTTGTCGATGGCAGCACCGATGGCAGTGACGCTGGTCTTGAGGAACTGGGACGGGCTGGGCACTCCGGGCTGCGCGTGCACCGCCTCCCGGGAAACCAGGGCAAAGGTGCTGCGGTTCTACATGGGATCAGGCTCGCGGCCGACGAAGGTTTCACCCACGCGCTGGCCATGGATTCGGATGGGCAGCATCCTGCGGACTTCATTAGAAAATATATGGAAGCTGGTGAGAGGTTTCCAACTGCGATGGTGCTGGGTGAACCCGTCTTCGATGGCACAGCGCCTAATCTGCGCGTCCAAGGGCGCAAGATCTCCAATTGGTGGGCGAATCTGGAAACGGGCTGGTGGGGGATTCATGACTCGCTCTTCGGCATGCGGCTTTATCCGATTGTTGCTCTAACAGAAGTATTCTCTAGGACATGCTTCGCCCGCCGGTTCGATTTCGATCCCGAGGTGGCTGTGCGCATGTGCTGGAGTGGAGTTCCGGTGATCAACATCAGAACGCCGGTGAAATACCTTTCAGCTGAGGAAGGCGGAGTGAGCCAGTTCCGTTATTTGCGCGACAACATCCTGCTCACATGGATGCACATGCGGCTATTCACCGGCTGCCTGTTGCGTTTGCCTGTGCTGCTCTTCCGCCCGAAAAATCCTCTCAAGAACCTCCAAACCGTTGCCGATGTCTGAATCAGATCGAATCGCACAGCGGATTTCATCTCTCGCCACTGGACCCTGGCATACCCGCTACACGAGGTGCAAGTTGAAGACCGATCCTCTCTACGCCGGTGTCTTCGCCGAGCTGGAAGGCAGCGGGGAAGCGCTGCTGGATATTGGCAGCGGCCTCGGTATTTTAGCGATGTATTTGCGTGAGCGGGGGTGGGAAAACCGAGTCTCGGGACTCGACTATGATGTTAGCAAAATTGATGGCGGCCGGAGGATGCTGGAAAACGGTGGCTATCGGGACATTTCTCTGCAGCAGGGCGACGCCCGAACCGGTCTACCCGACCACCGCGGCGATGTTACGATCCTTGATATCATGCAGTTTTTCCAAGTGCAGGAGCAGAGGAAGCTGCTGGAGGATGCCGCCGCTCGTGTGGCACCCGGCGGGAAATTGATCGTCAGGAGTGGCATGCGGGAGAACAGCGGGCGTTTCTTCATCACGTGGCTGGGGGATATTGCAGCAAAGTGCAGCTTCTGGATGAAATCTGCGCCGATCACTTATCCTAGGACCGAGCTGTTTCACCGTGTGCTCGAGCCCTTGGGTTTCGAGGTTGAGGTGCGTCCGTTCTGGGGCAGAACCCCTTTTAACAACTACCTAGTCGTCGCCAGGCGCTCTTCCTAACTTTTCCCAGGAGGACCGGGAGGACCGGGAGGACGAACTTTCCACCCGTTTTCATCCGCGAGTTTTAAAATCTCCATGACCACTTCTCGGGCGATTGGCGTGCCTTCATGAGCGAGCACGATGCTGCCATTTTGCGCTGATTTTCTGATTCGCGCCGCAACCTCTGCGAGCGTGGCGCTCACCCCATCGAAGCCACGGCTGTTCCAGCCGATCAGCCGGAGGTTGTAGCGCTTGAGCACCGGGTGGACGAAAAAATTATGATGCCCCACAGGCGCGCGAAAAACTTCGGGAGCTTTCCCGATGATGCCCGCGATGACCTGCTGGCATTTCGCGATCTCCTGGTGGGTGCGCATAGGACCGAGGCACCAGAAGGTGGCGTGAGGGTGGCTCCAACTGTGGTTGCCGATCTGATGTCCGCGTCGGTGGATCTCGCGGATCAGTTCCGGATGTTGCGCGGCTTTCTTTCCGATTACAAAAAACGTCGCCTTGGCCTGATGGCGGTCTAGCAGATCCAGAATGGCCGGGGTATCGATAGGATCGGGGCCATCATCAAGTGTCAGCCAGATGCCGCTCTCGCAATCGGTCTGAACGGGGCCGAAGAGGCGGGAGGAGGGGTTGAGCGTGCCTGCGAGGAGAAAGCTCACGAGCAGGAGGTGGAGAAGGGTGCCGACCAGAAGGTAGCCGGAGAAGGCTAGGACGATGCCTCCGATGAAGACGCCGACTACCAATAGAAACCGTAATGTTAGGGAGAAGATCATCGGGGTTCTGTGGAGACGGGCGGCGACCGAAGATCGCCCCCACGCTCGAAGGCATCCTCAAAGACGAACCACTCCAGCGCGTGCTTTTCGAGAAAAGGCAGCAGACTTGCGGCCCAAGCGCGGGCATAGTCCATTTCTCGAATGCGAGCGCCCGGTTGGCCAGGCGTCACTGGTAGGGGCGGCTGAAAAATGATCCGATAGTGGCGGTAGCGGTCCCGGACGACGTGCAGCGGATAGCACGGGCACTTCGCGAGCGAGGCTAGGATCATGGGTCCTCTCGGGAGACGCAGGGCGGCGGATTTGCCCGGGAGAGGAACGCTGACGCCGGAGACATCCCCGATAACGCGATCGCTCTGGATGGCCACCAGCTCGCCTGCGGCAAGCAGACGCGCGAGTTCGATGCCGAGCAGACTTTCAGAGGAGTTGTAATGGACCTTGAAATGCTCGTAGCGATCGATGTCAACCTGGAGTTCCTTGCGGCGGATTTCCTGGAGCAGGGGAGAGCGCTCCGGAGCGCGGACGGTGTGGAGATCGCGGCCGAACTTGGGGGAGAAAAGGGCGGCTGCTAGATCGTAGTTTCCCGTGTGAGTGGTGAGGATGATGGCGGCTCCGGGGGTGTCGCGGATCTCTTCAAACAGGGTGATTCCGTCAATTTCCCAGGTGATCACTTTCTGCCCGAGGCGGGTGCGGATGCCGTCGATATAGGTCCAACCGAAGTTCACGAAGACGCGGAAGACGCCAAGGTAGCTCTCGGTAAAGCTCATGTCGTCCCAGATAACATTCAGGTTTTTGCGGATGGAGCGGCGCTGGGGGCCCGCAAGGACGAGGACGACGAAGGCGAAGAAGTACAGGATGGAGGCCTCCATGAAATGTGGCAGCCCTGGCGTTCTCCTCAGCGTCCACAGCATGGCGCGCGTTGGGAAATCGCCAAACAGCCCGAAGCGGGAAACATCTGCGTCTTGATTTGTGGCTGATTCAGGATTTGTATCGAGAGGCATCGGAAGGTGGGTATGCGCGGCGTGTAGTGTTCCTATCCGGTATCCGGACACCGATCAACCATGCAAACGATGACTCAAAAAATCGCGAGCGGTTCCGTGACGAAATCTCGATCCGAACGCCCTCAGCCGGATTCCACGCGGCGCACAATTTCCCCGAAGTCCTCGCCCAAGGCTTTTGCCAAGGCATGGGCGGTGACAATCGTCGGATTCCGTTCGCCTTTTTCCAAATGGTAAATCATGGTGCGGCTGATGCCTGATCGCTTTGCCAGTTCATATTTCGAGATGCCAGCGGCCAGACGTGCGGATTTCAATTCCCTTACGAGACGTGACGAATACTGCTCTGATTGTTCAAGTTTCAAGGACCCGATTTTGGGGCTTGACGCATGAGAGCGTGATGGCCCTATAGTTCCGCATATGAGGCTCCCTACCCACAGCCATCTCCGCTCTTCATTTCTCCCCGTCCGGACACTTGCCGCGCTGCTCCTGCTGGGCGCGAACGCCGTTGCCCAGACCAGCATTCATGCCAACCCGGCGGGATTTGCCGATCTTGAGATCGTCGATTCCCTTGAGGTCGGCGTCTTCATCCCACCTGTTGCGAAATCGAATATGGCTGCGCCCCGGCCCGCTGGTGAAGCCGTTGTCAGGAAGAGGATGGAAAACGGGAAAATCCTCAGCGTGAGCCGCGCCGCGCCATCCTCCTTGCCCGATCTGGCGGTCATCCGGGCTGAGCCTGAGCGGATGTCGCCCGACAGTGCGGGGCAAGAGCGTGGCGACACGATACCGCACGAAGAAAAACAGCGGTTCCTTTCCCTGGGCGCAACCGTGATCGACCGACGGGTGAGCCATGTCACATGGGTGGACTCCACGGGAAAAACCGCGCAGGCGCTTTGCGGATTTGACATCAGCCTGCTCGCCGGCCTTGCACATTTCCGGAAAGGTGACACGCATTACTCCATCCTGTTGATGCACGGGCACCATGATTCCCGCAGCGACGGCAGATTTTTTGCGGAGGATTTTGCGGACACCACGCCCGTGGCCGGGGAGATCATTCTACCTGCGGGCACACTTGATGCGGGGGACGAAACGCTCGGCGACCTCAGGCGGCTCAGCAATCTGATTGAAAGGGAGAAAGCCAGCTTGCTGCAATTCCAGAAAGCCCGATCCGCACGACAGGAGGCCGGGCGCCGATGGCATGAAGCGAACCCGGCACCTCCCGAAGATGAGCATGTCGTGTTGCGCCCGCATTCCGGCAGCCGCTACCTCAGGGAGCCCGGGGAAGACAAAAGCGATGAAGCCAAGGGGGAAGGGGACGCCAAGTGAAAACTTTCATTCTATCCCTCGCCGTTCCCATCGCTGCGCTGGCTACCCTCACGGCCCAGTCACCTCCACCGCAGGAGCCGCCCCAGCTTCTTGAGGTGGCCTCCGGAGAAATGCTCCTGGTCTGGCAGGGTCACATCGGGCGCAGTTACTTCATGCAGGTTTCCGATCCGTCCGACCATCTGCGGAAATGGATATGGGCGCCGGTGATCGAGGGCGGCAACGATGAGGAGATCAGTTACGAGGTTGATGTCTCAGCCGAGAGAGGTTTCTTCCGCATCCGTCACACCGACCAGGTGCCCGGAGACGGTGAAACTCTGGACACCGCGGATTTCGATGCTGACGGAATTTCCAACAAGGACGAAATCGAGCCGCCGGTGGGTCCGCCCACAAATCCCCTCAATCCTGACACGGATTTCGATGGTCTTCCGGAAGGATGGGAACGCGCACACGGTCTGGATCCTACCGACGACGGCTCCATCAATCCCCAGAACGGGGCGAACGGTTTGTTCCAAGGCGGCCCCTCCACGAATGCTGAAGCCTACGCCCAGGGTGTGACTGCCTCCCCGTCCGCGACTATCGACGACCTCGACGGGGACGGCATCCCCAATGAAATCGATGCAGCGCCTCTTGACTTCGCAATCATCTGGAAACGGAGTCCTGAATCGACATACGCATGGATCCCCGTGGATCTCCCGGTTGGTTTCAAACCGAACGTCGTAAACAATCATCTGGATGTATTGGGTTCGCTTTTGGACAGAGATGATCCAGACCAAAAATTCGTGATTAAAGGGATAGACGGCTCCGAATCAATCATTCCAGCGGACTTTCCGAATCCTCCCGCGCATGTGAGAGGAGATCCGGCGCAACTAGAAATTACTGAAAGATCCGGGGGCGCCTTTTTTTCAGATGCAAGAGATATTATTGTTTCCGGTCGAGGATATAATGTTGATTCAGATTCTCAAATCGATAGTGTATCTATGTTCTACAGCGGCCCCAGGCAGGTTTGGGAGTTGATAGGACGTCCTAATTCTTTGGATATATCAACGAGTGGTTATACTTCTCCGGAGCACGAGAGCGATTACCCGGACTGGTTTATCGGAAATGGTGACGTTCTCGCAATGGCTGCAAACGGACGCATCTTGATGAAAACCAGAAATCTCACTTTATATCACGAAGATGAAATTTTTTCATACAACGAACAAAGCTATGAAAATCGAATTGATCCTAACCGGCAAATTCTACGCTGTGATATCGTAGAGGGCGGTCAGGCGATGATAAACTGGTACGATAGGGAGACACAGTATTTTCATACCAGCATCTGGGATGGTGGAGGGTTGATACCTCTCCCCTATACACCCGGCAACCCGATGGAGTACTACGGCGCTGACATGGCGCATTGCCCCAACGGACAGCTGTGGGTCATCGGGAACAACAATGGATGGGTGAAGCAGAATGAGGCGAGCGATTCCTGGGTGGAAGCTAAAAGCTTGAAATTTAGATTTCCAAGCAACCCATACTATGGGGACGTTAGAATAAACAACAGAGGAGAGGTCATTGGTGCAAATCATATATGGAGAAATTCCCAAATCCATTCCCTTCTGGATCTTACCCCGTCTCTCATGGATCTTCAGGCTGCAGATTTAAAAGTTATCGATGTGAATGAAACTGGCGCAATTCTAGCTGAGTACACGAACGGAGATGGCAAAAAGGCGGGACTTCTCCTGCCGATCGAAGTGATAGTTGATGATGCCGCTCGGACTGATGACGACGATTTAACAACTAATCTCGTTGACTGGCCGGAGTCAGGTTTCAATTTGAGGTCGCCCAAACATCTGTTTGCAAAAGACGATAATATCTTCGTTCGGGTAAGGGGGCCACATGGAATGGGCGACAACAAAATTAAGGTCAAAGTTACTAGCGAAAGCGATACAACCGGAATCACCTTTGATTTGGCTGAAATCTCGCCGGGTGTTTTTATCAATAAATCACCAGCCAAGCCATTGCGTCTCTCCGAGACAACTGAGGCAAAATCGGATTGTATTACTATTAAAGTGATTGATGAGGAAGTCCTGACGTTCAATCTTGTATTTGATGGCACAGACATCGGGAAATTTACTGATGTGATGGTTGACCGTGGTGAGTTCGCCTCTTGCGGAATCAATGTATTTTACGGCAGCTCGACTGGCGACAGGTCAACAGTTCGCACACAAGCAATCACCAATACCAAGCTATTTGATGCCGGTGATGGAAACTATCCCGACAACGTCACCGCCTCTGGAAATGCAATGCTGGAGTTCGCGCAAAATGTCGGCGCTGATCAAACATACAACCGGCAGGCAGATATGCTCCATATTAGTGCCCATGGGGCTGATGATGGGAAAATCTACGACCATAGTGGCATACAAGAATTGCCCGTGCCAATTGGCGGTGTAGCTATCGATCCTGTCAGCGTCGGCGGTTATTGGAATGTAGATGTGGAGTGGATCATCTTGGCTACCTGCAGTCAGCTCAATGTCGCAGGTGGCGGGCGAGCCGCATGGGAGCCGACTTTGAATGGTTCTCCAAGAAGGGCGCACGCGATTCTTGGCGCTCATAAGCCCTTGGCCGGCGATCTGCGCTCGGAATTCGATGCCTTCTGGGTGGATATTCGGGACAATCAAGAGGTCATCATCGATGCGTATGCGAATGCGATGGGTTCAGGCGCTTCACCGCAACCTTGGGCCTACTTGGCGAATTCCGCAAATACTCAAGATAAGCTAAAGACGGTAACCAGGGATGATGCGTCGGGGACGATTACGTTTAGTTACTTGGACGCGTCAGGCATTTGCTCACGCGCAGAAAACTCGGAGGACGGCATAATCACCCAAGTTATTGACGGCGGAAACGGACTGCTGCGAGTTGAGGTGCCATCTGTCAGTGGGAAGCGATTGCGGAAACCCTTCAAATTACTGCCGCCGCAGGATCTCTCGAAATCAAAGTTGATCTCATTTGCGAAAAAGGTAACCCGCTCGCCCCATGGCAGGCACGACTTTACCGGACGTTCTGTTACGGAGACCGCGCACGAGCGAACCACTCTCAACAACGATCAGGCAGCGGAACTCGCGACGGCTTACCTGCAAAACAACTTTCCTGAGTTTGCATCGCGTGCTAGGGTAAAGGAAGTGAGTTCGCGAGTTTCTGGCATGTGGCTTGAAAATGGTGGAGAGAATGCATGGACGAACGGTTATTTGGTTCAATTCTCGATCTTAAATGGTGATATCCCGATTTGGGGAAGTTTTGTTAATATTACAATCAACGGGAATAGGATTGATGGAATCAGCTTCTGTGTCCACCAAGAAACGGCACAAGCCAAGGCTGCTATCAACAGCACAAATGCAAGTGAGCCGGTTGACGTGAGAATTGGCCTGAACAAGATCCTGCCAAGGCTAAAACAACGCCTTGGCATCAAGGGTAAATACGAAGTGCTTAAGGCTGAACTGTGTTACGTAAATCAGGCGGATGCACGAGGGGAGGAGAGCAACTTGAACGACGAGTTTATCCCCGCTTACCACTTGGTAATCAATAAGTCCTATGACGGTCCCGGTTCCATGCGAAAACTATTCCACGTTTGGTTGGATGCGAATACGGGCGAACTGATCGGCGAGAAATCATATTAATTAAATAACCAAAATGTGTCATACAATCATAATGAGCTTACTATTACTTGCGACGTGCATCTGCTGCGGAGAGGCCAAGAGCGGAGATTGGGAATATCAATACCAGGTGGAGAATCCAGGCACTCGTAGTGAATATATCATCGGAAAATTGCTTTTTAAGGGCAAGGAGCTGCCTAAAAAATATGAGCACATGATTACGCCAATTGGAGAATTCTATTTTTCGAAGGGACTTGGTTGGACTGACACGGCACCCCGCTGGCTTCCTGCGACCGAAGATGCAAAGGGAGTGCGGGCGTATTTTCTAGAGGCAGAAGTTAAGGAGGTTCTTTCTGGGAAAAAAGCTAACTTTCGGACGACCGCGTCAGAGGATCAGACTTCGATAAAAATCGAGAAGCGACCGGCGAATGCTGCTGGTGATTGGTTCTATGCTGTCAAGCAGCGTTCATGGATCAACCCGAAAGAGGCTAAGTAGGCCATGGTAGCAACGCGGCAGAAATAACTGAGCAGGGGCACGCATGATAACTGCGGCTTGATTTGTTGCGGTTTCCGGGCTTTCATTCGCGGTCATCGGAAGATAGGTCTGCGCGGGGCGTAGTTTTCTTCTCCGGTATCCGAACACCGATCAACCATGCAAACGATGAACAAGAGAGAGCCGCGTTCGGTGGCCGAGGGGATCGACCGCTCGGCCGATTACGATGTCGTCATCATCGGAGGAGCGTTTTCCGGAGCATCGTCCGCTCTACTGTTGAAGCGCCAGTTCGCCGATCTGCGCATCCTTATCATTGAGCGCACGGTCGAGTTCGACCGGAAAGTCGGGGAAAGCACCTCGGAGGTGGCGGGCTGCTTCCTCACCCGCGTGTTGCGCCTGGGCATGCACATGTGCATCGGGGTCTGTGCATCGGGGTCAGGTTCCTCACTGCAACATTCAGGCACAAGTTCCCAGGCACAAGTGTGCATCTGGGACGGCCTCTACTCGTCATCCGCCTAAAACCCAGCCATTCTCCGCCCTTGGCCGCAGCAGGCCGGAGAATCGCCAAGGCTCTCACCGCCCCGCCCTCGGCAAACAGAGGCAAGCGGCGCAGAGGAAGAAGCGCCGGCAGTTATGAAGCCTTGTTTTTGAGTGCGGCTTGTCCGGCCATCAACACCTCAACGGCCTTGGGGTCAGGGAAAATTCGAAATCAAAGTTCCCGTGTGCCGATCTTGTTCTGACAAGGGGAAGGCAACACCGCCCACACCTAAACCCCTAATCCTGACACATCCGCGGCTTGATTTGTTGCGGTTTCGGAGCTTTCATTCGCGGTCATCGGAAGATAGGTCTGCGCGGGGCGTAGTTTTCTTCTCCGGTATCCGAACACCGATCAACCATGCAAACGATGAACAAGAGGGAGCCGCGTCCCGTGGCCGAGGGGATCGACCGCTCGGTCGACTACGATGTCGCCATCATCGGAGGAGCGTTTTCCGGGGCATCCTCCGCTCTTCTCTTGAAACGCCAGTTCGCGGACCTGCGCATCCTGATCATCGAGCGGACGGTGGAATTTGATCGGAAAGTTGGCGAGAGCACCTCCGAGGTCGCCGGCTGCTTCCTCACCCGCGTGCTGCGCCTGGGCATGCACATGAACTCCAAGCACATTTCCAAACACGGCCTGCGGATGTGGTTTCACAAGGACGGCCAGAACGCTCCCGGGCGCTGCACCGAGCTCGGCCCCGCTTTTCAAGGTCGTCTGCCGACTTTCCAGATCAACCGCATGACTCTGGATGCGGAGGTGTTGCGGGAGGCGATGGCGATTGGCTGTGAACTTGCGCGTCCCGCCACGATCAAGGATCTGGAGCTCGGTGGGATCGGGGAAAATTCCGTGAGTTTCAAAACGGAATCAGGAGAGCACCGCTGCGTCACCGCCTCCTGGGTGATTGATGCCTCCGGCAAGGCGGCGAAGACCGCGAAGATGCGCAAGACCTGGCGGTCGAACACGGAGGCGCACCCGACCGCCTCAATGTGGACGCGCTTCAAAAATGTCAACTACCTCGATTCTCAGAAAGGTGTCTGCCAGATGGAGGGCGTGAGCGGCAAGGTGTTTGCGCAGCGCGGCTACTCAACCAATCACTTGATGGGCTTCGGCTGGTGGTGCTGGATCATCCCGCTCGATAGCGGCGAGGTCAGCGCTGGACTGACCTGGGACACGCGCCTTTTCACACCGCCTTCTGAAGGGAAAATGTGCGATCGCCTTAAAGAGCATCTGCTCAAGCACCCGGTCGGGAAGGTGATGTTCGAGCACGCGGAGGCGGTTGAGAACGACAACTGCTACTACAAGGGCCTCGCCTATTACTCGGAGGAGGTGGCGGGGAAAGGCTGGACCATCGTAGGCGATGCCGGCGGCTTCATGGACCCGCTTTACAGCCAGGGCATCGACTACTGCGCCCACACCGTCTACTCATCCTACACGCTGCTGCGCAGCTACTACAGCGGCGAGTGCATCGAGGCGGGAATCGCGGAGAGGAACAAGGAATTCAAGCGGTCATACTTCGATTGGTTCAACGCGCTCTACAAAGACAAATACTGGTACTTGGGCGATGCCGAACTGATGCACGCCGCTTTCCTGATGGATATCGCGACGTATTTCGTGGGGCCTGTGCGCGGCGTTTATACGGATGAGGACGGAGAGTTCGAGCGCATGCCGTACAATGGAAAAGTGGGCCACGTTTTCGCTCGCTTCATGGCGCTCTACAACCGCCGCTTCGTAGTGCTGGCCAAGAAAAAGATCACCGCCGGCAGCTATGGCGAAAAAAATCTGGATGAGAGTTTCCTCATCACCCAGAGCTTCAATCCAGATCCATCCGCCATGAAGCACCTCTGGAAAGGCATGAAAATCTGGCTGAAGCTTGAGCTCAAGCTCGCTTTCACGCGAGTGGCGGAGGATGTCAAAGAGCCCTCAATGGCGGGCCCGCTGCCACAGCCCGGGCACTACGAGCACGCTTAGCAGGGTTGTTAGAAGCACGCCCAGGCTGCATAGCAGGCCCATGCTCCGCAGCATTTCGTTAGAGGCGAATAGCAGGGAGCCGAAGCCAATCGCGGTGGAGATCCCGCAGAAGCAGATCGCCTTTCCCACGCTGTTCCAGACCTTGTTGAAATCGCCCCCGGAGCGGCGTAGCGAGAAGATCAGGTGGATGCTGTAGTCGATTCCGGTGCCGATGATCAACGGGATCGCCATGCCGCTGAGGAAGTTCCAGGTCTGGCCGCTTGCAACGACGAAGGCGTTCAAAAGCACGAGAGCTGTTAGGAGAACCGCAATAGAGATCGCTGCGTCCCGCACCGAGCGGAACACGAGCCAGAGCGTAAGCAGAAGTGCTGCTCCTGCGGGGAGAAATATCATGTAAAAATCCCTCGTCACGGAGGGCAGAAGATCCGCCTGCAGGACCGGCCAGCCGGTGAGGGTGACGTGGTCGTCGGAGAGGTGCGCGAGGTCGGCGATGTTCTCTTCGGTGATCGGCTCCGTCGATTTTACACTTCCCGAGAGATGGTGGCTGCCGTCTTGGGAGACGCTGATGAATTGCCCCGCGAGTGAGCTGAGTTCACCGGGAGGCTCTGGATCGGCAAGCGAGTTTAGGACCATCCGGCTGAGGGCGGTTCCGCTTTCACTGAAGCCGTTGGCTGTGAGAACGGCGAGGATTTCCTCCCGCTTCTCTCCGATCGTTTGCAGGGTTTCCTGGTTGATGGACACGCTGCGACTCTCGGGTATGAATCCCAGGGGCCATTGATAATGCTCGATGATTCCGTCATTTTGAGCAGCCCGCAGCTTTGCTTGCGCCGTCATGGCTACCTCCCGCAGCTCCTCCCAGGAGTCGGCCGAAGCAATGAGCTGATGATTGCGCTCCGACCAAGCGGGGAAATCCTCTTTAATCGCATCGAAGGCAGCTGCGGCTTCGCTCGAGCTGGGCTCCACCATTGAAAAATCGAAGCTGATTTTCGGCGCGCCCCGGCTCACGAAGCTGATGAGTGAGATCAGCAGGCAGGTGCCAAGGATCAGGCGGGCCGCAACCGCTTTTGCGAAAGGAGCTTTTAAAAGGTGCCGAGGTAGGCGGCTGGGAAAGCGGCCGAGGAACATCGGCGTGAAAATAAGCATAACTCCCGCTCCGACAATCAAGCCGATCACGATCAATCCCCCGAGCTGCCGCACTCCGTGAAAGGTGCTCATCGTCAGCAGGCCGAACACCACGGCAGTGGTGGCCGCCGCCCATAGAATCCCAGGTGCGACCTCCCGGCGGAGGGATTCCGGCGATGTAAGCTCACCGACCGCCTCCCGGAAGATGACCACTCCATAATCAATTACGAGGCCGAGGAGGATTGCAGCGAAGCCAACACTCACTAGATTCAACGTCCCAAACACCCAGCCGCCGATCCCAAGGGTGAGCAGGAAGGTGAACACAAGCAGCAGTGAGATTATCAGGAGCTGCCCGGGGTGGCGCTGCACGAGGAGGAAAAGCAGAGCCATCGCGATCGAAGTCAGCATCACCGTGCCGGACATGTCCTGTTCCATTCCCGCGCCGATCTCGGCATTGAAGACCGGGCCGCCTGTGAGCCGAAAAGTGAGGCCGGTCTCCTCGAGGCCGGGCCAGCTTCTCGCAGCCCCACGAATTTCAGCGATCCAAGCGGCATGAGCGTTGTAGTCGCTGATTCCCTCCGGCCCGGTGATCAAGAGGAGCTGGGATTTTCCGTCCTCGGATTGAAAGCTGAACTCACTACCCATGAGCTGTTGGATTGCCGGGTGCTGCAGGAAACCCAGCGGGTCGTAGGCGCTCATTGTCGATTCCTGCTGGTCGAAGGATGTCCGGATCTCCTGTTTCACATTCTCCAGATGTGCTTCAAGCGCCTGCGGATCGAGCACCCGGGCGGCGAGTTTCGCCACCTCCTCGGGTGGGGCGCCGCGCCAGATCACCGCAAGACCCTCGGCGAGGGCGGCTGGATTCTCCTCCAGCTCTGCTTTGTAAAGCACCTTGGCGGGAGCGAGTTTCTTCCGCAGCCACTCCGCCAGTTCCGCCACATCCTCCTCCAGGATTTCCTCCTCCGCGCTTTCTAGCAGGAGCACGACCTGCTGGTCGTTGTCGAAATGTTCCTGTGAAACTTTCAGCGCCTCGACGCTCGGGATGTCCTTTGGAAGGATTTCCAGAATGTTGGTTTCAAACCGCAGCCGCGTCAGGCCAGTGATCGCGAAGCCCGTGAGTAGTAGTAGAGGGATGATGAGCCAAAGCCGGTTTCGCACCCGCCGACGCTAGGCTGCCGTCACTGAACCGCAATACTTTCATGGGCGCACGCGCGCGACAGGGCTTTTCTAACTGCAAGGGCGCTGAGGTCGCAAAGGATCGGAAAGCCCGTCCTCCTCGTATTTCGAAAATCCTATTTTCTCTTCCTCTGCGTCCCTTTGCGGCCTTTGCGCCTTAGCGGTAAAATTTCTTTGTCGGATAGCTCGCCCTGTCTCGTCGCCCAGGCCCGGCCTTGAGGTTGGAAAAGCCCTGATGTAGTTTTTGTCATGTTCTCACGTCTACTCGCCTTCTCCGTCATCTGCGGCTCGGCCTATGCCGATGACCTCGCTCCGCTCAGAACCGCACTGGAGAAGCAAGCACAGCACAAGTCCGTCAGCGTGGCGGTGCGCCAAACGAAAAAAATTCCCGCACTCTCGGAGGAAATTGTGCAGACCGGCCACGTGTGGCTGCAGCCGGGGAAAACCTTCCGCTGGGAGTTGGGTAGGCCGCCGGTGCAAAGCGCGGTCTTCGATGGCAACCGTGTTTTTATAATGGATGAACGCAGGAAAACAGCCACCGAGATGGCACCTGACGATCGCCGTGCAAAGCCCCTTCTGTTAATGCTGGGCATCGGCGAGGGGGCGACCTTTGAAGGTCTCCACGAATCGTTTACCGTCGGCGGCACAAATCAAGTCCGGGAGCATTTCATTGTCAGCCTGCTGCCAAAAGGGAAACTGAGACGCGCAATCAAGTCGATGGTGATGCAGATCAATACCCGCACCTCGTTTCTCGAACGCATCGAGTGGACTCAGCGCGATGGCACCGTCGTAATCACCGAATTTTTCCCCCCGGTGCTGAACAAGCCGCTGCCAAAGGGTGTTTTCGAAGTCGACCGGCGCGGCTACACGTGGGAGTAGCCGCCGGATTTAGCCGCGTAAAATCGGCCTCTTTTACGGTATGCTCCAGCGGCGTGCGAAGAGTGAGGATGGGTATGCAGGCTGCGGAGTCGAACTTGGGGGGCGGGCTGAGTAATTTCTTCAAATTCCCTCGCCGGGCCTACAAATATTCCAAAAATTGCTTGATTGAGTATTGAGATTGATTCTCGATATCAATGCTCGCGAGCAGGTTTATCGAAAACGTTTTCATGGACCAACACCCGCGCGAGGTCCGCTGCAGATCCCCAAGCACTAAAAGGAGAGCGACCGCTGCGTGGACGTCTTTCTGAACCATCAACTCTACAAAACTAATATACTATGAAAAACATCGGAATCACCATCGCCAGCGTGCTGGCATTCATCCCGTTCTCCTTCGCCGAAGAGCTCCCGGGTCATTTCAAGGGTAAGCCCGCGCCGACTCTGGAGGTCGCGATCGCCAACCTCACCGAATCGAACGCCAAGCTGGAGGCGCTGCTGGAAAAGGAAACCCTCGAGCCGAAGGAACTGGTCCAGATCCATGAGATGAGCTACACCATGGAGAACGCGCTGAAGAAGCTCGGCGAGGAGCAGGCCCGGCTTGCCGCGCTGATGGAGGAAGTCCACCGGGCTTCGGAAAGTGGCGACGGGAAGAAGGTCAAGGACAGCGGAGCCGCTTACTTGAAAGGCACCGCGCCGCTGGTTCGTTGAACAGCTCCGGAGACCATTCGAGACCTGGCCAGTAAGGCCTCTGACGAGCCCGTCGTCGTTTCTAAAATTTCCGGCGAGCGTGGGGCGTCCACGCTCGCCGGAATCCATTCTTCACATCTTCGGCGCGATGGAGCCAAGGACCTTTGTTCCGTCAGGTTTCTCGATTTCGATCCACCATTTGGTGTCGGTGGAAAGTGGGGCCGGAGCCATTGCGTGGATGTCGTAGTCATCGTGCGACGGGGCGTATTCGCCCTTCCCGACGGCTGAAAGCGTTCGGTCCTCGGTGCCAATCCATGCCCGCACGACTGTGGCCCCATCGTCCTTGTAGGGCAGTTTGATAATGAGGTGGCCTTCCTTTCCTGCCTCGATCATCCCGTGACCTTGGGCGGCCTCAATTTCCAGTTCACTTGCCTTGAATTTGCCAAGCGCCACTTCATCGTCGGCGTGGTCATGGCCTCCTCCTCCTGCCCCTTCATTCTCGTGCGGGTGACCTTGCGCTTCTCCTTCTTCGTGAGGATGGCCATGGTCATCCGCGGCTAATGGTTTCTTTTCACCGCAGCTGACCAGCAGAGCGATGGCGGGTATCAGTATGTATTTTTTTCTCATGTTATATAGTGGTTTTGGGATCCGAGTTCTCCGGGGAAAACTCGCAGTGATGAACCGTCACATTTTTGGTTCAATGGAACCGACGGCCTTGGTGCCTTCTGGCTTCTCGATTTCCACCCACCACTTGGTGCCTTCCGGCAGCGGATCGGGGGCGGCCGTGTGGATGTCATAGTCGTCGTGCGCCGCCGCATACGCGCCTTTGCCAACGGTGGACAAGGTGCGATCCTCCGTGCCGAGCCAAGCGCGGACGATGGTGGCACCCTTGTCCTTGTATGGGAGTTTGATGACTAAGTGGCCTTCCTTGCCAGCTTGCACCTTGCCGTGACCTTGCGAGGCTTCGATTTCCATATCGCCAGCCGTGAATTCGCCGAGCGAAACTTCGTCGTGGTCGTGGTCTCCTTGGGCTTTCTGTTCCGTTTTGGGTTTGGTTTGTGCTTCCGTTTGGCCGCCGGCTGCGAGTGTGGAAAGGGCAAGTGCGGGTATTACCAAGTATCTCATTTTCATATTATCGTTTTTGTTGTTTAGGTTTGGGGATTCGGGTTCTTGTCGGTCACTCGGTGCAGCATGGCATAACCGGTAGGGACGACGACAAGATTGAGGAAGGTCGAGGACAGCAGGCCTCCGAGAATGACCACGGACAAGGGCGCAAGGATCTCGTTGCCCGGTTTGTCGCCGTGCAGGATGATGGGAACGACGGCGAGCGCTGCCGTGAGGGCGGTCATCAGGATCGGCACGAGACGCTCGGCGGAGCCCTGGATGATCGCATCGAACATGGTGTATCCCTCGTGTTGGACAAGGTGCTGGTAGTGGTTTACTAACAGGATTCCGTTGCGGACGGCGATGCCGAAGAGGGTGATGAAGCCCACCATGCTGGCAATCGAAATGACCGGGGCGGTGTAGTGCCCGCCGAGACCGAACAAAGCCCAGGTGTTGCTGAAAATGTTGGGCGAATCTGCAAGGTAGATCGCGACGATGCCGCCGATGAGAGCAAGGGGCAGGTTCACCATCACCAGCAGTGCGACGCGGAGCGAGCCGATGGCGAGCTGGAGCAAGATGAGCATGATGATCACTACCAGACCGCTGAAGACGAGGATCGTGCGGCTAGCGGATTGCTGCGCCTCAAACTGGCCTCCGTAACTCACGGTGTAGCCATATTGTTGCACGATTAGATCGACGAGCAGGCGGACTTCCTCGACGAGGTCGCCGAGGTTGTAACCCTCCGCGACGTTGAGCGTGACCACGCCTTTGCGCTGCGCGTTTTCGCGGGCGATCAGGTTGGAGGTCATCTCGGGGCCGATGTCGGCCACCTCGTGGAGGCGGACGAATGCTCCGCCTTTGCCGCGCAGGACGAGGTTGCGCAAGTCGCGCAGGTCGTCGCGCTCCTCATCGGCAAGCCTTACGGTTAGGTCATAGCGTTTCAGGCCTTCGTTGATCTCCGCAACCGAGATGCCGTAGATGGAGTCGCGCACCTGTTTTGCCGCACTTTGGGGAGTGAGCCCGTAGGCGGCGAGGTCGGCAGGGCGATAATCGACGGGCAGGGACTGGATCATCACCTCGCGGTTGGCGGCGACGTCGCGGGTGCCGGGCAAAGGCTTGAGAGCGGCCTCGATTTCCTTGGAGATGATACGCAGTGTGGAGAGGTCGTCGCCATAGACATTGATGGCGATGGCGGCGGGGGTGCCCGAGAGAATGTGGCTAAGCCGGTGCTCAATGGGCTGGCCGATGTTGGTGGTGATGCCGGGCACCTTTTCCAGAATCAGGCTGACTTCCGTCCTTACCTCTTCCTTGCTGAAGCCTGCTTTGAACGTGACTTCTAGCTCCGAGTTGCTGACAGGCTCGGCGTGTTCGTCGCGCTCGGCGCGTCCGGTTCGGCGGGTCACGCTGCGCACGCCTTCGAGCGCGAGCAGTTGTTTTTCAATTGCGCTGGCCATACGGTCGCTGGCCTCCAAGGAGGTTCCGGGCGGTGCGAAAAGGCCAACAGTGAAGGTGCCTTCGTTGAACTCGGGCAGGAAAGATCGACCGAAGCTCGACGCGAGCCACAGCGACATCATGGTCGCGACAAGCGCGGTTCCGATGACGATCTTGCGATACCGCAACGCGCGGCGCACGGCTGGCACGTAGAGACCCTTGAGCCAACGGACGACCGGGGTATCTTTTTCCTCGGCACCTTCAGCTTTGCCTTTCAGTAGGTATCGGCACATCGCCGGAGTCACTGTTAGCGCAACCACCAGCGAGGCGACGATGGAGACCCCGAAAGCGATACCTAGAGGGCGGAAGAAGCGGCCCTCGATCCCTTCCATGAACATCAACGGCAGGAACACCAGCACAATGATGACCGTGGCAAAAACCATCGCAGGGCGGATTTCGTTACTGGCATCGAGAATGACGTCAAGCCGGGGTCGTCTCTCCTCAAGTGGCTTCGCGGCGTTTTCGTTGAGCCTTCGGAAAACGTTTTCCACATCGATGATGGCGTCGTCCACCAAGCTACCGACCGCTATGGCGAGACCACCGAGCGACATGACGTTGATCGAGACGTTCATCCATTCGAGCACCAGTAGCCCGGTGGCAAGCGATAGCGGAATGGCCGTTAGGGTGATAATCGTGGTGCGGACGTTGAGCAGGAACAGTATGAGGATGATCGCGACGATGATCGCGGCATCGCGCAACGCGTTGACGACGTTGTTTACCGAGCTTTTGATAAAATCGGACTGACGGAAAATTTGGCGGTTTACGTGAAGTCCCTCAGGAAGCATGGGCTCCAGTTCGTCGAGCATGACATCGATTTGTTTGGTGACTGCCAGGGTATTGGTATCCGGCGCTTTCAGGACAGTCATGACTACAGCAGGAGCGCCGCCGTCCGAGCCGGTGCCCCGTTTCGGAGCCGGTCCCATGCGGACCTCGGCCACGTCACCGATGGTGACGGGAAGTTGATCGTGATACTTGATGACCGTGCCCGCGATGTCTTTCACGGAACGCACGCGGCCGCTCTGGCGAACGGGCAGCTCCAATGAATCGACGTTTGGGAGATAACCCGCGCTCAACGTGCTGTGCGATGCACCAGCGGCCTCTGCCACGTCTCTGATGGTGAGGTCGTAAAGGCGCAGGTTTTCCTGCCGCACGAGCACCTGGTATTCGGGCAATTCACCGCCGATCACGGAGATTTGGGAGACTCCGGGGAGGGCGAGCAGTTTGTTTCGGAGGTCGTACTCCGCGTAGGCGCGGAGTTCCATGTCGGTGCGTTGCCCGCCGGGCGAGGAAACGGCGAGCAGCATGATTTCTCCTGTGATGGAGGTGATGGGGGTCATTTCCGCGTGGGCATCCGGCGGCAAGTCCTCACGAACCGAGTCGATCCGCTCAGATACAAGCTGGCGGGCGGTCATGATGTCCATGCCCCAATCGAACTCGACGTAGGCGATGGACAAACCGATTGCGCTGGAGGTGCGCACGCGGCGCACACCCGGCATGCCGTTGACCGAGCTTTCGATGGGAAAGGTGACGTATTGCTCGACCTCGTCTGCTGCCAAGCCGGGAGCTTCGGTCATGATGACGACGGTCGGTGCGTTGAGTTCGGGAAACACATCGACGGAGGTCTGCGGAAGTCGTATCGCGACGGTGGCGAGCAACAGGCCTGCAGCTAACAACACCAATGAGGCGTGTGTTAGGGAAAATTTGATGAGGCGGGATAACATGAGCTTTAGTGTTCTTCTTCGTGATAGGCTCCGTCCGCGTGGAAGTGACCGCCTTTTTGGCTCGTTCCGCTTTGGGAAGAGGAGAGCTTGAGTTCGTAAGCGCCATCGAGAATGACTTCGTCATCGGGGCCGAGGTCGCTTTTGATTTCGACCCAGCGGCCGTCATCCAGCCCGAGGTCGGCCTCGATGCGGATCGCTTTGTTTGGATCCATCGGATCGCGTTTGAAAAAGACGTGGATGATCCCGTCTTTGACAACGGCTGAGCGCGGAATGGCGAGCGCCGGGCCGCCGGTTGTTGCGGTTACAACTTCCAAGAAGGCGGAAACACCCGGGCGGGACCATGGACGCTGCTCCTTTGGGTTGGCATAAAGCGGGATGGTGCGCTGGCCGGGATCGGCTTCGAGGCCAATTGTCAGCTCGGCGGGAATCGAGTCGTTCAGATCGCCGCCGCTGCTCTGGGGAGGGACGACGTTTGCGGCGGATGCGTTCCGGAGCTTTACGAGATCGCTTTGCAATGCGAGTGCGCGGAACCGGACTTGGGTCGGGTCGATGGTCGTCAGCACCAGGGTTGTTCCATCGGCAAAACTGCCGTCGGTGATGGCGAGCGATTCGACGATGCCCGGCTCGCTGGCTCTCACCTCGATCCAAGAGAGGCTCCGGTAGCGGGGAACCGAAAGTCCCTCCAACTGGACGGGGGCGAGCAGGTCATCGGCGCTTAGCGCATTTTCCTTCGATCCGCCTTGGGCGTTGATGATGTTCATGGCGCTGGTCAGCGCGGCGTCGAGCTCCGCCTTGCGTCCGATCAGCTCGCCCTGGAGAGAGGAGGCTTCGGTTTTGAGATCCGCACGTTTGAATTCTGCTTTCTCAAGAGCATCCAGACGGTCGTTCAGAGCCGCGCTTTTCAGGGTGGCTTGGTTGTGAGCTGCGACGGCTTGGTCGATGCGTGACTGAAGTTCCAACCACTGGGGCGACTGAAAGCGGTAGAGCAAGGTGCCAGGTTTCACTTCGGCGAACTGGTCGACTTCGAAACGCACGTGACCGGGCAGCGGAAGCCGGTATTCGTGTTTGGCTAGCGGCTTGAGTTCGAATGAGCCGGGGACGCGCAGGGTGTCGGCCACTTGGCGGCGCTCGACCTTGGCAAAGGTGATGCCCAGATTGCTGCGGACAGTGGCCGGGATTTCAATGCGGTTGGTGGCGGCTTCGCCTTCCTCCATGGCCGCGGGTTCCTCGGCTTTTTTCCCGCTCTCGCACGAGGCGGATGCCACGATCAGGGCGACGAGGGGCATCCATCGGCAGATTGATGATTTCATAATTGTTAGGAAATGGGGTGGTTGTGAATTATTTTGTGCTGGCTGTGATGCGGTCGGGGCCTAGCAGATGGCGGATTTCATTTTGTGTATCGCTCTCTTCGAGACGGGCTTCGATCAGGTCGAGCTTGGCTTCTTGTGCCCGGACGAGGCTTTCCAGCAGCACGAGACTGTCGCCCTCGCCGAGTTCCAGCACGCTTCGGGCATCGTCGATCTGACGGTCAACGAGCGGAACAACGTTTGAGGCGAGGGATTGACGGCGCGAGCGGGCACCTTCGAGACGGGCGCGCATGACGGCCAGACGGCCTTTGGTCCGCTCCAGCTCAGTCTCGTATGCGGCGCGGGCGACCTCGCGTTCAGCGCGTGCGGCGGCGATGCCTCCCTTGTTCGAGTTGAAAATGGGAATCGGAATTGCGCCGATCACACCGATCTTCGACTGCCCTTGGTCGTCCTCGAAATTGGGGCCGAGTTCGAGGTCGGGGTATTGCTTGCGGATTTCCCGGAGCAAGGTCAGCTCGGCGACTTCGTAGTCGCTGCGCAGACGGATGAGTGTGGGGTTCGTTGCTGGAAGGTTCCCACGGTCTTTCCCGCTGGGTGCGGCGAGCGTGGGTATCATTGAAGCGGGTGCGTGGGGCGAGATGCCCATCAGCGAGCGAATTTCCTGCTCACCCTCTTTCACCCGTCCGCGCAGCCTGGCGATGTCGGCCTTGCGACTTTCCTGCTCGATTTTGAAGAGGGCGGATTCAGTGCGTAGTACTTCGCCGACTTTGGCCAGCTTTCCGGTGGTTTCGACGATCGAGTCCAAAGAGCCGACGATGCGTTCCGCCTGCTCAAGCCTTAGCCGATCCGCCGACCATGTGAGCCATGCCTTGCGCAGATCGCGCAGGGTTTCCCATTCTTCCTCAGCGACGCGGGCGAGTTCAGAATGCAGTTCGGCATTGGCGCGGGATTTCTCCGCCGCCAGACGTCCAGAAATAGGAATAGTCAGCGACAGCGCGGAGCCGACGATCCAAGGGTTTGGAACTTGTTGTGTGACTTTTAATACGTCGATGCTGAGTTCAGGATTATCCCAGCGTCCCGCGTGTTCGGCGGTGGCTTGGGCGACTCCTGCCTTCAGGCGTGCGACGCGCAGTTCGGGATTGTAAATCAGTGCGACGACTTCGCCCTCAGCCATCGTCAGCCCGTCGCCGGGAGCGAAGTTGACCGAGCGGGGTGCAGTCGTTTCGAGCTGTCGTGCGAAGTCGCGGACTTTCTGGTCTGACGGGCTGCGCTCCTGCCAAGCTCCGGCCTGGCCGGAAGCGTCAAGGGGTGAAGGTTGATCCTAAAAAGGAAAATGGGCGCGTTCGTTCAACGCCTTTGCGCGAGGCGTTTGGAATTTAGTTCGGGGGGTGGCAAGGCGGTGTTCTTTTAACCGCTCAGGAGCAGTCCGGCCTCGGGCGGGAGGTCTGGAAGCCACTTTCCACCCAGCCAGCGACGTAACAACCGGGTCAGCAGGAGGCTCCAGCGCTGGTCAACAGTCCA
>JBGTDO010000068.1:0-25494 GCA_041748235.1 Akkermansiaceae bacterium | reverse complement strand
TTCTGTTCCGGAGTGTAGCGCAGGCGACCCTGTCGGTCGGTCTTCAAGATGGATTCGTTCATAGGTGTCATAGGTTGGTGAACTATGACGCCTATGAAATACGCCGCCCAGAATCTTCAAGCGGCGCTACAGACCCCGCTTCCCTTTTCTCCACCTCAACCTCCCGCGCGGACACCCCAGAAACAGTTATCGCAAAATAAAAGATATTTATAACAATGATTTTCATAAAATATTATTTAGGAATGTTCATAAAATATTATTTAGGAATGCTTAAACGGGGTCAGGTGTCGCATTTCAACATTTTCTCTAGGTCCCGAAGTTTTTGCCTGTCCGCCTTTTCCTTGCCGAAGGCAACCACAAGCCGGCTCACGCTTCCTGAATGCCCCATCGCGAGGCGTTGGGCAAGCCAGCGATTGCCTGCCGACGTGTGTTTGCGCAGGAGCGCCGCGACAAGGATTTTTCCGCCATCCCCTTTCCGAAGCTCTGCAAGTGCACGGGTGTCCTGAGGCAGCCCGACCGCCGCCAGCGCGCGGATGGCGAGTTCCTCCGCTCCCGCCTCGTCATGAGAACGCGCCACCGGATCGTCTCCGGTCGCCCGCCGACGTTTTCCATCCACCAGCGTGTGCAACCTGTCGGCAAAGGACGGTTCGCCCAGGTACCAGCCACGCTTCAGAGCCGCCATTGCGTCCGCGTCGATACCATCCTCCTGTTGGCTGCGCGCTTTTCCAGCCACGCCACATAAGCCCTCCTTCCCCTGCCATCCTTGGCCAGATCGAAAGCGGCGAGCACCCTGTCGAAAACCAGCCAGCTCGGCCCTCCGCCTCGCGCGTAGTCGCACAGGCTGCTCCATTTCCAGGAAATCAGCTTGCCCCGCCCAACGCCCGTAAGTCCGGCCCGGGCGGGATTGAGGTGGATGTAATCCGCCACGATCCTGAAGTAATACGGACTCTCCGTAGCCGCGCTGACTGGTACCGCCTTGTAGCGGCCTTGGAAAACATGGCCGCGCCTCGCACGACGCGAGTTCCAACCTTGGCTGAAAGTTCCCAGGAGCCACTTCATACCAGTTACTAGATTAGGTTCGGGAGTTTCGAGAAGGAGGTGGAAATGGTTTCCCATCAGCACCCATGCGTGGACGCGCCAGCCATGGCTCCCGCAGACCTGCCCGAGCCGGAAAAGAAAAGACTTCTGGTCGTCATCACCCTCGAAAATCGCTTTCCCGCCATCGCCCCGCGCCATTACATGATACACAGCCCCGGGATACTCGTGTCGCAATGCTCTCGGCATGACGCGATCATCCCCTCAAACACAAGATACTCGAGATAAATGTTTAGATGCGACACCTGACCCCGGTCCACGAACGGCGGGCGGCAAGCGCCCGCCGTTTTTCATTGCTTACCCTTGGAGGGAAGACGCCTACTTCTAAGAACGGTCGGCCGTATTGCGTCAGTTTTTGGATCCAGCCCGTTCCCACCCTCCTCGCGGCACCCTGCGGTGACCTAACGACCGGAAGCCCGTCGAACACCGGACTCCCTTCCCTCCTATGCCCTACAAACATTGTTGGGTTCGGGCAGGGGATGCAGAGACCTCCACATCCCCCTGCACCTGAATTTACTCAGCGTTTACGGACGCGACCCAAACCCTGCGGTAAAACCGAGCCGCTATGAAAACTAAATTACTAATGCTCCTCGGAATTCTCACCGCCGCTCAGCTCCACGCTAAACCCGGCCCGCGCGTCGATTCAGCTCCGCCGGAGAACCGCGTCCAGATCGCCCTGCTTCTCGATACCTCAAGCAGCATGGACGGTCTCATCGACCAAGCCCGAACCCAGCTTTGGAAAGTCGTCAACACGTTCGTCGATGCCCGCCGCGACGACACCGCGCCTTTCGTAGAAGTCGCGCTTTACGAATATGGGAACAACGCCCTCCATGTTGCTAACAATTACATTCGGCAAGTCCAGCCGCTGACCCGCGATCTCGATGAACTCAGCCGCCAGCTCTTTGCGCTAAAAACCTACGGTGGGGAGGAGTATTGCGGAGCGGCTATCCAGCGCTCGCTCGCCGATCTCGCCTGGGATACCTCCGACCAGACCTACAAAGCTATCTTCATCGCCGGAAACGAGCCTTTCACCCAAGGTCCGGTCGACGCCCGCCAGGCCTGCACCGACGCTCTCGCCAAGCGAATCATCGTTAATACCATCCACTGCGGCCCGCGCGAGCAGGGCCTCTCCGGATCCTGGCATGACGGCGCGGCTCTCGCGGAAGGAAAATTCATGATCATTGATCAGGACCGGGCCGTCGCCCACATCGGGGCACCGCAGGACAAGGCCATTTCAGACCTCAGCCAGAAGCTCAACGAAACCTACCTCGGCTACGGCAGGCAACGGGCCGCTTCCAAGGAAAACCAACTCCGCGCCGACAAGGACGCCGCTGCCAACGCCAAAGAGGGAGCGGAGGTCCAGCGCGCGCTGACCAAGGCCAGCCGTAACTATTCGAACGCCACCTGGGATCTCGTCGACGCGGTCAGAGAAATGAAAATCGATCCAACGAAAGTCCCCGCCGCCGAACTTCCCGCCGGGATGCGGGAGTTGAAGCCGGAAGAGCGCGCCCCCTTCATCGAGAAGGCCGCCCGGCAACGCGCCGAAATCCAAACACAAATCACGGAACTCAACCAGCTCCGCGAAGCCCACGTCGCCGCCGAAAAGAAAAAGCTCGCCCCCACCGGCCCGCTGACACTCGATGAAGCGCTGATCGAAACCACCCGCGAACAAGCTTCCCAAAACGGCTACGTTTTCGAAAAGTGATGACGCACCTTCCAAAATGATGCGACACCTCATCCCACGCGATCATCAACCTACGGAGAGAGTTGCACCGGCTTTGGAAGTCGTAGCCAACATAACGGGCCCATAACGCCGCATGTCGGAAATCACCATCCTAGTCATCGAAGACGATCCCGCTGTCCGCCGCGGGATCGTTGACGTATTGGAATACACCGGCTACCGGACCTTGGAGGCGGCAGACGGACACGCCGGCATGGACCTGGCGCTGAAGGGAACCTACCGACTCCTTCTGCTGGATCTGATCATGCCGGGGCCATCCGGTTTCGAGATTCTCCAGGCACTCAAGCGCAAGCGCCCCGGCCAGGCCGTCATCATTCTGTCCGCCCGTGGCGAGGAGAACGATCGAGTCCGAGGCCTTACAATGGGAGCGGATGACTATGTGGTTAAGCCGTTCAGCATGAAGGAACTCCTCGCCCGCGTGGATGCCGTGCTGCGCCGAACCTGCGAGCGCAGCGCACCTGCGGATCAGCGCGTGATTCCCGGGGGAACCGTCAATTTCAAAGAACGCTCCCTCGACTTCATCAATGGTCGACGCCAGGAACTATCGGAGCGGGAAAGCGACCTGCTAAAATATCTACTGGACTCGCAGGGCCGCATCGTCAGCCGGGAGGAAATCCTGCGCAACCTCTGGGGCCTCGATCCCGACCGCACCGAGACCCGGACGATCGACATGCACATCATGCATCTCCGCAGCAAACTCGGAGACAAAGACCAAACACTCCTCAGCACCGTGCGCGGCAAGGGCTACCGCTGGACCTCATGAAAATCTACCGCGGCCTGCTCCTCTGGCTCACCCTCGCCGTCTGCGGTCTGATGGTGTTGGGTGCCATGGCATGGCTCACACGCGGCGTGCTCGCTTCCGAGCAAAACCGCGCCAAGGCTGAAGTCCGCGCCGATCTCGAAGAGCGCACCCGCCTCGCCCTCTGGCGGATGGACGCCGTGGGCACCGCGCTTTTGCTGCGGGAAAACCAACGGGCCCCGGCCGATTTCCGAAATGCGGGATCAGTCGAACCGGACCCGCTCGTGAACCTGCATTTCGAAGTGAGAAACGGCAACCTCGTCTCCCCCGGCGCCGCTGATTCCGCAGCCAAACTGCACGGGCTCCGAAGTCTTTTATCTGAGAACGGAGACATTGATTCCCTTCTCAAAGGAGCCGCAGCAGCGAGCGAAAAAGCATGGCAGTCCATGCCAAAAGACGCGCCGGAGCTGAAGTTGAAGCTCGGAGTTTCCAATGCAGAGGATTCGACATCCAAACGCTCCGAGGAAACCTATCAACTTGACTCGAACCTACTAGAGAAAGTCCAGCGGACCAAGGTCGTGGAACGACAGGAGGCCTCGGCCACGGCCTTGAACGAAGGCCTGACGAGATCCCGGACTCCCTCGGAGATCGCCGGTGGTGATTTGCCAGGCGGTCCGGGGGAGATACTGCAAATCAGCAGCATGCGGCCTGTCTGGATCGATTCCGAATTGCTCCTGATCCGAAATATCACGGTCCGGACTCCCGGCGGCAACTCCTCGGTCATCCAAGGCGTCTGGTTGAACCCCGCAAACCTGATGGCAGCTTTGCTAAAAGAAACATCTGACCTCTTACCGGGCGCGCGTCTTGAGAAGCTACCCGCCAGTGCGGATGATCCACTTGCATTAGCCTCGTTTCCGTTTCGGTTGCAGCGGAGCCCAACGGCAAGCTTGCCACCAACGCCCTTGAGCAAACCATTGATGATTGGCTGGATCGCGGTGCTCGTAGCGATACTAACCGTCTCAATTCTGGTTCACGGCGTAATGATTCTCAGCGAGCGCCGGGCATCGTTTGTCTCCGCAGTCACCCACGAGCTCCGCACGCCGCTAACAACCTTCCGCCTCTACTCGGACATGCTGGAGAGCGGCGCGGTTAAGGAGGAAAAGCGGGGCGACTACCTCCGCGTGCTTTCCCGCGAGGCCGACCGCCTGTCCCACCTCGTCGAAAACGTCCTCTCGTTCTCCAAAATCGAGCGCGGTAGCGCCCGCTCGGTCGTGCGCGAGGTGAGCGTAAGGGATCTGTTAGCGCCGATGCGCGAGCGGCTGGAAGCACGATTGGCCACAGCGGGACTCGCCTTGGAAATGCGGCTGGATCACCCGGCCGCCGACAAGCTGGTGAGAGTGGATTCCGCCGCCGTGGAGCACATCTTGTTCAACCTCATCGACAACGCCGCGAAATACGCCGCACCGAGCGATCCGCCACTGGTGGAGATCCGGTGCGCCGCGGCACCTGGCGAGACCCGGATCACCGTCAGCGACAACGGCCCTGGAATCCCGGCCGCAGAACGGAAGCGAATCTTCCGCGCCTTCCACAAGTCCGCCCACGAGGCCGCCGAAAGCCGCCCCGGCGTCGGCCTCGGTCTCGCCCTCTCCCGCCGTCTCGCGAAATCCCTCGGCGGTGGCTTGACCTGCGTCGACTCCGAAAAAGGCGCGCGTTTCGTCCTCCGTTTGCCTCTCCCGTGACACCGGAGGTGTGCGTTCGGGATCACATCAGGGATCGTGGCGGGTTGCGAGCGGGTGTCAGCGGAAAAAACCTGTGTAGGAAAGTTCTGGCGAAGGCTGCGGATGGGCGTCGCCTCACTTGAACGTGTAAGTTTTCTCCTCCACCTGTACCTCGGGTGGGATGCGGTTTTTCTCGAAGAGGTCGTAGCCGGTTTTGAGATTTTTCCAGAAGGAGAACCACTCGGTTTCTTCGGCCTTGGCCATGCGGTCTTCGGTCATGCGGAAGGGGAAAATGTGGACGGGGAAGGAGGGTTGGCCGGCTTTGTGGGCTGCATCGGCGATGGTGTAGATCTCTTCGATTTTCTCATCGGTCATGGCGAGGCAGCCAATGGAGACTTTATCGCCGTGGATCATGATGAAGGAGCCGGTGCGGCCGTGGGCGCGGTCGAATTCGTTTGGGAAGCCGATGTTGAAGGAGAGGTGGTAGCGGCTGTTAGGATTCATCGCGCCGGGACCGACGAAATAAAAACCCTCGGGAACCTGGCCATCGCCCTCCCTGAGCTTGGGGCCGAGGGTGCCGCTGCTGGCGGCGATGGAATAAGTCCGGAAGAGCTCAAACTTTTTTGTCTCCGGATTTTCCACAAAGAGTTCGAGCTCGCGCTCCTCTTTGAACGCGCGAATGAAGACGGGGGAGCCGAGATTCAGGCCCTTCTCGGCGAGTTCGGCTCTCATGCGCTTGCCGATCGGCTGCTTCACCTTCGGATCCCGCGCCTGGGCTTTGGCCTTTTCTCCGCAGGAAGGAGCAAGCAGCACAAGGACCAGAAGCAGGATCAGTGAACGTGTCATCTGGTGATTCCGCGCTGGGAGTTTTCGATGAAATGTATGAGGTGCTCGACGCTGACGTTCGACGCTGCGGAGGTGGCTTTTAGGGAGCTTAGGCTGTTGGCGAGGCTCATGTCCTTTTTCAGAAAGAGGCGCTTGTAGGCGGATTTGAGATCACGGAGATCGCCCTCGGGAAAGCCGCGGCGCTGGAGGCCGACGAGGTTCAGTCCGCGGGTGATTGCGGGATTCCCATCGACGATGGTGAACGGTGGCACGTCCTGCACAACCTTGCTCACGCCGCCTATGATCGAGTGTTTCCCGATGCGGCAAAACTGATGGACTGCTGCCAAGCCGGAGACAATGGCGTGATCATCCACGCAAACATGACCGCCGAGGGTGGCATTGTTGGAGAGGATGACGTGGCTCCCCACTTGGCAATCGTGGGCGACGTGGGAGTAACAGAGGAAAAGATTGTTAGAGCCGATCCTTGTGGGGAGATCCTCGTGCGTGCCGCGGTGGATGGTGCAGTTCTCGCGGAAGACGTTTTCATCGCGGACTTCCAGCCGCGTAGGCTCGCCGATGTATTTGAGATCCTGGGTTTTCCCACCGACGGCGGCGAAGGCGAAGAACTCGTTCTTTCGGCCGAAGGTGGCGTTCGCCTCAATCACGACGTGGGAGTGAAGCACGCATTCATCCCCGAGGACGACGTTTGGCCCAATGATGCAGTAGGGGCCGACGAGGACGTTCCTGCCAAGCTCGGCCTTGGGTGAGATGATGGCTGTTGGGTGGATCACTGGGCTAAGCTCAAATGTTTCAGCTCACCCTGACGAGCAATTTTCTCACTCGGAAAAATGGACCGTGACCCGCCCGAAGCCGAACGGCGAGGCCTGCGCTTGTGGTTTTCCGATGTCCCGTCATGTTCCAAGCATGACCGGATTTTTTCTGACCATCGGCGGCGCCCTGGCCATGCTGCTTTGCTCCTGCGGCCCCTCGGCAACCGCCCCGGATCTGACCTTTCTCCCGGCGCGGCCGGAAAAAGGAAAGCTGTTCCGCTCCTACAGCCCCAGCGGCCCCTCGGAATGGGCGGACAACTGGACCTCCCGCTTCGATCTTACCGGAGTCTCTTGGAACGACGTCCGCACCGCAACCGCGATCTCCAGAAACCACGTGGTGATGGCCGCTCATTTCATCCGCCCAGCGAGCACCTCCTTTGTCTTCCACGACCGCCAGGGAAACGCCCACTACCGCGCCATCATCGACGTCACCAGCCTCACAGGGCTCGGCGATATTGCCGTCGCGAAGCTCGACCGGCCGCTGCCGCCTGGTGTCACCCATTATCCGCTCGCCATGACCGAGGACGCGTCCCCGGACCGCGCCGTCATCGTCACCGACCAAGACCGGCAACTTTCGGTCCACCGGATCGGCAGCATCCAGGGCCGCAGCGTCATCCTCGGAAATGATCCGGATATCCCGAAAGCCTACTGGCGGAACCTGGTGGTCGGTGACAGCGGCAACCCCGGCTTCATCATTAAAAACGGCAAGCTCCATCTCCTCACCACCCACACCAGCGGCGGCTCCGGCTCCGGCCCTTTTTACGGCGATCCGGACATCCGGCAGGTGCTCGCAGCACAGCCCTAGACCAGCGGCAGAAGCTTCGAGCCGATCAGCGTGACGATCAGGCCCGTGATGGAAACCACCGTCAGCATCACCGTGAAAGTTTTCAGCGTTTCCTGCTCTGTCATGCCGCTGAGCCTAGACACCACCCAGAAGCCACTATCGTTCATCCATGAGGCCGCAAAGGATGCGAAAGCAATTGCTAGATAGACATAAACCGGATGGTAGCCCATGTCCGGCCCCATCATCGGGAGAATGATCGCGGAGCCGGTAATCATCGCCACCGTCGCGGAACCCTGCGCAACCCGCACGATGAAGGTCATGACGTAGGCGAGCAGAATGAGATTCAACCCCATGCCCTCCGAGATCGAGGATACCGCGCCGCCGACTCCCGCGCTGCGGATCATGAAGCCAAACGCACCTCCTGCAGAAGTGATGAGAATGATGATTCCCGCCGTCTCAAGCGGAGCGGCGAGGGCCTGGCTGATAACGGAGAACTTCCATTGCTTCTGCTTCGCAACCAGATGGATCGCGAAAAACGTCCCAATGAACAGCGCGATGTTCTTGTCGCCTACAAAATCAAGGATTTCGCGGAACACGGAACCGGTCGGGACGATGGCGGCGATCGCTGGCACCGTCTGCTCGGCGACTTTGAGAAACGATGAAAAAGTGATCAGCGCGATCGGAAGAAGAATCGGAACCAACGAGGCTCCGAGCCCGGGGAGCGCGGAAACGGGTTTATCGATGATTGCGGCCAGATTCTCGATTTTGCTTCCGGGCGTCTCCCGCAGCGGCACGGTGATGCGGTTGTTGAGGAAAACGGAGATCCCGTAGCCGATGGCAGCAGGGATGATTCCGCCAAGGATCCCGGCAATGATCGAGAACCCGACATCGATCCCCAGGGCCTCCACCGCCGCGATGGGCCCCGGATGAGGAACGGTCAACGAATGGGTCACTGCCGAGCCGCAGCAGACGCAGAGGATATAGAGGAGATAGTTTTTCCCGGTGCGGACATACAGGGCCTGAGCCAGCGGTGCCATCAGCATGAACATCGTGTCGAAGAAAATCGGGATGGACAGGATATAAGAGCTGACGACCAGAGCGATTCCAGCCCTGTTCTCCCCAAAAACGCCGAGGAACCACCGCACCACCCGGTCGGCACCCCCACTTTCCATCAGGCAGAAACCGATCACCGATGCGAGGGCGATCGAGATGGCCACGCCGCCAGCCGTGTTGCCAAAGCCCGCCAACGTCAGCCTCAGGACATCGGCCAGAGATGCGATCGCCGGAACTCCATCGACGATAGTCGAGCCAGGGACGAAGCGTGCCATCGTGCCGACGAACAAGGCGGCGAGAATCAGCGCCAAGAAGGGATGGAGCTTCATCTTCCCGATCGCCAGCATGATGAAGGCGACGCTCGCCACGAGCACGACAAACGGCCAAAGATCGGTGGAAGGCATCGCCGCGAGAAACATTTGCATTCACCAAACTGTCAGAAACCGGCTGACCGTGGAAAGGCCTAACAGGCCCAGGCCGTTTTTTTTCCAGCGAATCAGTCAGGCCGAGCCCCCACGAGAGGGTTGCAATTCCACCGCGCATCCAGCACCCTAAAGCTCCTCATGGCCGAAGTCCCCGATAGCAACAACCAACTCAACATCCGCTGCCCCTCCTGCCGCCAACGTTTTGAGGTCGATAAAAGCCTTATGGACCGGATGGTGGAGTGCGGAGGATGCGACAGCCGCTTCCGCATCAACTCCGACGTCATCGTCCGCACCAAGAAATTTTACCCCGGAGAAGGAAAAGACCCGAAGCTGAACCGGTTCCAACGCGTTCCGCTCTCGGGTGCAGGGACACCGGAGGGATTCCAGACCGCGCAATATGCCGAGTTCAAACACCCTGAGCAACTGGGGCCTGCTTCGCCACAACGCGTCATTGCCGGGGTGTTGGGCGTGGGACTTATGATTTTCACCGCCATCCTATTTCTTTTTTCCACCCGCTCCGGCGGAATGCTCGGCGGCACGACTCTCGAAAACAGGTTGGTGATTGCGGGCTTTGTCTGTGTCGTCGGCCTTGCCATGTTGATCTACGCCAATCCGAGGGCGCGCTTTAAGGCAGCCTTCTTTGGGCTACTGCTCGCGGCAGGCGTTATTAGCCTTCCGTTTTTCCACAAGGACGGCCCCCGTATTGCTGACAGTAGCGGCACGAATCCTCCAAAAGTTTCTGAAAGCCCGATTGCCACTCCTGAGGAAATTGATCCAACCCTAGCGCTGCGGGAGCGCTTCGGCACCAAACCTCTCGAGGACGAGCAGCAGAGGATGGAATCACTCGGCGACGGCAAAAGCGCATACGGTGTTTATCTGACGGGACTGGTGCAGCGGAACATATACACCGCCCGCGATTTTCTGATTCGCGATACTGGTGCCGGCCCCTCATCCCACCCCTATCCGCGTGATGACGGCAACTACCTGATGGTCCTCACCGAGGTTCCCCTCAGCCTGGAGGAGGTCGCCGCAGCTGCGGGAAAACTCGGGCAAACACAGGAAGTTTTACCGGAGCTGGGCCTCGTTGTCGTCCGCGTCAACAACGAGCAGTTCCTCGCCAGCAGCTCGGACAAGCTAAACGATAAAAGCGATCCCGCCTTTTATGATCTCAACCGCCTCGAACTCGAAAGCATTGATCTCGACCGGGTGAAGCGGGCTGTTGATCGTCTTGCCGATGCCGAACCCTCCATCTTCCGCACCGATATCAGCCGCAGATTTATTGAGCTGATGGCCAAGCGCGGCGTCACCTTCCACGACTCGATCGCCCGTGCCCTGCTGGTTTGGTCGGAGACTCCAGGTCCCGCAGGCCTCGCCACCCACGCCGTCGTTCGTGGATACATCGCTGAAGGACTCCCCGTGCCAGAGAACCTCGTCGCCCTCATTGTAAAAGAAAAGACGACCGAAGCCATTCCAGAACTCAACACCCTCTGGATCCAAAGCCCCAGCCTCTGGGAAAGACACTTCAAAGCCTTTGGGTCGGACATCGAGCCATATGTCGTGGAACAGATCGACGCCGCCGAAGCTCCGCTCCGCCGCTCCGCGCTCAAGCTCCTCGGAGAAATCGGGACCAACAAAAGCCTGCCAGCCATCCGAAAGGCCGCCAGCGATACCGACCCCGAGGTCAGAACCCTCGCCACCCGCGCCATCGCCGAGATCCAGTCCCGTTAACCGCACCTCCAGCATGCGGGTCGAGAGGAACGCGCCTGCCCCTCGCCACCCCTTTCTTCGATTCAACCTTGCGCCCGGGCGGCCAACACGCTTCCTTGCTTGCAATTCGCTTCAACCCCCGTCTTTCTTTTTCAACCATGTCTGAATATGCCCGCGGCCTCGAAGGGGTCATCGCCAATGAATCCTCGCTCAGCAATGTCATCGGAAACGTCGGCGAGCTCAGCTATGTCGGCTACCATATCGACGACCTCGTGCACCACTGCTGCTACGAGGAGATCATTTTCCTCCTCCACCACAACCGCCTGCCCAAAGCCGACGAGCTTGCCAGCTTCGAGAAAAGCCTCCGTTCAGACCGTGCGCTCCCCGATCAAGTCCTTGATTTCCTGAAAAATGCTCCCAAGGACGCCTCGCCGATGGATGTCCTCCGCACCGCCGTCTCGATGCTAGGCCTCTACGACCAGCGCGCGAAGATCGGCGAGCCCGACATGGAGGCAAACGCCGCCATCGCACTTTCCCTTTGCGCGAAATCCACAACCATCGTCGCCGCCTATCACCGATTCCGCAACGGCCAGGAACTTCCTGAGATCCGCGAAGATCTCTCGGAGGCCCAGCATTTTCTCTACCTCATCAACGGCGAGGTGCCCAGCGACAATGCCGCCCGCATCCTTGATGTCGCGCTCATCCTTCACGCCGATCACGGCATGAATGCCTCCACCTTCTCCGCCCGCGTAACGGTTGCCACCCTTTCCGACATGTATTCCGCCATCACTGCGGCGATCGGCACGCTCAAGGGCCCCCTCCACGGTGGTGCCAACGAGGGCGTCATCCACATGCTTCAGGAGATTGGCGATCTCGACAAAGTAGACGCTTTTGTTGAGGGCAAGCTTGAGCGGAAGGAAAAAATCATGGGCATCGGCCACCGTGTTTACAAGGTGTTGGACCCTCGCGCCCCACACCTCCGCGAACTCGCCATCCAGCTAACCGAAGAGCTTGGCGAGCCAAAATGGATCAAAATGTCCGAGCGCATCGCTGAGATCATGCGCGAGCGAAAGAAGCTTGAGGCCAACGTCGATTTCTACTCCGCCACGGTCTATTATTCTCTCGGCATCCCAACCGATCTGTTCACCCCGATCTTCGCCATCGCCCGCACCTCCGGCTGGACCGCCCACGTCCTCGAACAGCTTCGCAACAACCGCCTTTACCGCCCCCTCACCCTCTACACCGGACCGGAGACCCTCAGCCCGGTTCCTCCGATCGAATCGCGTTAAGGATGCCCTGTGAAAAACCCTTTCATACTGTTCTCCACCATCGCCCTCGCCTCCTGCGCACCACCGAAAGCGCAAATCATCTATGAAGTGCCCGAGGGCTTCGGGGAAACCGAGCCGGCCATCGCCTCAACCAGTCCCCAGCCGAACGCCGCACCCACCCGGCTTCCAGTCGAGGCTCCGCTACCCAAGAACAGCAGCAGCGACGACAGCGGCAGCCTCCGCCTGCCCAATATGCTCGCCCTCCCGGATGAGAAGCAGCTCCGCAGCACCGCAACCGACGATCCCTCCCCCGGCGATGCAACAATCATCACCCGCCCCCCGACGGAGTAATCCCAAAATCCCCGCCTTTGTCGCTGGCCGGTCGCTTTTTAGATGCCACCGGAGTCTTGCTGAATCTCTAACCAGAATCACCTGAAACCGTAAATCCCGCAAGCCTTCAGGCCGAAGCTCCGAGCCACTGCATCCGCCCTTTTTTGCGAAAATCTTCCTTGCCCAACTTTCTACAGGTTCCACACTTACCGGCAGCTCTTAGGGCAACCTTCCACAACTCATGATTCAAAAACTCGCCTCCCGCCGTCGCTTCACAGCGTCCACCGCAATCATCGCCACCCTGCTCGCGACTCCCCAGCTGTTCGCCCAGGAAGCCGTTGCCGAGAAAACGCTTCTTGATCGTTGGGTGATCGATGGTGGCCCGACGATGATCTTCATCGGAATCGCCGTTGTCGCCTTCATCGCGCTTGCGGTTTACAACTTCATGACTCTCACCAAGGCAAAATTTTGCCCCAACGATCTGCAGGCCGCGCTCATGGAGCACCTGACCGAGTGCCGCGTGCGTTCCGCCATCGAGCTCGCAGCCTCCCACCCATCCTACCTCGGCCGCCTGGTCGCCTACTCGTTCCCTAACATCGATGCCACCCAGCCGGAAACACTCGGCCGCGATCAAGTCGAGGACGCCATGGCGGACTTCACCAACAACGAAGCTCGCAAAAACATGCAGTGGATCAACTACATCTCCTTGATCGCCCAAGCCTCCCCGATGCTCGGACTCCTCGGAACGGTTATCGGTATGGTCAGCGCCTTCGCCACCCTTCAGACGGCCGGAGCCGCGGACCCCGCCCAACTAGCAGGTGACATCTCGGTCGCACTCCTCACCACCCTCTGGGGTCTCCTCAACGCGATTCCCTGTATCCTCGTCTTTTTCATCCTGAAGAACAAATACAACGGGCTCGTCGCCGAGTCCGTTTACACCGCTGAAGAGCTCCTCAACGCCGCGATTGCGACCGTCAACGCCGACACCCTATACGCCAAGATTCCAGAAGGTATCGCCGTTTAAGCAGTGGCAGAATCGCGCGGGCGATCGGAGATCATCTGGTCCCGTCCCAACTGTTATCGTCCTGCTGAAATTAAAAAACTCCCATGCCATCCTCAAAACTCAGAGACCGGTCGGCAGCCTACGAAGAAGAGCTCAAGGTCGACATGTCACCCATGATCGACATGGTCTTCCTACTGCTCATCTTCTTCATCGTCAACGCCACCGCCATCATCGTCCAAACCGACCCCGAAATCATGCCACCGGTGGCAGCGAACTCCAAGCCCCAGGAGGACGCTCGGGGCCGGATCGTCGTCAACGTGCGTGAAGACGGCACCTTCACTGCCGAAGATTTCGGCACGACGCTGCCCAACGAGGTCGCGATCTTCGACATGGTGAAACAACGAAAAGAACAGCTCGATGCCCTCGGCGTCGAGGCCAAGCTGCACCTCCGCGGAGACCAGGACGCTGTCTTCCGCTACTCGCGCACCGCCATCCGCGCCGCTGCGTCCGCAGGCGTCAACCAGGTGGTCTTCGCTGTTTATCAAACCCACCGTGGCCTTCCCGCGAAATAATCTTTTTAGAAGAATTCCCCACCATGGCCCGACACAAACGATCCAGACGCGAAGCGGAACCCGATCCCGAGCTCGATATCTCCTCCCTTATCGATGTCTGCTTCCTTCTCTTGATCTACTTCATCGTCACCTCCACGATCACGCCGAGGGAGACGGATCTCGCCATGGCGCTTCCAGGCAGCACTCCGAGTTCGGAGCAACCCAAGATCGAACCGATGTTCATCGGCGTCGACGCCAACGGTGCCGTTTATTCCGGCACCGGTTCCAGCCAGCAGGCTTTGGACAGCGATCCCACGGTCCGGAATCTCCCGCTGCTGGTCAGCCAACTGGATCTCTACTCCGCTGCCGCACGAAGCGCCGGTAGCAATCCGCTGGTGCAAATCAAAGTAGATCCCGGTGCCACTCAGCAGCGCGTGATCGACGTTCTCAACGCTCTTGCCGGAGCCAACATCACCTCCGTCACTTTCACCGATCTGATCGAGTGAGAAACATGAAAACAGCGGGCCTCTGTTTTCTCTAAAACTTTCGCGCCGTCGGACGTTCCACCTTGCAGGTCCGTCACGACGGCGTTCTATTTTTTAAAAACCGCACCCGGCGTGCCGCTTATTACTCCCAAACCCGCTTATGAAAAAAAGACACCTTTTGGCATTCGCCTTCTTCGCCACCATCTGTCCGGTCTCCGCTCAGGAAGAAAATCTTCCAGGCCTCGTCGACAAGGCCCTAGCCGCCATGAAAGCCGCCGAATGGGAACAGGCACGCGCATTGAACGCGGAGGCCATTGAGCGCTTCGGCGGCGACAATGCGCTTGAAACACACGGTCCGCAGTTCGGCGTCCTTTGGTTTCGGAAAGGCGTTAGCGAGCTGAAGCTCGGCAAGTTTGAGGAAGCCATGAAGTCTTTTGAGACCTCTTACAAGGATTTCCCCAATGCGGGTGAAGTCGATGGTGGTGGCAACATCTTCAACAAGATGGCGCTGCTCAAGTGGGGTGAGGCCGCCATGGGCGCCGGGGATTACGCACTCGCCATCACTCAGTGGAAGAAATTTCTCGAAGAGCGCAACCGCGCCCGGGACAATTACCCCCAGGGAGCTTTCCACATCAGCATGGCCATCAGCCACTACCGGCTTGGGCAAATACCTGAAGGCAACGAGCACCTTCAGATCGCCATCAACAACAAAAGCGTATTTCCGACCCCCAACGCCGCCATCGTCTCCGGATTCCAAGCTCTCGTAGAAGCAGGAATCGCTGCCAAGAACGAAGCGGTCATCCTGGATCTCATCGCCAAAAACCGTGGGGAACTCATCCTCCCGCCGTATCAAATGCACCGCTTTTCCAAGCTGTTCATGAAGCTCGCCGGTGACGCGATCGCCGCCCAGATGCCCCAGACCGCCCTAACGCTCTATCAAATGGTCCCAGCCACCCAGGTGGCCATCAACGATCTCCGCAGTCAAATCCAGGCCATGGGCAATTCCCCGCAGATCGTCGATCGCGCCACCCGTCTGGACAAAGCGACCTTGGAGGCCGAGCTTGCCGCATTGGAGAGCGAACAAAACGGCGGCAAGACCTCCGAAATGATCAAGCTAGCCGCTGTCGCCTATCTCTACGAGACCCACAAAAATGTTCTTGGGGCTTATGCCGCCTACCTGCAGCTCGAGCAATATCACAACAAAGCAGAGAAACGGGAGGACAACCTATACCACCTCGTCCGCACCTCCTCCCTTCTCGGAAAAGTAGCCATCACGCAGAAATATGGAGAGATCCTCCTTAACACTTTCCCAGAGTCTCCACACAAGCCCGATGTTCTGAGGCTAATGCTCTCCGCCTTGTTCTTTGAAGGTAATTACGAAGCCGCTATCGAGATCGCTGCCGATATCATCAACAACAATAAGGCCGAAGATGGCACCCCGGAGCACGATCTGGCCCTTTTCGTCCTAGCGGGATCCTATTTCTACACCGGCCAGTACGACCTCGCCGACCCTCTGCTAAACCAACATGTTGAGAAGTATCCCAAGAGCATGTTCGCCCCGTCAGCGGCCTACTTCCAAGCCTCCAATGCGGGACGCCTGCAGTTCTGGGCCAAGGCCGGACGCCTTCTGGACGGCTTCCTCGCAAGATCCGCAGAGGACGCCAATCCTGCCCTAATCCCGCTCGCTCTCTATGATCGCGCAAACGCCCACTATTCCGAAGATCAGCCTAAAGAAGCCTTGGAAAAGATCGGCCGCATCATTAAGGAGTTTCCAGATTCCCCCGTCACCGACCAAGCCTACAACCTCAGGGGCAACGTTCATCAGGGCGAGGGTGATCTCAAAAAAGCGGAAACTGCTTATCTCAAAGCTTTGGAACTCGCCGAGGCACGCGGCAACAACGGTGTCGCCGGGGAAGCACTATATTATCTGATCACCTTGCTTGGTGATCAGCCGGAGGGAGAGGATCCAAGTGCTCGCCTATCTGAGGCCGTCCCATATGCCGACAAATACTGGAAGCAGTACGCTGAGAATTCGCCCTACCGCGCCCAGGTCGCCGTGGCCCAGATCCGCGCCCTCGACTCCGTCGGTCGCGGTGACGAAGGCCTAGAAAAACTCCGCGAAGTCATCTCCACCATGGCCAAGTCCCAAGAAGCAGCGGGACTTGAGGCCGCCATCAACTCCTACACCGAGGTCTACCTTGCAAAACACACGCCAGATGAGCTGAAGGAACATTACTACAACTTCCCTGGCATCAGCAGCCAGGACCGAGCCGCACGCGCTCTGCTGCGCATTGCTGTCATCGGCGTCTTCGAGCAGGTCGCAGCTGACAGCGAAGATGAAAACAAAAAACGTTCCGCAAACGCTATGATCCAGGTGTTGTTCCAGAACCTGAAAACCGACTTCGATCTTAAAGACCTCTCGAACTACATCCTCGTTAAGCTTGGCGACTACCTCCGCGCAAACACTTCGGCCCCTCGGGAAGCCATCCCTTATTATGATGAGGCATTGAGCCGCCAGGATCAGTCTCACCGTTTCGCAGCCCTGCTCGGTCGTGCCGATGTCTACGGCAGCTCAGACCAGGAGGCCGATCAGAGCCGCGCCTTGGAGGATCTGGAGCGCATTTTTGCCGACTCGCAGAACAAGGGAGAACGGGAGGGCGCGCTCTTCCGGATCATCGAGATTTTAATGGATAAGGGTCAGTACGAAAAAGCCGCCGCCCGCGCCAACGAATATCTCAATCGGGAAAAAGGGAAGACGCTCGGCTTTAGCAAATACGCTCCAGAAGTCGGCTTGCTGCTCGCCCGATCCTTCGAAGAGCGGGGCAAGATCGACGACGCCATCGCTATGTATGTCAAAGTTTGGTCTGCTCACATGGGATACATCAAGGTCTCGGCTCCCGCCATCAAGGCATGGATGCAACTGACGCATCGTCGGAACAAAACGTCGAACAAGCCTGGCGTCCCCTCGGACCGTCAGGGTGCCTACGAGGGTGGACACAAGTATCTCGAACTGACCGGCCGCTCCAAAGATCGTTTCAATCCAGAAGAACTTGCCCTCTGGAAGGAAGTCCAAGCATTGGTTCAGCAGTACGTCGCTGATCCGAACGTCAAATCAATGGAAGAACTCGCCAAGGAAAAGGCAGCCGCGAAGAGGTAACGATCACGACATTCGAGCCACCTGAAGCCAAAGCGCCAACCGAATAACTTACACATGAAAAACCTCGTTATCTCAGCACTGATTCCCATGCTCGTTGTTTCGGCTTATGCCCAGCAAGGATTCCAAGCCGAAGCCCTCCTAGTACGGCCCGACGGCAAGAGCTTCCGTGCGTGGGTACTCGCCACCACCGCTACTGACATTCGCTTCAAGACCACAGCCGTCTCCACCACTTCAACTGACGCCAAGATTGCTGACTTCTCCACGATCTATCTCGACGAACCGGCGGAGTATACGGAGGCGATGGACCTCTTCGAAGCGCGAAAGTACAAACAGGCTCAGGAGTTGTTCGCCGGAGTGAAGGACACCTACCGTCCCGTCGCCACTCTCAAAAACAACTATCACACACTTGCTGCGTTCTACGAGATGGAGTCCATGCGCAAGCTTGGCAATCTTGAAGGGCTAGCGACCGCGCTCCAGAGCTTCACCAAGGAGCCACTTGTCCGGGATGATCATCTTCGCCAGCTCGAACTCTATGTCATGTGGGATGCCGCCCGAGCCGAAAGCTGGGACAAGCTCCTCGCCATCGCCAGTGGGCGCGATGCTGAAGACCTGCCAGGCTATCAGCGTGCGCAGGTGGCCTATAACAAAGGACTCGCTCTTCAAAACCTGGACCGCCCGGAGGAAGCTCTGCTGGAATACGCCATCGCAATGACCGCCGATGCGGGAAGCTCGGAGCAAATCGCCAAGGATGCAGCACTCAACTCGCTCCGTATCTACCACCAGGACGAGGAGGTCCAACTTGCCATCGCGAACTGGGGCACCGAAAACGAAAAGCGGACCTCCCCGGGCTTCACCCGCCTCACCGAAGCCGCCGCGCTCGCAGCATTTTATGAGAAATTCCTCCAAACTGGCGCGCCCCTCCCGGAGAACCTCCGCCAGTTCCTGAAGTTCACGGCCTGACCCTCGCTGTTTTTCCCGCCCCCGCCCCCGCACCACGCGGCGGCGGGCTTTTTTCTTTTCAGTCATCAAAGCATACGGGCGGACAATTGAATGGGTGGGTGAAACGCCCGTGCACTCCCTGATCATCAGCCACTACTACGGCGTTCAGTCCCAGGCCGCGCTGCTCGCCCATACCCGAAACTGCGACGGCAGAGACGTGATAGGTGCTTTCTGCATTTTTGTGGCTGAAGCCCTTCTCGCCCCTGCTTATTTCCCGCCCATCCGCCGATTTCCCGGATTTTTCCCTCCCATGGCCGCTCCTTTGTGGCAGGGTTCCCGGCGACAATGCATCGCCGATTCTCCATCCTGCTCGCCTGCTTTACTGCCCTGCTGTCCTGCGAGAAGGAATCCCAGGTTGAGCGGGCGACGCAAGACGGCATCCTGATCCTGGGGAACTCAAGCGACCCGAAAAGTTTCGATCCGCAGGTGGTCTCCGGTGTTTTAGAAAACAATATTATCCGCTCTCTATTCGAGGGCTTGGTCAATTTCCACCCGACCGATGACCTCGCCACTCCCGGCGGCGTGGCAATGGAGTTGGTCCCTGACGAGACCTCCACCGTCTGGACCGTCAAGCTACGCCCGGATGCAAAGTGGTCGGACGGGCATCCGGTCACTGCCGAGGATTTCGCCTTCACCTACGAGCGCATTCTTACCCCGGAGCTCGGTGCGAAGTACGCGAGCATGCTCTATTTCATGAAGGGCGCGGAGGATTTCAATCTGGAGAAAACCGCCGACTTCTCCACAGTCGGAATCGACGTGATCGATCCTCTCACGTTTACCATCACCCTGCGCGGGCCGACTCCCTTTTTCCCTGAGATCCTCAAGCACTACACTTGGTTCGCCGTGCCGAAACACGCAGTGCTCAAGCACGGCACCATCGCGCAGAGAGGTAATCCCTGGTCGCGCCCTGAGAACATCATCGGCAACGGCCCTTTCAAAATGAAATCCTTCCGCCGCAACGATCACATTGAGGTCGAGCGAAATCCGCATTATTGGGACGCTGGCAACGTCTCCCTCAATGGCATCCGTTTTCTGCCCATTTCCAACCTCTTCACCGAGGCACGCATGTTCCGCGACGGCCTCCTTCACGTCACCTATACCGCCGCTCCCGAGGTCGTCGATTTGATGGGCATGAGGGATCCATCGGTCCTACGGCAGGAGCCGTACTTGGGCACCGTCCTCTACCGCTTCAACACGACCCGTAAGCCGCTGGATGATCCGCGCGTCCGCCGCGCCCTGAGCACGGCCATTGATCGGAAAGCGCTCGCGGAAAACGTCTACCGCGGCTTTGAGCCCGCTTACGGGATGACGCCACCCATGGGTGATTACGATCCCCCGCGCGGTGCCACCTTTGATCCGGAGGCGGCGCGGAAACTTCTCGCCGAAGCCGGTTTCCCCGGGGGAAAAGGCTTTCCCCGCCTCAATCTCCTAATCGCATCGGGCGGGACATCCGGCACCCTCGCCACTGCCGTCCAAGCGATGTGGCGCGAACACCTCGGCGTCGAGATCGAGATAGAGAACAAGGAATGGACCGCCTATGTCGTCGCCACCCAGAACCTAGATTACGACATCGCTGCGGGCGGATGGATTGGTGACTACATTGATCCGCTCACCTTCCTAGAAATGTGGACCCCGGGAAACGGCAACAACAACACCGGCTGGGAAAGCCAAGCCTTCGCGGAAAAGCTCAACCAATCCTTTCAGATCACCGAACCCGAGGCACGCTACAAGCTGCTGCGCGAGGCGGAAACCATCCTCTTGGAGGAAGCTCCGATCGCACCCCTGGCATGGTGGGGGAAAAACTACCTGATCCATCCCTCCGTGAAAGGATGGGAGCCGCTGCTGCTAGACAGCCACCCCTACACCGCGGTGAAACTCGTCCCACAGGATAGCACCCGCAGATAATCCCATGCTCAAGCTCATCGTTTCCCGTTTGCTCCAAGGGCTCCTCACGCTTTTCGTCCTCGTCACCCTTACGTTTTTCCTCGTCCGCGCCATGCCCGGCAGCCCCTACGTGGAGGAGCGCGCGATCCCCGCCCATGTGCTGGAGCGTATGAAAGCCTACACCGGCCTCGACCAGCCTCTGCCGGTGCAATACGGCAGGTATCTCAAGAACCTCATCGTCCACCAGGATCTCGGCGATCTCATCCGCAAGGACGGCGTGAAAGTCTCCGAAGTCATCCGCGATTCCTTCCCCGTCTCTCTCACCCTCGGCCTCGCATCGATGGCCATCGCGTTGCTGGTTGGAATTCCCGCGGGAGTGATCGCCGCTGTTAGAAAAAACACCGCCGTCGATTTCGCCGCCCTCGCTGCCGCAATGATCGGCATCTGTCTGCCGAGCTTTGTCATCGGCCCGCTGCTCGCCGTTCTCGTCGGCCTGCGCCTGAACGCGATCAACGTTGCCGGCTGGTCCTCTCCGACTGATTGGATCCTGCCAGCCATCACCCTCGGCCTCATCAACGCCGCCTACCTCGCCCGCCTCTCACGTGGCGGCATGCTCGATGTCCTGAGCCAGGATTATATCCGCACCGCCAAGGCCAAAGGCGTGCCCGGCAACAAAATCATCATCCGCCACGCCCTCAAAGGAGGCCTCATCCCCGCCGTCGCGTTCATTGGCCCCGCCTTCGCCGCCATGATCTCGGGCTCCTTCGTCATCGAAACGATTTTCCAAATTCCCGGCATGGGCCAGCACTTCGTCAATGCCGCCACCGATCGCGAGTTCTTCCTCATCCAAGGCCTCGTGCTCTTCTATGGCTTCCTCATCGTCGCTGCCAACCTTCTCGCCGACCTGCTCCAGATCGCCCTCAACCCGCGCCTCCGGGGCGCTTAGCGGCCCAAGGGAAAAAGGCGGCCCGGAATGAACTTCCAATCCTACCACCTGCTCCACCGGAACCGAAGACCTCCTACGCAGGTCTCGTCTTGCGCATCGACAACGCCGTCGCCACCATTGCCCAGAAACTCCGAGAAAAGGGCCTTTTGGAGAACACGCTTGTTATCTTTACCTCCGACAACGGCCCGCACGAGGAAGGCGGCTACAAGCCCTCAATGCTCGACTCATCCGGTCCGCTGAGGGGACACAAACGCGATCTCTTCGAAGGCGGCATCCGCGTCCCCTTCATCGCCCATTGGCCCGCATCCATCCGCCCCGCCCAAACCAGTGCCCAACCGTCCGCCTTCTGGGACTTCCCCCCCACCGCCTGCGAAGTGGCCGACATCACCCCACCTCTGGATACCCAAGGCATCTCATACCTCCCCACGCTCCTCGGTGAAGGCAGCCAAGCGACCCACGAATCCCTTTACTGGGAGTTTCATGAGAAAGGCAACCGCCGCGCCCTCCGCTCCGGAGACTGGAAAATCGTCCAATACGACCTTGATGTAAACAAGAGCGGCCCCATTGAACTCTACAACCTCAAGGAGGACATCGGAGAAACCAAGGACCTCTCCACCGAACATCCGGACGTCCTCCGAAAGCTGACTGCCCTCATCAACACCGCCCGCACTCCCAGTCCCCTCTTCCCACTCCCCGCCCTCGATTGACTTTCGTGTTCCCATCAAGCCCGGCGCCACTGCAGCCGGCGGCGGCCCCTTCCCGTCGTGGGCATCTAAACCTTTAACGTCACCTAGCCTTCCTCTGCACTACTGATTGGCCTCGGCTCCCTCGTCCTCGTCCTGCGCCGCGGGAAGTAGGCCATAACTGATTTCTTGGGTGCGTATTTCCAGTATTTTTTTCTGGTAGCAAACTCCTTTTGGACGACATTGGCGTTACTGTCGCGACGAAAAATCGTGGCGGTTCACAAAAAACCAATGCAAACGCCCCGAACCTACAGGAGAACTTTACTCGATTCGCTCCGCAAACTCGTTGCCATCATGGCAACCACCTCGTCGCTTTTCGCGGCGGACTATCACGTCGCCACAAACGGCAACGATATGACGGGAACCGGAAGCTCCGGAAGCCCTTGGGAAACGCTAAAAAAAGCCTGCGCCAGCGTCCCCGCCAACCTCGGCCACAGGATCGTCCTCGGAATAGGGGACTTCTACGACACCGACAGGTTCGATGGCTCCATTACGGCCGCCACGCTGCCGCGCAACGTTTCCCTCAAAGGCCAAGGGAAAACCCTGACCCGCTACTTCGGGCGCATCAACGTGCCGGATGTGAACAACCAGTCCATCTCAGAGTTCTTCCTCGACGGGCGCGAAAACCAAGCTGGGACCAACGGGCGCTACCAGGGTCTCGTTATCGACTCCGGCAACGGGCTCGATGTGATGAGAATGCGCATCGAAGGATTCCACTCCAACGGCTTGATCTTCGGCGAATTTCCGGGCCTGACCAATTCCAACCTCTATGAGTGCGAACTTATCAATAACAGCAAGTGGAACGACTGGGCGGGCTTCGGCATGAAAACCGGAAGCCTGACGGATTGCAAAGTCTATAAAAACACTTTCCGCGAAGAGCGCGGAAAGGGCTGGACCGCTTGGAACACCGGCCTGGGTCGTGTCTTCCGCAACGTGAAGGTCTATGAAAACACCTTCTGGACCCACCGCGACACCACCTACGGCTGGAAAGGACAGGCTCCCTTCAATCTCGAATGGGTGACGGTAGAATGTTTCAACTGCGAGATCTACTCGAACAGTTTCAACGGCGTGGTCTCACTGGTCGACCCGAAGGCACCGTCCTCAAACAAACCGACCTTCAGCGTCCGGGTTCATGGAAATCGCTGGGACTACACAAATGCCTACGCCATCGAGGCCTCAATGGGGAAAATGGAAATCGATAACAACTACATGCATTTCGATATTCATCCCGATCCCGATACCGGGGGGGGATATGGAGCGATCACGAATTTTGGCACCGCCGGTGGCCACGGCATGCTGATCCACCACAACGTGATGGAGAACGTCCCCCGTTGGTGCATCTTCAACATGGTCGGGAACAATGTGGAAATTTATAACAACACCGCGACGATGGGATCCCTCACGTCGGTGCCGAACCACCTGAAGTACGAGACGGCGCAATTCATTATCAACCGGGATCCGACACCACGTACAGGCTGGAAAATTCGGAACAACGTCCTTCGGGGCGATAGCTCACGGATCGCAAACTTCTTCAATACCGGCACGCCTGCCGATCCCCCGTCCGCGATCGTCAGCAACAACGTGATGCAAAACGCCATCAAAGCATGGCGTAGCACCTTTGGCGCGCAAGCGGGAGTAATCTCACCCATTGTTGCCGATCCGCAGTTCAATCTTTCAGGAATCAAGCCCGATCCGTTTTTCGCCCCGGCTCCGGGAAGCCCGCTCATCAATTCGGGCGCTCCGATCGCCGGGATCACAGATGGCTTTGCGGGAGCCGCCCCGGAAATTGGTGCGTATGAAGTCCCGGAAGCTTCGGCTGATCCTGTCCTGATCGCCTCGGAAAACTTCGAGAGCGGCAATTGGAGCGGAGGCACCGGCTGGAAGGACCCCGCTTGGACGGTGAATTCCCCTGCATATGTGAATGCCGCCACTGCCTACGGTGCCTATAACGCCCAGCTCCGCAACTCCACCTCCGCCATCACCCGGGCGGTCGATCTGTCCGGCTCTTCCGATGTGGTGCTCTCCCTGCGCAGCAAGAGGCAGTCCTTCGAGACAGGGGATTCCGTTTTGATCGAGTTCGACAACGGCTCCGGCTGGCAGACACTAAAGACCCTCACCGGTAATGCGAACTGGCCGAAGTATGACATCCAGCTCCCTGGTCCCATGGTCGGAAGCAGCCAGCGCATCCGCATGCGTAGCGGGATGAACGCTGGTGATGACTACGCCTATTTCGACTCTATCGAGGTGAAAGGACGCCCTGTCCAGTCGGCTCGCGAAGTGATCGCCACCGAGGATTTTGAAACAGGAACCTGGACTGGTGGCTCGGGTTCGTGGATCGCGTCATCATGGTCTTACTCGGGATCCTCCTCCCTGTCCTCCGTCGGTGACAACAGCACCCATTCGGCGCTGCTGAGAAGCTCGAACTCCAGCGTGTCCCGCTCCATCGACCTCTCCGCCTTCCGCCAGGTGGAAATCGAACTGCGCGCGAGGAACTATCTCTTTGAAGCCGGGGACGAAATGATCATCGAGTTCCACAACGGCAGCCAATGGATTCAACTGGAGCGCAGTGTCGGCCCGAACTGGTTCACGACTTACAAATACCCCGTGACGTTTACTGGAAGCATCCAGCAGCTCAGATTCCGTGGCGGCATGACCGATACATCGGACTATGCCTACTTTGACAATATCGTCGTCACCGGCATCAGGAACTGAACCAGCGCTTTACCTAACAGTGTGGCGGAGCTGATCCGCCACACTTTCTCACTGCCGCACATAGGGTTTCATAAACCCCGTGGGCGGCATCTTTTTTGGAAAACATGAACACCCGCCGCCACTTCCTGCTCACGACCCGGCTCGCGGCCCTCGCGCGGCCCGCCATCGCCGCCGATTGAAAGCCGAGCTCGCGTCTTGCGGCCGTGGGCGAGAGCGTGCTCGCTTTCTCGAAGCCATCCGCTACAAATACGGAGGCCGGGCGCATGGGCGAACCATGCGGAAATGCGGGGACCGCAAGCGTTTGAGTCCTCGGCCCCCCGCGATCCTGAGTTTGCAATTGCATGGCGCGCTAGATGCAGGTAAGCGGGGTCTGTAGCGCCGCTTGAAGATTCTGGCCGGCGTATTTCAGAGGGCGTCATAGTTCACCAACCTATGACACCTATGAACGAATCCATCTTGAAGACCGACCGACAGGGTCGCCTGCGCTACACTCCGGAAC
>JBGTDO010000067.1:0-53480 GCA_041748235.1 Akkermansiaceae bacterium | reverse complement strand
GCCGCCCTTGTCCATGGGGATGGAGGCCATGACTTTTAGCAGCTCCGCGAGCGTGCGGCTGTCGAGGATGTGGTAGGTCTTGGGCAGCACATCGGCGAGATCCGGGTTCTCCTTCTCGATGGCGCGCATGGCGTCATTGATCGCCTGCCCGGTGTTCGCCCCCTCCGGCAGGCTCAGCAGCTCCGCGAAACGGGCGTTCTCCGGCAGGTAGATGACACCGGCGGCATGGTAATCCGTGGGACCAATCTTGCGGCGGCGCGAAGACGGACGGCTCGGAGAGACCGTCCCTGCCTTTTCCAGATCCTTCTCCACCGCAGAAAAGCGCACATCCGCATAGCGCAGGAAGATCAGGCCGAGAACGGTGGGAGAATATTCGGAAGGTTTCAGGTCGGCTCCGGCCCAGAGCATGTTGGCCGCGTCCCAGAGTTTCTTCTCAAGGGCGGCGTGGGAGTCGTCGGCGGTGGCGGGTTCTGTCCAGTGCATGGCTTAGGGAAACGGAACGGCGCTCATGGGTTCAGTTGCGCCGGATGTATTTCTAGGTGGAGGCTGGAGGGGGGAAAGCCTTAATTGAGTTTCCTAGAGCTCAGTGTTCAATTTTCAGGTGGAGAAACCAACCGCGGCCAGGACTGCTTGGAGCGCGGGGAGATTGGGAGGTGGGACCGCGGATGAGAGGGCGAGGTAGTGGTCGGCGGCGATGCAGGCTTGTTGCTCGATGTTGTAGGAGAAGAAGGGCTTTCCCGGGATGAGGTCGTAGCAGTAGCCGCCGAGGGGGCCGTGGCGGAAGAACATGAGGGTTTTTTCGAGGATGAGATTGATCCCCCGCTGGTGCTGGAGGACGTGGGTCATCTCGTGGACGAGGTGGGCGCGGAGGTGGAGAGGCGCGCGGGCGAAATCGTGGATGTGGGGGCCGGTGGCGATGGGGCCGCAGGGATGGAAGTAGATGTTTCCATCCGGGGCAATGGTCACGCCGGGAGGCTGGAAGAAGACGGCCTTGCGTCGGAGGATGCGGACGCGGTGGAACTCGATGGAGTCGCCGAAAACGCTGCGGAAGAGCTCGATCTCGCCCGGGGTGAGCGGGCGGGAGGTCCAGCCGGGCGGGCTCAAGGGTTCATGTTCTCGAGAATGCTTTTCCACGGCTCGAGGTGATCGACCTTGTGTTCAATCGGCCCCTCGGCGGAACAGGGGGTGACAACGGCGATGAACTCGAGGTCGACGCTGCCGCGGTTGAAAGTGGCGTGGACGGCACTCTTGGGGATGTAGGCGGAGGAGCCGGGGCCGAGGGTTTGCTTTTCCTGCTCCACCCATTGCTCGGCCTCGCCGGAGAGGACGTAGATGACCTCCTCTTTATTCGGGTGGGTGTGGAAAGCGTGGCCACCGCCGGGCGGCACGATGACTTTCACGAAAATGAGATCTTCGGTGGGTGTCATCCCCGGCTTGGAATGCCAGTGATGGGTTCTGCCACCGGTGACGTCGGTGGGAGTGGATGATGCTAGGGTGAACATGTTGGATCGTGGATTTAGATCAATTCTCAGGAGTGCCCACCCATCGCACCGCGTTCTTCAGGATCTTCTGGTAATCGGGATTGGCGTGGGCTTTGACGGCGTGACCGTGGGTGTAGCAAACGATGCGGCCTTTGTCACCATTGACCGTCCAGAGGGCGGCGTGGGATTTGTCGCTTTTGCCGTCCGGGGCGTTCTCAGCGAGGACGGTGACGTTGACGCGGTCGAAAAACTCGTGGTGGTAGGATTCATCGAGGATGGTGAATTCCTTGGAAACGCCCTCGGTAACAGGATGGCCGGAACCTGTTAGGGCGGTCGTGGTTTCGCCGTAGCCGTGGGCCTTGGAGCCACCGCCGACGAAGCGCCGGTTGTAGGTAATCCACGGATGGACCCAGACGGCGGCGTGCAGCAGCACGATCCCCTTCCCCGCATCGGCGTGAGCGTTGAGGGCTTTTTGAAACTCAGGTGTCCCCCACTGATCGTGGTTTCCGGAGAAGACGAGGACATCCGCCTGGGGCAGGAGTTCGAGGGCTTCTTCGAGATTGAGAGTGGCGGCAACATCGAAATGCGGATCGGCGGCGAGCGTTTCTTTGTCAGTGCCGATGAAGTCGCGCGGAAAATGATGGGAAGCTCCGGCGCCGGCGATGAGGACGCGCAGTTGCTTTTTCTGCCGTGGCTTTTCGAACGACTGGCCGAGTTTGGCGGTGGAGGCAGCGGGTAGCTCTTTCAAGCTGACGGGTGCTTCCGGTGCTTCCGGTGCTTCCGGTGCTTCCAGGGCGCCTGGCTTATCGGAGAGATCGGCGGTGATCGCAGCGATGACCGGAGAGATGCCGTTGTCGTAGCTTTCGAGACCGATCTTCACGATCGGGCCGGGCTTTTTAATGTCGAGTGTGATGAGCCGGAGCTGGCCGCGGCTGACGACGCCTTTCACAAGACGCGAGCCAGGGACATCGACTTCCCGGTCGTATTTGGCAAACGCAATGCTGTTGCGGAACTCGTGAGTCTCCGTCTCACCACTAGCGTGCGAGAGCGTGACTTTGAGCGCAGGGCGGTCATCAGCGATGGCGGGAAAGCCCCATCCGGCGATGCCGCTGAGTAGGTGCAGGCGGGTGGCGTGGAGTTCGACGGGCACCTCCACCTTCTGAGGATAGCTTTGGGCAAATCGGCCGTTTTTGCCGCCTTTGAGGATGACGAGATTCTTCCCGCTGAGGCTCGTTTCAGGATCCATCAGAAAGAAGGGAATATTTTCGGCGTTGATGCTGCCGTAGTGGAGAGGAAACACACTGTCGCCCGCCTTGTCTTGGTTGGCGAACAAGCCCCGGCGGGAATCGGCGGTGTAGGCGTCGCGGAGATCGATGACGCGATGGCTGCCTTCCTGATCCGTCATGTAGGAGAGGATGTCGCGCAGGGCATCTGCACCGAGGGCTTCTAGCCCCTCGGGCATGAGGCTGCGGTGGGTGTTGACGCGGGTGACGATTTCATCTTTGCGAAGCTCTCTTTCACCACCTTGGTTGCGGAGAGTGACGGTCGCCGAGTTCTCACTGGCAATCACGCCGGCAAGAGTCTCTCCATCTCTGGTGGTGAAGTTCCACTGGTGGAAACTCGGATCAACTTCACGGTTCGGATCGATGATATGGACGAGGAGTTCGGCGGGCCCGTGGGCTCCCATGCCCGTCAGGGCGGGGCCAACATCCGAGGTGCCGACATCGCCGAACTTGTGGCAAACGGCACAGGCGGCGGTGTAGAGAGTTCCGCCGTTTTGCGCGTTGCCTGGTTTTACGATCTCTGGGAGGAGTTGGGCAATGATTGAGGCTCTCTCCTTAAAGCCGGGCATGAGCTTGTAGAGAAGCGAGTTGGCGCGCTCGGCGACGACCGCGTCGGGATGGCTGCGAAGGCGGGCGATGTTGCCGGGACTGATGCTGGATGGATCGATTTTCTCTTCATCGACAGCCTGCAGCAACGCGAGGGAGGCGGCGGGGCGCTTGATGATTTCATCGAAGGCTGGATCGCGCAACGAGGCATCAAGCTGGCCGAAGACAGCCCCGAGGCGGGCGACGTGCTCGGTTTCACCAAGAGCGGAAAGGATGGCTTTTTTCAGACCGGGCGAGCGATCTTCCACCTGGACGAGGATGGCGGTGACATTGTCGAGCGCCTGAGCGGTGGCGACGGCGATGAGGGTTCGAGCGGTGGAAATACGGTCCACCTCAGGCGTGGAGACGTCCCTGAGTCTCGCGGAGAGACGCTCGGTCTGCTCGTCGATGAGGGCGGACATACCTTCTTTGGTATCCCAACGTGCGATCAGCGGGAGTGCCTGGAGCGAGGTAAAATCGCTGGCAAGCAGTGTGGACAAGGAGGAGGTGAGAGCCGGGGTCAGGGCAGGTTTGAGACCGGCATTGGTGGTGATGGCCTCGAGAATTACGGGCTTCAAGGGAAGGGCGGCGGGTGGAGCTGCGGCTGCGGCGACGACAAGTCTTTCAGCAGCGGCGGCGGGTTCGTCGCGGAGAGCCGCGGGAAGAAGATTCTCAACCAGCTCCGAGAGCTCCCCCGTTTGCGGTGAGGTGAGGCTTTGCATCATGAAGTCCATGGCCTTGGGGCTGGCGGCGGCGATTAGAGCGGATTTGGTCCATGCGTCCCCGGCTACGGCAAAAGCGGCGAGCAACTGCTCGCGCTCATCGGGAGTGGTGGCGTTACTGAATTTTTCGTAGGCACGGAGGGCTGCGGTTCCGTTCTCAACTGTGAGGATTGCTCCGCCTTCACGAATCAGCCGGATGGCCGTCATGCGGGTGTGGGCGTTGGGGCTCTTCAGCGCGATCTCGAGATCTGCGGCTTTGTTTTTATCGATGACCGGCACAGAAATTTTCTTCGCCTGCTTGTGTTGAATGCGCCAAATGCGACCGAAATAGTGGTCGCGGTCGGGACGGACGGCGGCGTTGGCGGGACCGTGCTGCGGACCGCGGGTGTCATTATGAATGACGGCCTGGTTGTAGAAATCGATGATGTAGAGAGCGCCATCGGGGCCGACGCGGCTCTCGACCGGCCGGAACCAGAGGTCGCTGCTGCGGATGAACTCGGTCTGCTCGCGGCCCTGCTCTTTTACGGCCTCGTAGGTGATGCCTTCGGGCTTCACGAAATAATGGCTAACGAGATTGATCGTCGGCTCACCGGTGAAGTAGCTGTAATTCCACTTCTCCGGCCATGCCCCGCCTTCGTAGATCGCGCAGCCCGAGGCAGCGGTGTATGAACCAACGAAATCGATCTGCTTGTAAGCGGCCTGTTCCCAGGTCATCAGCGGGAAGGTCTTCTGCCCCGTCACCATGCCTTTCCAGCTGTTGGTGCCAGGAATTTTTCCCTTCGCCAAGACGTGCTCGGGCAGGACGGTGTGATAGAGGACGGTGCCGCTGGTGGGTTGGGTCCAGAAGCACTGGCCGTCGCCGGTCATGCAAAGACCCCAGGTGTTGCCGGCCTTGCTGGAATACATCTCGATGGCGGTGCCGTCCGGTTTGAAGCGGACGACGCCGGAGCCGATGGTGACCTTACCAGCGTTGTCAGGAGCGCCGACTGCGGTGACTTCGCCCGCGCTGTAGCCATGGGTAGCGTAGATCCAGCCATCTAGGCCCCACCGGAGGTTATTGATCACGGCGTGCGTATCGCGATTTCCAAGGCCGGTGTAGAGCTTGCTGCGCTTGTCGGCAATCTCGTCGCCATCGGTGTCTTCAAGTAGCCAGATATCGGGAGCCGCAGCGACGATGACTCCGCTGCCGTGGAAAACGAAACTGGTTGCCAGCTCTAGCTCGTCAGCGAAAACGTGCTTGCGATCCATCCGGCCGTCGCCGTCCGAATCCGATAGGATGCTGATTTTATCGAGCGGCTCACGCTCGTGACGGCCGGGCTCCAGCGAACCGCTTTCCTTCCATTCATCGGTATTCGCCTTGCGGAGACCGTTTGGATATTCGGGAGATTCAACCACCCACAGACGACCTTTCTCGTCCCAATCGAGGTTCAGCGGCTTGTTGATCAGCGGCTCGGCGGCGACCAGGGAAATTTCGAACTCGGGATGAACTTCGATTGTTTCCACCGCATCCTCCGGGCGCAACGGTCCCCCTTGCGGGTAGCGGAGGGCGCTGCCGAGTTCCTCCGGGTGAACGAATTCGTCGGCGTTGTCACGTTTCCCCGCCCATGCGATTCCCCGTAGAAGGATCGTCCGCAGGGTGGTATGGGAAAAATTCTTGTATTTGTGGCCGGGAATACAAACGAAGGCACGGTGCTTTGCGGCCTGGTAGGTCCACATCTGCGGCTGGATGTCGTAGATATTGACCTCATCACCCACGGCTCCTCCATTCTTCAACTTCGGGGTATAGGCGGCGGCGAGGATATTAATATCCGCCAAGAGGTCCATGTCGTAGTAGATCTCGTCATCGAGATCGAAATTGGAGCAATCGCGGGTGATAGGGTTTTCGCGATCGGTAAAGTAGAGCGACATCGGGCCTTCCAACCACTTGGTGCGATCGAAATTCCAGGATCCGCCGACGATGCTCTTGAACCACTGGTGGTCCTTGGAAACCGCGCCGCTGTGGATGGCAACGATCCCGCCGCCACGCGCGAGATAGGCTTCCAGATTCCCCCGTTGCTCACCCTCAATGTTCCCCGCTTCTTCAGCATGCAGAACCAAGACGTCCGTCTCTGCGAGCTGCTCTGCGGTCGGAAACTCATTTCCCCCAGTTGCCTTGGCCCCCCGCTGATTGAGCAGGGCGGTCCAGTCACTGAGAAACGCCGGGTAATCGTGTACTCCGGGTCCGTGGGCCTTCTCACCGGAACGGATGAAAACCCGCAAGGGCTCCTGACCCAACGCAGACGATAGCTGGAGGCAGGCAAGGAGGACGATGAGAAGAGCCTTTTTCATGGGTTTTTTGAGTGAAGATGCCAGAGGAGACTACGGCCGCTGCAGCCATCTGCTAACGTTTGATTGAGATGGACTTGAAGTCGCGCGTGAGCTGGGTCAGTGACTCCTCGACTCCCATCCGCTCAAGGGACGATGCCCCGACAAAGCCAACACAATCGGTGGCCTGGATCACGCGGTCGGCATCCTCCGGAGTGTTGATCGGTCCGCCGTGGCAGAGGTAGAAGATATCGTCGCGGACGGTCTTGGCGGCGTCGATGATGTCTTGGGTGCGCTGGATCGTCTCTTCCCAGGGCACCACAGCATTGGTGACGCCGATGGAGCCTCCAACTGTGGTGCCGACATGGGCGATGATCGCATCCGCTCCCGATTTCGCCATTTCCACCGCCTCTTCCGGCGAAGCCACATAAACGATTGAAAACATCTCCATTCTGCGGGCAAGGGCAACCATCTCGAACTCCTTTTTCACGCTCATGCCGGTTTCCTCAAGCACCTGCCGGAAGTGGCCGTCGACGATGGTGTGGGTGGGAAAATTGTTCACCCCGGAGAAACCCATATCCTTCACCTTGCCGAGCCAATGCCACATCCGGCGGCGGGGATCCGTGGCGTGGACGCCGCAGATGACTGGGATCTCCTCAACAACTGGAAGCACCTCATACTCGCCGATGTCCATGGCGATCTCATTGGCATCACCGTAGGCCATGAGCCCGGCGGTGGAGCCGTGGCCCATCATGCGGAAGCGGCCGGAGTTGTAGATAATGATCAGGTCGGCCCCGCCCTTTTCGATAAATTTGGCGCTGATTCCTGAGCCCGCACCGGCGGCGATGATGGCCGATCCTTTTGAAAGTGTGTCGTGGAATCGCTCGATGACTTCCGTGCGGGTGTAGGGGTTCCCTTTTCCTGTCCATTGATTAGGCATTGCCGAGGCTCGCCTGTTTTTTGGCTTGAGCCAATGATGAAGGCTCCACCATCATTGAATCGAAATCCACATTCGATGCGCATCACCCCTCCCCTGGCCGACGTCGAGATTTTTGGCAAGCGCACGCGGCGTATGGCCGTCTGCGGGCGTGAGGACGAGGAGCGCGAATGGTTGGCGGGGGCACCGCGTTGCAAGATGCTGGCCGAGCACCACATCAGCCACACCGGCATCATGGAGGCCGAGACGCCCTATGAAATTTTTCGCCACAACCAGTCGGGAACCTTCATGCTCGCCTGCCTGTCCGGTGAAGGTGTGGTCATGGTTGATGGCGGATGGAAAACCGTCCGCAGCGGCCAAGCCTGCCTGCTGCCACCATTCGTGATGAACTCGCTGAAATGCATCAAGAGGAAATCATGGCGCTTCGCGTGGGTGCGCTATGAGGAGAGTCGGGGTTTCAAGCCACTTGTATCCTCGGTCTCGCCGGTGACCGGGAGCTACGACGGCCGGGGTTTGGAGGCAGCGATCTCCGGCTTGCACTCGGAAGCAGGGGCCGAAGCAAATCCGGCGGCGCTCCTTCATTGGTGTCATCTGATCAACCACTACGTCAGGAAGTTTGCCGAACCCACCGATCTTGACGAGCGACTTTGGCGCCTGTGGACAGCAGTGGAACTTCAGCCCGAACGACCTTGGACGCTTGCTGAATTTTCTGAAATCGCCTGTCTCAGCGGTGAGCATCTGCGTCGTCTCTGCCTAGCGCAGATCGGCAGAAGTCCGATGCGACACCTCACCTTCATCCGCCTTCAGAAAGCGGTTCAGATGCTTTCAACCGGTAGCGACAAGATCGATACCATCGCCCGAGCAGTGGGGTTCAGCGGAATCCACAGCTTGTCGAACTCCTTCAAGGCGTGGTTTGGAAAGCGGCCATCGGATTTTCGATAGGCGCCTGCCAGAGGACTACTCGATGGCGGCCGTGGCTCGCTTGGCAGCGGCGTCTTGGAAGGATTTCAACGCGGCTTCCGACTGGCCCTCTGCCCAGGTATCGTAGTCGGAGAGACCGACGACCTCCAAAGTGCCAATCATGTTGGCGTGGCCTTCACCACAGAGCTGGCCGCAGACGACGTAGGTTTCCATCGGCTTCACGGGGGTAAACCACATCGCGATTTCCCTACCAGGGATCGCGTCCTGCTGGATGCGCATTGGAACGATATGATAATTGTGGATCACGTCCCTGCTGCCGATGTTGAGCACCGCAGGGCGACCGACAGGCAGTCGAAGGACCGGTGAGCTGAAATCATCGTGGGCGTTTGGATCGCTGTAGTCGATCCCGAGGTCGTTGGAGCCGGAAATGAGGGTTGGATCGATGCGACCGAACTTGGCGTCAGCGCCGGGATAGTGATAGGTCCAACCGAACTGCCAGCCGACCACCCGGACGCGGACCGGATTCATCTCCTGCACTTTTTCCCAACTGTCGGCGCGCTCCGCCCAGAGCGGGAACGCGAAGCCGAGAAGAAGAACCGCCTCAATGATGATCACCGCCACTTCCAAGTGGCTGGAAAGATGGCTGCGGACCCCGTTGTAGGAAGATTTCGGGCTACGGCGGTGCCAGAAGCGAAACAAGCAAAAGAGGAAGAACAAGGTCCAGCCGACAAACAGGGCGATCATGAACCAGTGAACCACATCGAGGAGGTGATCGACCTGGCCGCCGTGGGCCGAGTAGTTTTCAGGGAGTCCGAAGAATTTGGAGGGGCTCATTTAGATAGGAAAGAGGATGCGGGTGAGGAAATTTAGAGAAAAACGGAGGTTAGTGAGGGATGTAGTCGTCCCGCAGTTCGGGATCGAGGTTCTGGTCACCGCGGGAGATCATGCGGACCATGAAGAAGCCGACGCCGCCGAGGACCGAGAGAATGACGACCAACAAGAAAAAGATCGACCACCCGGCAGCGTCGCCACCGCCTTCGATCATAGAAGTGCGGCAAGTGGAACAAGCGAGGAGATTGAGGGCGTGAAACATGGCTTCAGAGGTGGAGTTTTGAGGCTTTCTTGAGGAAGTAGACGCCGTAGACTGGCATCAGAAGCAGACCAACCACTCCGACCACACCCAATGTGGTGGAGGTTTTGGAGGGGTCCGGGGCGAGTGCGAAGGCCCACACGATCAGGAAAACACACAGGATGGTGCAGACTGAAACAAAGACAATATGGAACCCGCGGAGTGACATTTGATTACTTGTAAAACAGGTGATCGACGATGTGATCGGCCTTTGAGAGAGCAATGAGGCCGAACAACCACGCGAAATGTACGAATGAGCCGATGAAAATCCAGTAGATCGGCTTCTTCTCGTGATTCAAGTGCATGAAAATCAGGGCGACCAGTGTCGCCTTGGTGGTGGCGATGGCGAGACCGACAATGGCGTCCCAGATATCGAAGCCGTGGCCGCCGAAGTCCAGAAATTCTACCGTAGCGACAAGAACGGTAAGGATGGTGCCCACCATTAGGGCACCGAAAACGATGAGGTAGGTTCGCTTTGCTTTTTGGATTGCTTCAATCGAATCGGCCATGGGGAAAGAGGATTGGGTGTGAAGTGGTGACGGAGTGAGATAGATTACATCAGATAGAAGATCGGGAAAACGAAGATCCAGACCAGGTCAACGAAGTGCCAGAAGAGTCCGCCGACTTCAACGCGGTTGGCAAGCCATTCGGGGTTTTCCAGATACATCTTGCGTCCAAAGAACAGGTAATAGCCGAGGACCAAGGCACCGCCGATGACGTGCAGGCCGTGGAGGCCGGTCATGGTGAAGTAGATCGCGTAGTAGGTGTTCCACGCTGGGGAGAATTTGGCGGCAAAACGGACCTGCTCGCGGGGAATTTCGATCTCAGGGAAGGTCTCGGAGCCGCGGGCGTCGTAGTTAGGGCCCATGAACTCCTCCTTGAGCTTCTGCCCTGCGGAGAGACTGACGTTGTGGACCTCCTCGCCCCACTCGGCGAGATCTTTCCAACCAATGCGGTAGAGTTCCTTATGGGTCGGAACACGCTCGGGTGTTCCATCCCCATTATAGCCGTATTTATCAATCAGTCGTTTCTCCAGAGCGGCGACGCGGAGCTGGTGCCATGCCCAAATCTTGCGGACGAACTCGTGATTCTCCATCAGCCATGAATTCTCGATGGCAACTTCGGGATCGACTCCCCTCGCCTCCGCTCTCATCGCGAGATGCTGGAAATCGATGGCGTCGAGATTGTGGAATACCATCGGGCTGGGCTGAAGGGTTCCTAGGAGGACGGTGTCGTCACGGAGGCGGGACTGCGTGGCTCCCGTGCGGATATCGCGAGGATTGGACAGCAGGGTGACGGGAGGATCGACCTTGAAGGGGACCTTCGGGATTTCGGTGAGGAGGCGCGGGGTGAGGGCGTCCATGTCAACGTTGACATTGGTCGCCAAGTCCCAGTTTTCTTTTTCAGGGTTCGCTTGCTTGGCCACCACCCATTCCTGACGGAGCGCTCCTGTGCGGAGGCTGCTGTTGTGCTCGCGGGCAGCGAGTTGGTAATCCTGGAGTTTGGCGAGCAGATCCGCCGAGAGCGGTTCCCCTGCTTTGGCAAGAACAACGGGAGAGTCCCCTTCGGAAACAACGGCGGTGATGTCTTCGGCCAAGGTGACGGTGGCGCCAGCGCCCGCGATATCATCAATGATATTTCTGATCCATGGCGCGTGATAGCGGAGTGTGTTGACCGTCATGCCGGCGGTATCGAAGTGAATCTTGTTCGCCTCGATCTTTTTCCCGTCACGATCCTGAACGAGCTTGTGGCCCTCGTCGTGCTCGTAACCGAGGTGGCCTTCGAGCACCGTAAAATCATCCAACCGCACGGCTTGGTGCGCGAACTTGACGCTGTATTCGACACCCTTGAGCACCATGAACAGCGCCGCACAGAAGATGGTGATTCCCATGTAAATCTGGAACTGGCGCCACTGCCGCATTTTCAGAGCCGCCCATGCGAACACCACCGTCACGGAGGAGCCGATGAGGATGAAGGTGTTGATCAATCCCGGCAGCACCGGAAGTGTGCGCTCGGGCCACGGATAGTCGGCACCGATCCGGAGGAAAACGTAGGCTGAAAAGAATCCACCGAAGAGCATGACCTCGGAGGCGAGGAAAAGCCAGATGGCTATCTTCGAGTTATTGAGACCCGTGTCCTTGCGGGCGTTGACGATATAGGGAATTTCCATTTCTAAGAAGTATTGGCTGTGGTGCGGTGGGCAGTCTTTGGAAAAAACAGATCAGTGAATGTCCTCGACGACGCTTCCTGGTGTCGGTTTTGCCACTGGTTCGCCTTCCGCTTTTTTCGGAGCTTCCCACTGCGGATAGAAGTCTTCCTTGCGATCGGGCCGGGAGTATTCGTACGGGCCGCGATAGACCGCGACATCGAAGGTGAAGTTGCCGTGGCCCGGAGGTGTCGGAGTGGCCCACTCAAGCGTGGTGGCGTCCCATGGATTGTCGCTCTGAACCTTCCTTCCTGCTTTCCAAGAGACGATCAGATTGATGACAAACGGGATCTGCGCGACGGCCAGCGCCCAGGCACCCATCGACATCACGATGTTCAGGTCGATGTACTCGCGGACAATATTTCCGAAGACGTTGGTGCTGTCGGCGGCCTTGGCCATGTAGGCGTCACCGCCATTGTACCAGCGGCGGTGGAAGCCTGCCATGCCTTGGATGAGCATTGGGAAGAAGATCAGGTTCATGCAGACCAGGCTTGGCCAGAAATGCAGGTGGCTGAGGAAGCCGCCCATGTAGCGACCGGTTATTTTGGGGAACCAGTGGTAAACGCCCGCGAAGAGGCCGAACAAGATCCCGGGCGCGACTACGTAGTGGAAGTGACCGATGACGTAGTAAGTATCGTGCAGGTGCAGACCGACGAGGTTGAAACCGAGAGGCAGACCTGTGAGTCCGCCGATTCCGAACATCGGGATGAAGGCGCAGGCCCACATCATGGGCGGGGTGAAACGGATCGAGCCGCCCCAGAGCGTGATGATCAGGGTCGTGAGGATGATCACCGAAGGAATCGAGATTAACACGGTGGTGGTCTGGAAGAAGGTCGAAACCGCAGCACCCATGCCGGTCATGTACATGTGGTGGGCCCAGACGATGAAGGAGAGAAATCCGAGAACGAGGACGGCGTAAACCATCATTTTGTAACCCCACAGAGGGCGACGGGTGTTTGTCGGGATGATCTCCGCCACACATGCCATCGCGGGCAGAAGAAGCACGTAAACCTCTGGGTGACCAAGGAACCAGAAAAGGTGTTGGTAAAGAAGCGGCGAACCACCACCGGAGAGGTAGGCCTGACCTTCAGCCGAGGTCACCAGGCCGGACGGCATGAAAAACGAGGAGTGACTGACCCGATCCATCAGCTGCATGATGCCAGCTGCCTCGAGCGGAGGGAACGCGAGCAGAAGCAGGAAACCCGTGACCAGCATGGCCCAGACGAAGAAGGGCATGCGCATCCAAGTCATTCCTCGTGCCCGCAGGTTGATGATGGTGGTGATAAAATTGACCGATCCAAGTAGCGAGGAGGTGATCAGCAGCACGAGCCCGATCAACCACTGCGTCTGCCCCGCCATCCACTGATTGACGATCTGGCCGTCTGCGAAGCCCGCCAAGGGAGAGTAGTTGGTCCATCCGGATTTGGCCGCACCGGACTCCATGAAGAACGAGGCGCACATGACCACGCCGCCGAGGAAATAGATCCAGTAGCTCGCCATGTTAAGGCGGGGGAAGGCCATGTCGACGGCACCGATCTGAAGGGGTGTGACGTAATTGCCGAAGGCGCCGAAGCCGAGCGGCACGATCCCCAGGAAGACCATGATCGTGCCGTGCATGGCGCCGAACATATTGTAGGTCTCCCCCGTTACTTTTCCATCCTGAAGCCAGCGGGCCTTCCATCCATCAGAGAAAATCCAGCTCATCCAGCCGGGAAGCGGCTCGTGCGGATAGGCGATGCTCCAGCGCATGACCATCATCAGGTAGAAACCGAAGGCCAGGAACAAGAGCGCGGTGATCCCGTATTGGATGCCGATGGTCTTGTGGTCGGTCGAGAATACGTATTTCTGGAGGAAGCCCGGATTGTGATGATGATCGCCGTGATCAGCATGCGAGTGGTCGTGACCGGAGTGAGATGAAGCAGAAGCGCTCATAGGTGGTTCAGGCGGAGAGATGTGGTGGTGTAGAGGATGCGCAGAGGATGCCGCGCGTGAGCAAAGATTTTATTCGATCGGAGCGAGCGTCTGCGGGCTGACCATCGCCGCTGGGTCCAGCGGATCGCCGGGAAGTTTCGTTTTGTGTGCCGCAGCGATTTCCTCGGCTGTGACAGGCTGGCCCGCTCTTTCCCGCTGGGCGGAAAGATCGAGGGCGTTTTGAGCCATTTCGATGGTGGTCACGTCGCCAGTGGTGTTTCCAAAGCTGTTGCGGACGTAGGTCATGACTCCGGCAAGATCGGCAGCGGTCATGCCCGCCCCCTGTGGTGGCATGATTCCGGCGCCGTAGACTTTTCCGGTGCTCGTTTCACCTTGTAGGCCGTTGAGGATAATCATTGCCAGCTTCTGGTCATCGCCGAGGACCCATTCAGAGCCCGCAAGCGAAGGATAATTGGATCCGTCGCCCCTGCCATCAGCACCGTGGCAACCGTTGCACTTGGAATAAACCTTTGCACCGCGGTTGATGAAAGCGGCGAGCGCGGGCCTTGGCACCGGTCCGTCGTCGGCACCTCCGGGAGCCTTGCTGCGGATGTAGCCCTCGCGGAAGGTGTGGTCGTAGGAAAAAAGGGTCCCCGCGTTACCAAGGACGCCACCGGCGATCAGCAGAACGAAGCCACAGGCGCAGATGACCCACATTGAAACAGGCTCGCGACCATTGTCCGCAAGGCGCTTTTCGCGGGCGCTTGCAGCGGATTCACTGGCGACGCGACCATGTGCCTTGGTGACGTCGATCGACTCTTCAAGGTCAGGTTTGGGGTTCGGGTGCGGATTGGGTGAAGACATGTTGTTTGACTCAGAAAAATGGTATGCGGGCGGGAGAAATCAAGGAGCGGGCGCTGGTTCCGTGGCTCCAGCATCCTCGTTGTTCATGTCCGTTCCCGAAGGCGCGGGCGCAGCCTCCGACGCGGCGTTGGGCGTGGAGGGAGCGATGGGCGTCGGAGCGGCTTCAACGGCGGCTGGCGAGAAATTGAGAGCAGCCGGGACAGGTTGATCCTTCTTCAGTGACAGCAGGTAGGAAACCAGCGCGCGCGCCTCGGGGCCGGGAATGATCTCCTCGCCCTGATCGCCTTGGAACGGAAGCGCGTCGTGTGCGACGTTACCAAGGATCTCCCGCTCAATGAAAAGGAAGCTCACCGACGGGCAGACCGAAAGGCGACGCTCCGGGCTGTAACGCGGGTTGTAGAGGTAGCGGTAGAGCCACTGGGCGGGATCCGAATGAGGGGCGTAGATTGTCTCGACCCTGCGGCCAAGGTTCGAGAGATCGGGACCGAGGCGAGACACGCCGATATGCGCGTAATCTTCACCACGGAAGTCAAAGGCATTGGTCTCGCGGCGGGTGTCGCCGCGGTCTTCGTCATCAGCGAGCCCGGCCCAGTCGGAGCGGAACATGTCGTTTCCAGCATAGGTCGGGCGAATCAGCTGGGTGTGGCAGAGGTAGCAACCGTTTTCACCATACACCTCGGAACCGTTCGTAATCCGGCCGGTCCGTTTCGCTCTGTAAACTGAATCCGTCCCCTCGTCTTCGCTCATCATCATCGGCTCCAACGAGCGCATCGTGAAGTAAGGGACAATGATAATAGCCAGCCATGCGACGCCAAAACTAATGGAGAGGCCGAGGATGAAAGTGCGAAAGCTCATGGAATTTTGAAAAAAGAGAAATTAGTGGGCGGAGGCCGTGCCGGCGTTGTCGATGTCGCCTTCTTCGCCATGTGGGCTCAGGCCGTCGTGATGACCGGCGAGAAGCGTCGGGTGCGAGCTGCGGCGGCCGAGTCGTAGCCACATCACCGCGAGGTGCATAAAGAAGAACACGTTCGAGAAAAGGATGAAGCACCAAGAAATGGTCGTTGCAACCGCATAAGGATAAGCGCGGATGGCTGCTGATTCCCATGGCTGGTCAAAGGCTTCCTGACCGGTGCCTTGCATCAGTCCGCCGAATATTGCTACCAGAGCCACGGTCACCACTCCGTAGATGGAGAGGTAGTAATGAGTCTTGATCAGGCGGCGGGAGAGCCACTCCCGGTTTGTGATACGCGGGACGATGAAGTAGATCGCACCGAACATCACGAAACTGAAGAAACCGTAGAGCGCGAGGATATCGAAGCCGTAGTTCGACATCGAGAACTGTGTCAATCTCAGGCTGGATCCCGGTAGATTGAGAAAGACCGAGGCCACGGCCATGATGATCAACCCTACGATGCCCGTCATGGTGAAGCGCAGCGTGGGGCTGTTGTTCACCACTGTCATATCATGCACAGACGTGCGGAGGATATTCACCGCAGCAGTGAAGGCGGGGATGAAAAAAAGCACCGTCGCGGCAGCACCTACGTATGGCAGGAAGTAGGGAATGGGAGCGCCGGTGAGTTTCTGCATGCCGGCCCATGGCATGATGATCGCCAGCGACCAAAAGCCCATTTTCGCGAGGGCGTAGCTGAAAATGGGGCGGCCGGTGACTTTCGGAGTCAGGTAAAAGGCGGCGCCTAGGGCGACCGGGGTGAAGAACAAGAAGATCAAACTGGAGCGGTACCAAGCGTTGATGCCCGCTGCCATCACCGGGTTTCCAGGCAGGACGTGGAGCAGCACGTTGGTGGTGATGAAGACCCAAGGGAACCAGATCATGGCCGCCAGCAGATACCATTGTGAGATATACACATGTCCCGCAGGGCGCACCTTGAACTGAACGAAGGACCAGATCACGATCGCGAAATAGCTCAGCAGCAGAACCGGCCAAGTGAAAGCCGGGAACTCCATCCAAGGCATACCGGTGCCGTGGCCCGCGAGGATCCCGATGATCCCGATACTAAGACCGAGGTTCCAGACGTGGCCGGCGGTGAGAATCATTCCCGCCGCCCTGCATTCCTGCCGGGAAAGACGGGACATCAGCCAGATGATCACACCGAAGGCGGCTTGGAAGCCCCAGCCGTAGACCAGCGCATTCACATGGGCGGCTTGGGTGCGGCCGTAGGTCAGCCATCCCCAGTCACCAAGGAAATCCGGAGCGTGAACCTTCGCCGAGGAGATGGTGCCGAGAACGATTGAGACCGCGAGCCAAGCGGCACCGCTGGTAAGGAAGAACATCACAGGATGGCGCAAGGACCGGTCGATACCCGCGCGAACGAGGGCATCCTGTGGAGTGCTGGTGGGAGTGGATGAGGACATCTGAAAATTTACTGGTGCGTTAAGGCTGGACGAGTTCTTCGACGGTGACCTGAGGCTTGCCGACCTCGCCGCGAAGCGGCGCCACCTGCTCGGCTTTCACTGCGGAAGCCTGGTTGCCGAAGCTGTTGCGGACGTAGGTTAGGACCGCGGCGATCTGCTCGTCAGTCTGGTAGGCCATCGGAGTCATCCCCGCTGGAAAGTTGTATTCTTTGCCGTTTACTGTAATAGGCCCTTGCAAGCCGCGGAGCTGGATCAGAATCAAGTTCGAGATCGGGCCGATAACCCATTCGGAGCCTGCGAGCGGTGGGGCCGCAGGGCCACCTTCGCCTTGCTGACCGTGGCACGCGCCACAAACGAGGTATTGGGTTTTGCCGAGTTCCATGACGGCGGGATCGATCGGAGCGTTGTCCTCTGTCGCTGGCGTGTCGATACTGGTAAGATCCGGGCCTGGGGCATCAGCCAAAGACTTCGCAGTTTCCGAGCCGGGAACAACTTGCTCGGGCTTTTCAACCGCTTGCGGACTGGAGGCGGCAAGAGCCGTGGCCACCGTTGGCACCGCCGCAGCGATTTGCAACGGCGTCAGGAATGCAAGCTGCGCAACCTCGATCTCTTCACGGATTCCATAACGGATCTCCCCGGCAACATCGTCCGGGTCTTCTCCTTTGTCCATGAAACCGAACAATGCTCCAAGGCCGAGAACGATCAGCAGCAGTAGTGCGAACAAGGTGAAGACGCCGAGCCCATCAAAGAACGCTTTGATCCGGGTCAGGGTATTGTCATGAGTGGGTTCCATGAGATGAGGGAAAACTTGGTGAGGAATGGACTAGTTGGCGAGATTGGCGGACTCCAGGATGCGCGGATCGCGGTTCGGGTAAAGCGAGTGTTGGCCGAGGGCGCGGATCAGGAAAAAGACGAAGGCCGCGCCGATCGTGACAAAGGCAAGTATGTCGCCCCAGAACGCACCGGGAATGGACGGCTGAATCGCACCGAAAATAACCGGATTGATCTCGCCGAGAGACACGCCGCGCTCGGGAATCGCGATCAGGTAATGATCCAGAACGTGCATGCACAGTGTGTAGATCGCGATCGCCGCAAGATACTTTGGATTCTTTTTGAGCCACGCCTGAAGCAGGATGACGAAGGGCACCACGAAGTGGAACAACACCAGTGCCATCATTGCGATGTTCCAGTTCCCAGTGTTCCGGACGAGGAAATACGAAGTTTCCTCGGTGATGTTCGCATACCAGATGAGGAAATACTGGGAGAAAGCGATGTAGGCCCAAAAGGTGGTGAAGGCGAAGAGCAGTTTACCCATGATGTGGAAGTGCTCCGGGCCGGTGACATTTTTCAAGTGGCCCATGCTTTTCAACCACGCGCAGACGATGATAATGACCGCCATTGAGTTCAAAGCGGAGCCAGCGAAGAGGTAAACGCCCCACATGGTCGAGAACCAAGCGTAATCGAGGCCCATCAGGAAATCGAAGCCGGTGAAAGTAATCGTCAGGGCGAAGATGATCAACGGCCACGAGGAATGGTAGCGGGCTTTGAATAGGCGTTCCACTCCGGGATTTGGATCGGTGTCCTGATTGGTGGAGAGTTTGCGTAAGAAGTAGATCACACCTGAGAGAGCGATTCCGTAGAAGATGAACCGTCCGATCCAGAACGGGATGTTCATATACCAGTATTTCGCGTAGAGCAGGTGATCCACGTGGTGGAGATGCTCCTTAACGTTCCCTGTCGCCGCGCGGTGGGTGCCCATCCACTCGTAGAGATAGTGGTTCACCTGCGGCAGCAGCAGCGGAAGGCCGAAGAGGAAGATCCACGGGAAGGTGGAGCCGAGGTTCTCAAAAGTGCGTCTAACCGAGGTGCCCCAGCCGGAGTTGGAAACATTGTGCAGGAGGGTCCAGAAGATGCCGCCGATAGAAAGCGTCAGGTAGAAATAGAAGGCAAACAGCCAGGAGTAGGCGTAGGTGCCGCGGAAATGTTCTCCCAGCAATCCTGCGAATGCGAGGATGCTGACAAGCACGCCGATGCCAGCGACGACAAGCGAGATCAGTTTGATTTTGGCGACCTTCGAGTGATCGAGGTGGTCGCCGTTAATGGCAATATCAGCGGATGAGACTAGATGGGACATCTGGAAAATTAGTTGGCTGCGGTGGCGGCTTCTTTGGCGACTTGGAGGGTGCGGACGTAGGCAATGATCGCCCAGCGGTCGTGGACCGGAATGTTCGCTCCATAGGGACCCATCTGGCCCTTGCCGTGGGTGATGACGTTGAACATGCGGCCGTCAGGATAAGTTGCCGCTTTGAATGGATCCAAATGCAGGTTGGCAATGCCCGGAACGCCGAAGCGACTGGTGATGCCGAGCCCGTCACCCGAAGCCCCATGGCAGGCAGCGCAGTAAATGCCGTAGCGTTCCGCGCCGCGACGAATCAAGGCGGCCGCCCCTTCCACGCTCAGCTTCAGCTCCTCAGGCATGCCGGTTCCGAAGTAATCCCCCACTGTCCCGCTGTAGTAGTAGTCCGGCTGGCCACCAAATTCATACTCGGGAATGCCACCGATGACCTTCTTTCCCTGATCGTTGAAGCCGCGTGGCTGCGATTGCTCGACCGGCCGCCGTCCACCTTGGCGATCGGCGAAAAACGCACTGGGCTCCTGCGCCATAAGTTTGTCCTGCTGGTCCATGTCCGGAAAGATCTGGACTGGCGGCTTGGTGAATGTCTGCTCGCGAAATCCTCCGATCCCGATGACGAGGACGGCAATGATCACGTATGCTAGAAAGAAATAGCGCATCTGAGTGAAATTAGATTGAGATGGATGGAGAGAGTTCGCCCGGGGCTTCAGGCATCTTCCTCTTCAACGAGTTCGATGTTTTCCCCACCGATTTCGGCGAGAAGGTCGCGGGTGCCTGTGGGGCTGAATTTTGCGTCACGGGCCTCGATTGCGATGAAGAAGGCATCATCGGTGGCGCGGTGGAACTGCCTGCTGGCGAACAGCGGATGGTTCAGCCGCGGTAACTGCATCAGCCCAAGCAGGCCGAAGAGCACGGTGAAACCGGAGAAAAGGACGGTCAACTCGAACATCACCGGGAAGAAGGCAGGAATCGTGAAGATGTTGGTTGGTTTGGCCTGTACGATGGTCGGATAGAGCACCACCTGGGTTGTGTAGGTGAGCGCGAAACCGGTAATCAAGCCGAAGGTACCGCCGAAGAATACGAACCATGGCAGGATCGAGCGCTTGAGTCCCATTGCGCCGTCGAGACCGTGGATTGGGAAGGGCGAATAGCAGTCCCATTTGCGGAAGCCGGCATCGCGCACCTGCTCCGCAGCCTTGTATAGGGCCGAAGGGCTTTTAAACTCGGCAAGGTAGCCGAAGACTCGTTTGCGGGTAGTATTCACTGGATGAAAAGAGGGTTGCTTAGACGTTTCCTGGATCGCTTCTGTGCACGTTCTCGCGCTGGTAGGCGGGGATGTGGGCGGAGCCTCCGTCCGGATGCGCCTCCGTGTCCTCGAAATGCGGATCGCTCTCCACTTTCGTCCATTTCACCTCGGCAATGTTGATGCATGGCAGGAAGCGCAGGAACAGCATGAACAGAGCGAGGAACATGCCGATGGTGCCGACGAAGATCATCATCTCCACCGGGCTGGGGCTGTAGGTCTTCCAGTCTCCGGGGAGGAACATCCGGGTCAGCGTGGTGACGATGATGACGAAGCGCTCGAACCACATCCCGACGTTCACACACATGGCCACGATCATGATCACCCACAGGTTTTCACGCGCCGCCTTGAACCAGAAAATCTGTGGGGAAAGCACGTTCAGCGACATCATCGCCGCATAAGCCCACCAGTAGGGACCGGCTATGCGGATGGCAAATGCATGCATTTCGTAAATGGAGCCGGAGTAGAAAGCCACGAACAACTCCATCAGGTAGGCGTAGCCGACGATCGTTCCGGTAAGGAGGATGATCTTGGCCATGTTGTCGATGTGCTTCATCGTGATCATGTCCTGTAGGCCGTAGATGAACCGCGCAGGAATCATGATTGTGAGCACCATCGCGAAGCCACCGAAGATCGCCCCGGCAACGAAATAAGGAGGAAAGATCGTCGTGTGCCAGCCCGGGACGATGGAGGTTGCGAAGTCGAAGGAAACAACGGAGTGCACCGAAAGCACCAGTGGGGTAGCAAGGGCGGCGAGGAGCAGATAAGCCATTTCATAGTGGCTCCACTGGCGGTTGCCACCTCTCCAGCCCAGCGCGAAGATTCCGTAGAGCATTTTGCGGATGCCGGGCTTGCAGCGGTCGCGGATGGTCGCCAGATCCGGAACCATGCCGAGATACCAGAAAATCAGCGAAACGGTGAAATAGGTGGAGACTGCGAAAACATCCCAGAGCAGCGGCGACTTGAAGTTCTGCCAAACGGCGTTGGCGTTGGGAACCGGGGCCAGATACCAAGCCATCCACACACGGCCGATGTGGAACGCAGGGAAAATGCCCGCACACATCACCGCGAAGATTGTCATTGCCTCTGCGGCGCGGTTGATCGACGTCCGCCAATTTTGCCGCGTGAGGAAAAGAACGGCGGAAATCAGCGTTCCGGCGTGACCGATACCGATCCAGAAGACGAAGTTGGTGATGTCCCAACCCCAGAAAACCCGGTTGCTCATCCCCCAGACGCCGACGCCTGTGGAAACGAGGTAGGTCAATCCCCCGCCGACACCGATCAGGGCGATCAGCGAGCACGGGATGAACAGCAGCCACCAAAGGAAGGGCTGGCGATTTTCGATGATGCCGCAAATCCGGTCGGTGATCCAGTGGTAGGAGCGGTCGTTGAGGATCAGCTTTTCACGCCTGAGAACCGGGAGTTTGACTCCGTTGTCGGGGTGTGGGGCGGTTTCGGTGGTAGAGGCCATTGGGTGGAGAAAATCAAGAATCGGGAAGGTGGAATCAGACCATGTGGATGGTGGCTTGACCGATGAATTGTGCATCCGGCATTCTCGGATTCGGATTCTTCACACGGGCCAGGTAACTCGTCCGGGGACGGGTGCCGAGGTAGTGGAGCAAGTCATAACTACGCTCAAGCAATTTCGTGCGACCTACCTCCGCTGCTGGTCCGTCAAGTAGGTTGCCGAAGGAAATTGCCTCAGCCGGACAAGCGTCCTGACAGGCGGTTCTGACATAATCTACCGGTATTCTGAGCACTTCGGCGGTGACGTTGAACTCGGTGGAGAGTTGTCCAGTCACCAGCGCGCCGTGCTTTTGACCACGCTTCTGACGAATCACCGCTGACTTGAGGCGCTGCACGCAGTAGGTGCACTTTTCCATCACTCCGCGCATCCGCACTGTTACGTTCGGGTTGTGCTGGAGCGATTCCGGGCCGCCGTCGTGACGCTCGCCCGCAGGGCCCTTGTAGAGGTTTTTCCCGATGAGCGGGTTGCGCTTGTTGTAATCGAAAAAGTTGAAGCGGCGCACCTTGTATGGGCAGTTGTTTCCGCAGTAGCGGGTGCCGATGCAGCGGTTGTAGGCCATCGCATTGAGGCCGTCCTCGGTATGCACCGTCGCGTTCACAGGGCAGACTGTCTCGCATGGAGCGGCTTCACAATGCATACAGGTGACCGGCTGTGGCACGAAAGCCGGGTTGTCGCGAACCCACTCGGGATTCTTCCGATATTCGCCGTCATCTCCCTTGACCTTATTGCCGTGGGAATCGAGCAAGTGATCCTGCGTCGCGAAATAGCGGTCCATGCGGATCCAGTGCATCTCGCGACCCATCGCAACCTGCTCCTTGCCAACGATCGGGATATTGTTTTCCGACTGACAGGCGACGAGGCAGGCGTTGCAGCCCATGCAGGAGGAAAGGTCGATCGACATCGCCCACTGGTGAAGTGGATCGTTGATGAGCGGCTGTGCTTTTCCTTCTGGACTTGGCTGCCAAACCTCTGAGGTCTGCGGCTTGTAGAGCGAAATGTTCGGCGGCGCGTGGGAGTCGTTGCCCTGCAGCCTTACGTTGTGGAGCTGGGTGTGAAAGTCGCCCTTGTTGACCAGAGGCGCAGTGGAGACCTCGCGAGCAATCGCCCGGCCTGCCATACCGTGGTGCTCCTGCGTCATCGCGATCGGATAGCTCTCTCCGGTGAGAACCACCTTCGCACCGGTGGCGAGATAGCTTGTCTCCTGCGTGCGGAGCGGGAATGCGTCGAAACCGCGGTTCACGCCGACCAAGCCGACGAAGCGGCTGTTTTTCGAACCCCGACTGAAAATATCCTCGTCGTTGTATGCCTGGCCATAGCCGACCGGAATCACCAGGGTATTTTCAGCTTGGCCGAACGAGATCATGACCGGGAAATCCACCGACACCCCGTTCACTGTCACGGTCACCATCGGAGAGCGGCGGTGCTCCCCTTCGTCATCCTCAGGGCGACCGCCGATTTCGATTTCGGGGTCGATCACTTTATCGTAGATGCCGAGAGCCTTGGCCGTTTTTGGTGCGATGAGAACTGCGTTGTCCCAAGCAATTTTCGTGATGGGATCGGGAAGCTCCTGAAGCCAGCCGTTGTCGATGTAGCGGCCATCGTAAATCGAGTAATCCGTGGCGAAGACGACATCCAAGTTCTCTAGGGTCGGCGGCACCGCTATGGCCTGTGCGAGATCCGCCCCTGCGTTTCCAGCAAGAGCGGGAGTCACTGTCGGATAAGATGTATCCGGAGCGAAGCCCAGCTTGAGAAGCGATTTCCACAATGCGGCGTCACCACCGGCGGTGGCGCGGACGGCCGCAAGAGAGGGAGCCGATTCACCATCCTCCCCTTCCCCGGTGCGTAGGACTCCGTCATCGGCAAGGAATGCCAGCAGCAGCTCGATTTCCGAGACACAATCGGGATAGAGCGGAAGAATCATCGGTTGGACCACCGAATAAATGCCGCGTGCGCTGCGGGCATCGTTCCATGACTCAAGGTAATGAGCGGCAGGAACATGCCACGTGCAGGCATGGGCGGTGGCGTTGGCACGCTCTCCCCAGCAAATTGTGGTGGTGGCGCGTGCGAGAGCCTGGGAAAATTTGAGATCGGCCGGGGCGTCGAAAATCGGATTGCCCTGCGTCATGAATACGACCGTATCAATGGTCCCTGCGTTCAAATCAGCCGTGAGCCGGGCGATGTTTGCGAAGCCTGTGAGCGCCGTCTGGTAGCCTTGGAGCCCGCCACCTTCGCCGATATTTCCAAGGGCAAGATTGATTGCGAGGGCGAGGTGTTTGACCGCCGCCGACTGGCGCGATCCGGCAAGAACGGCGGTGCGTGAGCCGCTGGCGCGGAGGTCCGCCGCCATTTCTCGGATTGCCACAAGCTGTTGCTCGTCCGTGATCGCAGGGATGTCTCCCGCCGCGACACCGAGCTCGCGGGCAAGCTGAGCGGCGACCGCCACGATCATGCTGGGAGCCACGCGCAGGCGGTGATCGGCCATGCCGCCGGTAAGTGTGTAGGCGGACTCGACCGCATAAAGACGGTTCATGGTCCCGGCGTCGGGAGCGGCGGTATAGCCCCGCCCTTCCGGCTTGCGGCGGTTGAAAAAGGCAATGTTCGACCCCTGCTGTTCCTTGCCGACGAAATCACAATCCAGAGAGACGATCCGGTCGGCGTTGGCGAAATCAGGCACCAGCTTCACGCCATCCCCGTAGATCCCGGCGTCATTGGTGGTCAGGGCTTCATATTGATAATAACGGGAATTCCCGAATTTACCGACGAGCTCCTGGATCAGACGCATCCGCGTCGGGCTGTCATCGTGGCCGAAGACAAAACCCACCCGCGACCCCGGATCGAGAGCGATGGCACCGAGCGCTTTTTGAAAGCTCTCACGGTCCGTCGGCTTGCCCTTGTGGAGAAAGGTGCGGGAGCGCGAGACCGAATACATGTCCAGGATGGATGCCTGGGTGTAGATGTCCGTTCCTTGGTAGTCCGGGTGCAGGCGGTTCGGACCAATCCACGTCGGGCGGCCTTCAAAGGTTTTCACCACCACCGGCACGGCACCCGTTCCACGAGAGCTGGTGGAGGCGTAATAGGTCGCCTCACCGGGGATCACCCATTCCGGTGCTTCGGTATAGGGGACAATGTAAGCCTCCGGGCGGCGGCAGGAGGCGAGCCCGAAGCCGGCGAGCGCCGTCGAGGAACCCATCAGCTTAAGGAAAGTCCGGCGCGAGGTCTCCATCTCATCTTGAGATTCAAGCTCCGCAACCCCGCGTGGGAACTCGCGCTCCATCCAGTTGCGGAATTCCTGAGTGTCTTCAAGCTGTCCGGCGCTGCGCCAGGAGACCGTGTTTTCGTCTTGTGGAACGGCCGGGTGTTGCCAAATGCGTTTGCTCATATCAGGGCTTCAAAAAAATTGGAGAAAAGGAAAGACGAGGCGGGAGAATCAGTGGTGGCAGGTCGCGCAAGTGGTCTTTGGCCGCACCTCGAACTGCTGCTTCAGCTTCTGCCCAAGCTCGAACGTCGTGTCAATCGAGGCGTCGGTAGAGTATTTCGCCACATCGGCATCGCCGTAGTTGAAGTTATACACCTCCTCGAGGGGGCGGAGGTGGTTCTCAGGACTGCGGTGGCAGTCGAGGCACCAGGCCATCGAGAGCGGCTCCACGTGGGTGATGACCTCCATCTTGTTCACGTCGCCGTGGCAGCTTTGGCAGGAAATCCCCCGGTTCACGTGCGCGGAGTGATCGAAGTACACATAGTCGGGCGTCTTGTGAACCCGGACCCACTCGATCGGCTTACCATCGTAGCCCGGGAAGCTGACGTTCATCGAGCGGTGGAGCGGCGCGAGCTTCGGACTGTCCTGCTGCACATGCTGATGGCAGTTCCAGCAGGTATTGCCGGAGGGAACGTTCGAGTGCCCCGAGACCTCGACAAAGGAGTGGCAGTAGCGGCAATCGAGTCCCAGCTGGTCCACGTGGATTTTGTGAGAAAACGGAATCGGCTGGGACGGCTGATAGCCAACGACCTGTGCCTTCGGGGTGAAGTAATACGCCATCGCCATGGCCACTCCGATCCCTACAGCACCTAGGCAGACGGCAATTTTGAAAGGTAGTAGATTCGACCAGCGTGGAAAGATGTTCGCCATGAGAGCAGGGTGGTTCGGCGGGTGGGCCGCCGGGAGAGTGAGAGCTTGTGAATTTTTTCACAAGCGTTTTTTCGAGCACAAATTCGCTTTTCCCGAATACATCCCGCGACCCACTTAATCACAGGGGATTTCAGGAAACCTGCCGGTCGCGAGCGGGGCGCGATTCAATCATCCGCTCCCAGTCGAAGGCAACCGAATTGCTGCAGATTCTTTTTTTCGGTCGGCTGCGCTCCGTTCCATTTGCGGTCTTCCTGCGGCAGGTGCGCCCTGTGAATCAATTCGTCGAGATCGCTCTTCCCGGCGTCAGCAGATGCCATGTCCGGACGCACCACGATTTTTGTCTAAATTTTGTTTGCCAACCTAGGAGACTACTCTACGATCCCGGCGATCTCACTAATTTGACGGATGCTTCGATCCGCACACGTCGGATAATTTTGATCAGATCCCCATGTGGCCGGTGTTCAAAATTTTTTGACGCTTGTCCGACACCAATCTCCCTCAACAGAAAAATAAAAATATGAAACTAAAGACAATGAATCCTACATTCGCGAAGGCCTCCCTGATGGCTCTTACGCTTGCCATTGCAGCTCCGCTTGCATCCGCTGCGACTACTCTGGTCACTTTTACGAATGCGACGCGCGCTGGTGCCACGGTTAGTTCCGGGACGGTTACGGTCGCCTCTACAGTTGACGGCACAAACAATCCAGCCACCATCACCTACAGCGTCACCGGATTGAATCTGGATGATGTAGGGACCAACGATGACTCTCTGACTGTCACGCTTTCCCTCACAGGTGTCGGTGGTGCTCCAGGTACTCCTGGCGGCGGACGAGTGGGTGTTGGTACCAACATCGACGCAGGCGAGTCGATTTCTTACACATTTCAGAGCGTGGTTGCCACAACTGGAACGTCACAGGCCCTTGCCACGAATCAGGATTTCAATTCTGTAACTACGTTTAACTTCGATAGCACCGAGCAATTCACCCTTGTCTCAAACGGTGGAACTAGTGGCACCTTTAGCGGCACGGGCACAGGAACCGGCAATGGTACGCTAACGACCGTTTCCATGCCAGGCGCTACTGACACTCAGTTCAGCCTAAGTCCTAGCGCAGGCGCTAGCGGACAAATCGATAGCACCGCATTCACCGTGCAGATCCCCGAGCCATCCTCCGCGATGCTCTTTGGTTCGGTTGCCTTGCTTGGCTTGGTTCGCCGCCGCAGATAGTCCCGGCTGTCTGTTGGGAATCATCTGACTCCAACAAGTCCTTCCGTCCCGGAGCCTTCACAGAAGGTTTCGGGACGGTTTTTTTCGGCCCCGGAAACGGGATTGTCACCACAGGTAACCGTGGCGGTCATTGTGCCATCTGCATGGATCGCCAACATCATCCCAAAATCTTGAAAAAAACCTCCATCCTCCCGGCAGCAGCGCTTGCCATCACCTCGGTCTCGATTTTCCATGTCAATGCATCGCCCGCGAACACCGAGCTGTTTCTAGAACGATACTGCTGGGATTGCCATGATGACGCAAAGCCGAAGGCCGGGCTGAACCTGATGGACCTCGGGTTTGACTCCACCAATCCGCACAATCTTCAGGAGTGGACCCGTGTCTTCGACCGGGTTTCTGCAGGTGAAATGCCGCCAAAGGACAAAGAAAAACCCGCCACCCAAGATCTGGAGGCGTTCCTTCAGGAAATGGGGAATCCCTTGCTGGAGGCATGGAACAAGCTCTACAAGGAAAAGGGCAGGACCATTGGCCGCCGTCTCAATCCAGTGGAATACGAGCATACCCTTCGGGACTTGCTGCAAGCGCCCTGGCTGGAGATCAAGGAAACTCTCCCGCCGGACCCAACCGTCCATGGCTTCGACAACGTCGCTGAAGGGCAAGAGGTATCCTACGTCCAGATGGCGCAATTTCTAGAAGCCGCCGGCATCGCCATTGATCGCACTATGCTGCTCCGCCCGGACCCAAAACCGAAGACCGAGCGCACTTGGTTTTCTGAAAAAGGACGCCACCTCAGCAAGCGGGATGCAAACGGCAAGAAGATCAAGTTACCGAAAAAAGAGCTCGACAAGCTTGAGCTACCAGAATGGGTCGATTTCACCAGTCAGCCGAACAATGCCCAGACACCCCGCCATATCAAGACGGAAGGCGGCAAGTCCGGATACTACAAATTCCGCGTCCGTTGCCGCGCCGTCCACAAGGATGAGGACGGCAATCTTTCCGACCCGAAAAAAGGCCATGTCGCATGGATCAACACGGGAGCAAACCGGATCCTCGGCACCTTCGATGTGCCTTCCGGAATCCAAGGAGGAGTGGTGGAGTTCACCGCCTGGAAATACGAGGGGGACAGCTTGGACTTCTTCCTCGCGACCATTGACGCCCCCCAGGGCAAAGGTGCCTCTCATGGCGACGCGATCGGCGTGAGCTGGTTTGAAATCGAAGGTCCTTTTGCCACCGAGGAGTGCGTGCCCGACCAATGGCCCGCGCCAAGCTACAAGGCGCTCTTCGGCGATCTGCCCAAGGAAGAGTGGACTGAGAAAAGCGGGCTGCGAGAGCCGCAGCGCCTGCAGAGCGATGGCGCGGATACGAAGATGATGGTCGTTTCCGAAGATCCACACCAAGACTCCGCGCGTCTCCTCCGCAGTTTCATGGAAAAAGCCTACCGGCGCCCGGTCGAGGAAGCCGAATTCCAACGCCGCCTTTCATTCGCCACGGAAGCCATCAAAGACAAGCTCTGTTTCCAGGACGCGATGCGTCTCGCATACAAGGCTGTTCTATGTTCACCGGATTTCCTCTACTTCTCTGAGGATCCGGGCAAGCTCGACGATTACGCCCTCGCCTCCCGGCTTTCCTATCTGCTTTGGCGTTCCTTACCGGACGACGAGCTGATCGCGGCCGCCAAGGCCGGAAAACTCCAGTCCGACCAAGGCCTTCTCGCACAGTTCGACAGGATGCTGACGAATCCTAAATCCAGCCGCTTCGTCAGCGATTTCGTGGGCCAGTGGCTGAACCTCCGCGCGGTCAGCAACACCACTCCAGACCAAGATCTTTACCCCGAGTATTTCTGCGATACCCATGTCGTCATCTCCTCCGTCGAGGAGACCGAAGCGACTTTCAAAAAAATGCTTGTCGAGGATCTGCCAGTCTCAACCGTGGTCGATTCCGATTTCGTAATGATCAACGAGCGTCTCGCCGAAGTGTACCAACTGGACGGCGTCCGCGGGAAAGAGATCCGGGAGGTCCCACTCCCCGCCGATTCCCCCAGAGGAGGCCTGATTACCAACACCAGCGTGTTGAAAGTCACCGCCAACGGCCTTGCCACCTCCCCAGTCTTACGCGGCGTATGGGTGCTCGACCGGATCCTCGGCACTCCGCCCGGCGATCCGCCTCCGGCCGCCGGCTCCATCGATCCGGATACCCGCGGGGCCACCACCGTGCGCGAGCAGCTCGCCAAGCACAGCACCTCCGAATCCTGCGCATCCTGTCATGCCTATATCGATCCTCCGGGATTCGCCCTCGAGAGCTTCGATGTAATGGGCGCATGGCGAGAGAAATACCGAGCCGTAACCGCCAACGGGCGGCCCGGTCCCGACGGCAACCGCTACACCGAGGCGCTCAAGGTGGATCCTTCTGGAACGACAGTCGAAGGCGAGTCGTTCAAAGATATCCACGAGTTCCGCAAGTATCTTCTCAAGAACGAGGACCAGCTCGCCCGGAACCTTGCCGACCGGCTGACGACCTTCGCCACCGGCAGTGGGGTCACCTTTGCTGACCGCGCCCTGGTGGAAGGGATTTTGAAAAAAGCAGAACCTTCGAAGCACGGGCTTCGATCGGTGCTCAAGGGTATCGTCCTTAGCGATCTTTTTAGAAGCAAGTAATGTATATGGACAACCAAACACCAATAAAAATATGAGACTACCCCCCCTAGCAATGATCCTCCCGGCATGCTGCGCGTTAGCAGTTCTTCCTGTGACTGCACAGGTCTATGTCGATCAATCCACGAATTACCGGATCGGCATCAGCCATGATGGAAACGCCGTGGACACCGATGACATCCTCGCGACCCCGGTGGCGATGGCCTTGATTTGTGAAGCCGGCCTCAAAGGGCAGCTGACACACGTGAGCTACAACAACAATCTTGGGGAAAACGATCCCGCCCTCGCCTCCGCGATGAAAACCAGCGTGACGGGTGCGGCAACAAGATGGGGTATTTCCTCATCGGTCGTTTTCAACGTTCTAGAAAACCGGCAGGGAGCGATCGACAGCATTGCCGCCCAGATCAACGCCTCCTCCGCAAACAACCGCTTCATCCTGGCCGCCGCCGGACCGATGGAACTCATCTGGCGCGGAATACAAGCTGCGCAATCGTCCAAACGGCAGTTCTGCACGGTCGTCTCCCACGGCGGATGGAATGAAACCTACTTTAACTCGCCCAATTCGACCCACACCTGGCCCGATATCGAGACCTCAGGCGTCAAGGCGATCGAGATCACCAGCCAGAATTTTAACTACAACAAGGACTATGCGGATTGGACATGGTTGAGGGATTCCTCAAACCCCGATTGGCAGTGGCTCTGGACCCGTGGCGATGCGGCCGGTAAAGCAACCTTCGACTGCTCCGATGCAGGGATGGCGTTCTGGCTGGTCACCGGCCAAGGCAACATCAAGGGCACACCAGCCCAGACGAGAGCGATCTTCGAGGGGAACTTCATCCCCGCAGGAAACACAAAGGTGGGCCTATTGTCTGCCGACGCTTCTTTCACTCCCACTTCCACCTCAGCCAGCCCCAATGACTCGGATACCCTGAAGACCACGGGAGCCAACATGATTGTCCTCCGCTTCAAGGTAAATCCCGCGGATGTGGGCTCGATCAGCAATGCCACTATCAAACTCTTCGAGCAGACCGCAAATGACACGGCTGCCAGAAACGCAGTGCTCTACGGCGTGCCTGACGAGGGTTTGGCCTACGATGAAACCGGCGAAATGTTCACCGAAATGGAGACCTATGGCGCGAACTTCGACTACACCAAGGGCGGTAGTTTGAACACAGGTGCCCTGACCGCTCTGGGCTAAGTGTATTACACTGCGGCTACCTCGGATGTCCTCTCGCTCAGCACCAGCGCGCTGGCCAACTTCCTCAACGCCGATACCAACGGTGTGGTCACCTTCGTGATCGACTACACTGGCGCTACCACCTTCCATCAGAAGGAAAGCGACAGCAGCAAACCCGCCGCGCTTTCATGGCAGACATCCACAGCTACGAACTTGCCTCCGGTATCGAGGGCCGGAAGCGATCAGACGGTGACTGACTCCAATGGAGACGGTTACGAGTCGGTAACTCTTAACGGTGCGGGCTCGTCCGATGACGGCACGATCACATCCTATGTCTGGACTGCGAATTCCGCCACGATTGCCACAGGGAAGACTCCGGTTGTTAACTTCGCCGTCGGCACCCACACGGTCACACTGACGGTAACGGACGATGGAGGAAAGACTGCCAGTGACACGGTGGTCATCTCCGTTAAAGCGCCGACAAGCTCTGGGCTCCTGACCATCTCTGCGGAGAACTATGAAATCGATAGTGACGGCGATCCAGCCTCTTCCGGTGTAGGAATTCGCGTCGTCTCAAGCTCTGCCGCCATTGGTGGAGCAAAGGTCGGTTACACATCCAACGGTGCGTGGACAAAGTATGCCTCGGTGGACTTCGACGGTGGTGCGACAAGCATTGAGGTCGTCGCCTCCAGCTTGAGCACAGGTGGACGTCTTGCCTTTCGGCTCGGATCTCCCACCGGTCTCACGATCGCTGAGGTGACGGTTCCGGTAACGGGAGGCTGGAACACTTTCCAAACGATCACTTCACCCGTCACGGGCGATACGGCAGGTGTCCACGATGTCTACATGGTCGTCGTGAGCGCAGGTATTGATATCGATGAGTTCCGGTTCGTCACCGGCTCCACCCAGTCAAGCGACCTTTATCTCGCTAATTTCGAAGGTGGGACTCAGAACTACAGCAACCTAGTTTTGACATCAGTTGATGGCACAGGCGCAGGTGAGGGCCAGGTCCCCGCAACGGGAAGCCTCTACGCCTGGGACACCCTTGCCTCCGCCATCCCGCTCCCTGCCGGTATCACGAACCTCAAGCTCAATGCTGATGTGAAACTCCCTTCGGCCGAGCTGGGCGATGTGAGATTTGAGGTCATCGTCGTCTTCAACCAAAGCACAGGTAGTCCGTCCAAAGTGATGGGAGGAAGGCTGAGCGTCGACTCCAATTTCGTTGGAAAATGGGCGACATACGAAGACACGGTGGCAATTCCAGCAGGAGCCGTTTCCATCTCCAGTGTCCGCATTAAATTCGTCCAACTCAACTCCAGTGCGGGTGCGAATACCGTCTATGTCGATAACATCCGGGTCCGTCAATAGCCGCCCGGCGGCAAATTGTTTTCCTCCGCCGAAAACATCATAAGCGCAGACATCCGGATGGATTCGTTCCATCCGGATGTTTTGTTGTTTGAAGAATACTTCGGCAGCAGCGGCCGGTCGAATGTCATTTAAACCGGCGCAATGCGGACCGAAACATTTGGCAACGTTTTTTCTTGCGGTCATCAAAAAACTCCCGAAACTCCCCCGCAAAGCTTTCAAAGCTGTAGACAAGCCACCCCAGTAAAAACTATGAAACTCAACCTGCTTACCGCCGCAACCCTTGCCGCAATCTCTACCACCAGCATTTCCCAAGCTGCTCTCGTCTACCGCGAGGTGTTTGGCACCACCGTTGATGCTGCCCCTCTTTCCAGTGTTAACTGGACTGCTGTGAACGAACTTAATGCAGATCCAGGTGCGGGAACCGCTCTTTCCAACCTAGAGGGGAATCCGATGAACCTTCCAAACGTTGGTCAAGCCCAGGTTGCCGCGAGTGAAACGAACGGCTTCGTCTTCACAAGCAGCTCCAAATTGCTAGCTTCCACCATGGAATACGACGGATCAATCGCGCTCACCAGGGAAAGCCTGACGAGCATTTCGTTTTTTCAGGGAAACTCAAATAGTAGCACGATCGACTACCGTGTCGCCCTTCAGGTGAACAGCCAGTGGTATGCTAGCGTCAACCTGGGAGCCTCTACGTCGGTAGGTTCTGCCAGCAATTTCGATACTGGTGCCACACAACTTTCCCTCATCGACTTTACCTCCTCAAACTGGGCTCTGATCACGCAGGCGCCTGGCAGTCTCACTCGGGGCACAAACGATCAGGCCCTGCCAAGCGGAAATATCTCAAGCTTCGGTGTTTACCTTGAAAAACCCGGCGGGCTTGCCCGCTTCGACACGTTCGAGATCAATGCCATTCCGGAACCTTCAAGCACCGCTCTGCTGGGTCTCGCGCTACTTGCCGGCTTCTCCCGCCGCCGCCGCTAAACGATCCTGTAGAAGACTCTCCTTCATCCCCGCTGGATTGCTCCGGCGGGGATTTTTTTATCCCGCTTGGCTTCTCCTGAATTTCAGCCTTCCGCTTCTAGAGTTTTGTCCAAGCGATATCACTTCCCCAAGTGCAACTTGGCTTTGCTCCGGGGGTGGTAGCGGTGATCGTCCATGTGGCTGTGTTCGTTCTCCCAAATCTCACTCCTGCTCATGCGCGGGTGAGCCTGTCTCGAAGCGCATGAGTTCCTCGACAAAGGTCAGCGGAATGCCGCCGGTCTCGCCGTTGCGGTTTTTGGCGAGGACAAGCTCCGCCTTGCCTTCGAGGGCGGCGCGCTCTTCCTCGTTTTCCGCATAGTATTTGTTCCGGTAAAGCAGGCCGACGAGGTCGGCGTCCTGCTCGATTGCGCCGGATTCGCGGAGGTCCGACATCCGGGGGACGCCCAGGCTTTTTCCGGTGCGACCTTCGGGACCGCGGTTGAGCTGGGCGAGGATGAGGATCGGAACGGCAAGCTCTTTGGCTAGGCTTGGCCTTCGGCGCGTTTTTTGCGCCGGGCCTTGGCGCGGAGTTCGTTGATCGAGATGCCGGCGGTGTCGTCGATGAAGAGCTTGGAGTTGATGATCTGGGCGGAGGAGTTCCGCACCCGCTCCCGCTCCTGCTTCTTGGGCGTGTAGCCCCGGCTGAGCTGGGAGACGGCGAACTTGGCGCGGGCGAAAATCAACCGCTGCACCAACTGAGCGGGGCTCATCTCGCATACAAAAAAGGGCAGGCTTTCGCCTACCCCTTTCTATGGAAATTGCTTTAATTGGAACTGTTACTGACGGCGGCTGCGCACCGTCAACAGGCCGAACGCGCCAAGAAGGGCGAGGCCCAGAGTAGAAGGCTCTGGAATCACACTTCCATTGAGCGTGAAGTCATCGAACTGCACCGTTGCTGAGCTACTATTACTAGTAGCGTAGAGGCGGAACGTGACTGCCTGAGTGAGATTCTGGAAATCCGATCCGGTCAGGCTGATGCTATACGGAGTGAACTCTGTGGTCCCGGCATCCGTGTCACGGGTGCTGTCCACCACACTGTCGAAGTTTACGATGCTAGCGGCGGTGACATCGGAATACGCTTCATCCGAAGGAGCATCGTATCCAAATCCGTCGGCCGTGCCATTGGTCACGACAAAGAATCCCCGGTTCCCGTTGCCGCTCTTTGCCGCGATGAAGTCAAGCGATGTAAGATTCGCAGAAAGCCCGGCACCGAGTGCCGCAAAATCGACGGTAAATTCAAAGTAGGAGTTGTTTGTGACGGCCACGGTTGGTGTCTGCGTGCCAGAGGAGCCCTTCATTTGAAAATTTAGTGAGCCTGTTCCATCGAGCCCGCCCGCATCCGACTCATTGTCGTATACTGCAGCGAAACCGGTGGCACTGGTGAATTCGGTAGCGATGGAAGCGAGAGTGCCGCCCGGGTTATCCGCCGAGGTGGCGGTAGTACGATCAGCGGTCAAAGCCACGGCTTGCTCATCCGTAGCGCCTGCAAAGTTGTAACTGACCAAGACGGCAGCGTGGGTGGAAGCAGCCATGGAAGCCATGGTCGCTAAGGAAAGGAGATTTGTTCTTATTAGTGTTTGTGTAAGGCTCATTAGTAATTTGGGGTATGAATTCTGAGCAGGAGCGACCTGCGCTCGGAAGATGATAGAAAGTCACAGCCGATCCAAGAATTTTATGAAAAAAAAGTTAACGAGATGCGCACTGGCCAACGCGAAATGGAAAACTGCCTGGTTTCTCAGGCGACCCCGCACCGACTCAGGCAGTTTTGATGACACCAGAATCCATCACTCCTGCTCATGCGCGGGCGGGCCTGTCTCGAAGCGCATGAGCTCCTCAACAAAGGTCAGCGGAATGCCGCCTGTTTCGCCGTTGCGGTTCTTGGCGAGGACAAGCTCCGCCTTGCCTTCGAGGGCGGCGCGCTCTTCCTCGTTTTCCGCGTAGTATTTGTTCCGGTAAAGCAGGCCGACGAGGTCGGCGTCCTGCTCGATCGCGCCTGATTCGCGGAGGTCCGACATCCGGGGGACGCCGAGGCTTTTTCCGGTGCGACCTTCGGGACCGCGGTTGAGCTGGGCGAGGATGAGGATCGGAACGGCCAATTCTTTGGCCAAGCTTTTGATCCCGCTGGAAATTTCAGCGATTTCCCGCTCCCGCGAGTTCTCCGCCTGCTTGGTGCGGGATTTCATCAACTGGAGATAATCGATCGCAATGAACTCCAGGCCTTCGTCGCGTTTTTTGCGCCGGGCCTTGGCGCGGAGTTCGTTGATCGAGATGCCAGCGGTGTCGTCGATGAAAAGCTTGGAGTTAATGATCTGGGCGGAGGAGTTCCGCACCCGCTCCAGCTCCTGCTTCTTGGGCGTGTAGCCGCGGCTAAGCTGGGAGACGGCGAACTTGGCGCGGGCGAAAATCAACCGCTGCACCAACTGAGCGGAGCTCATCTCGCAGGAGAACACCATCGTAGGCTTGCCTTGGTCGATGCAGATGTTCTCCACGATGTTCATCATGAAGGAGGTTTTCCCCATCGATGGACGGGCGGCGACAACGAACATCTCCCCTGCTTTCAGACCACCTGATTTTTTATCGAGCTCCTCGAAGCCGGTGGTGATTCCGGAGCTGAGTTTTTCCTTGGACAGCAGCATCTGGAAATTACGCATCACCTCCTCCACGGTCTGCTTGAGCGTCTGCGCCTGGTTTGTTTCCGCGCTCTCCCGGATCGCAAGGATGTTCGCCTCGAAGGAGTCAAGCAAGGCCGGAACTTCATCTGGAGTTTCGTAGGCCTGGGCAACGGCTTCATTCGAGGTGCGGATGATCGAGCGCAGGATGAACTTGTCTTTGACGTGCTGCAGGTGGTGGTGGAAGTGCCCCGGGCTCGGTGCGTAGGTGTAGAGTTCCGTCAGGTAACCCGGCCCCCCCACCCTTTCCAGGAGCCCCTTGTCCAGAAGCCTTTGCACCAATGAGACGAGTTCCACTTCATGCCCGCCCTCGAAGAGCTCGATGAGAAATCCGAAGAGGGTCGAGTGATTGGGAAGGTAAAAGTGGGCGGGCGTCAGCTTCTCCTCGATGGCAGCACCGATGTAGTCCTGCGGGTCCTGCAGCATCGTCGAGAGCAAGCTTTTTTCCGGGCCCACGGCATGTGGAAGGGCGCGGGTGACGTCATCGGCCTCTTGCTGGGGCTTCTGGGAAAACAGGTTGATGGGTGCGTTCTTGAGGGTTTCGGCCATGGGCGGTTCCCTGTTTGCCAGATCCAGTATGCGGTGGTCAATACAAGGTGCCCGCCGGGTGAAATGCTCTGGAAGAAATGTGAACAAGCGATCAGATTCATTCCCATGCGGGCATTGATCCAACGGGTTTCATCAGCGGGAGTGGAAATCGAGGGGCGGAAGGTTTCGTTGATCGGCCCGGGCTTCCTGGTGCTCCTCGGAGTGGAGGACGCGGATGACGAGGGCGACGCGGAGTGGCTGTGCGGCAAGATCTCCCAAATGCGGATCTTTGACGACGGGGAGGGGAAAATGAACAGGGCGTTGGCGGATATCGACGGAGAGGTTCTGGTAGTGAGTCAGTTCACGCTTCATGCCTCGACCAAAAAGGGCAACCGGCCTTCGTTTCTCAGAGCTGCCGCGCCAGCCAAATCGGAACCGCTGTATGAGTGCTTCTGCGGGAAAATGGAGGAGAAACTGGGCAAGCCGGTCGGGCGCGGGGTCTTCGGCGCGGATATGAAGGTGTCACTGGTGAACAACGGGCCGGTGACGATCTGGCTGGATAGCCGCGACCGGGAGTGAGGGGGAAGAATTTTAAACCACGAATTGGACGAATCTCACGAATGAAGATCTACCATCTACCATCTACCATCTACCAATTCGTGTAATTCGTGAAATTCGTGGTGTAAAAACCTCCTTCCTAGCTCGATCCCAATCGTGCAAAATCGGGATTGGCACGGCGGCGATACTTCCCCACTCTCGCCAGCGTTTCCTCTTAGACCATTTTCATGCTTCCCACGCTCCTCATCGTTGACGACGAACGCGCCACCCGCGAGGGCCTGCGCAGCGCTCTGGAGGAGGAATTTGAGGTTTACACCGGCGCTAATAACTCAGAGGCGCTGACCATTTTAAAAACCGAGCCGATCCAGCTGCTGCTCACCGACCTGCGGCTGGGCGGCGACTCCGGTATGGACCTGATTGACGCCGCCTCCAAGCTTCCCAACCCGCCGGTGATCCTGATGATGACCGCCTACGGCTCCGTGGACACGGCGGTGGAGGCAATGCGCAGGGGCGCGTTCCACTTCGTCACCAAGCCGCTGAATCTCGATGAGGTGGAGATGCTGCTGAAACGGGCACTGCGCTCGCGCACCCTCGAAGTCGAGAACGTCCAGCTCACCAAGCAGGTGAAGAAAATAAGCGGCCTGGGTCGCTTGATCGGGCGATCTCCGGAGATCAAGCGCGTCACCGAGCTGATCGAGCAGGTCGCCCCCACCCGCGCAACCGTCCTGATCGAGGGAGAATCCGGGACCGGCAAGGAGGTCGTCGCCAACGCAATCCACCACCTCTCTGGCCGCCCGACCTCAAAGCTGGTGATCGTCAACTGCGCCGCGCTTTCCCCGCAGCTCCTGGAGTCCGAACTGTTCGGCCACGAAAAAGGATCTTTTACGGGTGCGAGTCAGCGCCGGATCGGTCGCTTTGAGCAGGCGGATGGAGGGACGCTTTTCCTAGATGAAATCGGGGAGATCGACGCCGCCACGCAGGTCAAGCTGCTCCGCGCACTCTCCGAAAGATCGATCGAGCGGGTGGGCTCGAACTCGCCAATCAAAGTCGATGTCCGCCTCATCGCAGCGACCAACAAGAACCTCCGGCAGATGGTGGACGAGGGCAAATTTCGCGAGGATCTCTATTTCCGCCTCAATGTCGTCTCGATCCGGATGCCGACCCTGCGGGTGCGCCCGGAGGATATCGTCCTCATGGCAAACGCATTCCTCCAAGAGTTCGCCGAGGAAAACCAGCGCCCGTTCAAGCCGCTCACCGATGAGGCGATTCACAAGCTGATCAGTTATCCTTGGCCCGGAAATGTCCGCGAACTCCGCACTTCCATCGAGCATGGCGTGGTGATGTCGAACGACCCGGTGATCCACGCGCACCATCTGCCACGTTTCCTACAGGAGGAAAGCACCGTCCAGCAGCATGCCGAAGTCGCTCCCAAAAACGCGCTTGCCGCACCCGCTGAACTTAACTTACGTGCCTTGGAGGTCATGGCGATCCGCAGTGCCCTCGCCAAGGCCGACCAGAACCGAACGCAGGCAGCCGAACTCCTCGGAATCAACCGCCGCACATTGCAACGAAAAATCAAGGAACTAGGGCTTTAAGTTTTCTCCCTCATGGCATATCCCCAGCACTCCGCATGAGCACCTCCCCTACCCAACTCGATTCAGGCATCCTAATCAGACGCAGTTTGTTCTTACTGATTCTGATTATCCTGACCCTGGGAAACCTGTTCACGTTCTTCCGCGGACTCAACTCGCCACACGCGATGGACCAGGCTCAGATCGCCCGGGAAATCTCCCGAGGCAACGGTTTTGCCACCAAATTCATCCGCCCCGTCGCCTACGAGCAGGCAAAGGCGCACAAGGAACGCTCAATCCCCTTCACCGGCTTTCAGGACACTTATCATTCTCCTCTCAACCCGCTTCTGAACGCGGCGGTCCTCAAGCTCGTCGGAGCCGACAATGCGGAGAAGTGGCAGATGGGGGAAAACGAAATGATCTTCCCGCTCGACCGAGTGATCGCCACAGTCTCCACTCTGTGCTTTCTGATGGCCATCGGCGTGAGCTATCTTTTGGTATCGCGGATCTTTGACATCAAAATTGCCGGCGTCACCGCGATCCTGATGCTTTTCTGCAACCTGTTCTGGGAATACTCGCTCAGCGGATTGCCGCAAATGCTGATGCTACTGCTGTTTTCCTGCGCGCTCTACTTCGTGTATCGAGCGGTGGAGGATTCCTCGGAGGGCAAAGGTCCCTTTCTACCTGCGATCATCGCGGGCGTGTTTTTCACTCTGCTGGCGATGACGCATTACCTGGCGGTGTGGATCGCGCTGGGCTACATCATTTTCGCTGCAGTGGCGTTCCGCCCGCGGGGAATCGTGGGAATCTCAATCCTCTTTGTGCTGATCGTCCCTTCAGTATTCGTGATGCTGCGAAACGCAGGGCTATCCGGAACCCCTTTCGGTACGGCTTTCCTCGCTCTTTACAACGGTATCGGCGGCGGCACCGAGGACATGGTCATGCGCACCCGCGACCTTGAGGCCACCCCTTTGCTCAACCGCGGATTCTTTACGAGCATCATCCAGACCACGCTGGTTCAGACCACAGATCTAATCGCATTCCTCGGCGGAATCATCGTTGCCCCGTTGTTCTTCATCTCGCTGTTGCATCCTTTCCGCCGTCCTTCGATCGCCAACTTCCGCTGGGCGATCCTGCTGATGTTCGTGTTCTCCGCCTTCGGCCTCGCGATCTACGGTGTCAGCTCCAAGGGGCTTGATTCCAACCAGACACACCTGCTTTTCGCGCCGATCATGACCGCCTACGGCCTGGCCTTTGTTTCCATCCTCTGGAGCAAGCTTCCGGTCGTTGCCGCCACGCCAATGCTGCGAGACCTGCACTACATAATCATCATTTTTATCTGTGCCCTGCCATTGGTGCTCGGTCTCCCCATGAAGATCCGCCTCGGCCTTGATCACAAGGACCGCGGCGGTGTCCCTCATTGGCCGCCATACTACGCCCCGGCACTCAACCTTGGTCTGAAAAAATGGCTGACGGAAAAGCAGATTTCGTTCTCCGACCAGCCTTGGGCCGTGGCCTGGTACGCAGACCGGGTATCGATCTGGCTGCCGCCCTCCCGCACCGATTTCGCCGCGCTGGAAACCGCCGCCGAAGATCTCCAGACACCCGTCGCCGGCATCCTCATTTCCCCATCCTCCCATGGCTCGGCCAATGCCGCTGAAGTCGCCCGGAAATACCGCGACTTCACGTCGTTGGTCCTTGATGGCCGGGTCTTTATCGCCACCTATCCTCCCGGTCTTTCGATCTACGACAAGGATCAGAAAATCCAGGAAATCACCCGCCGCTACCCCTTCCGCGCCACCTTGGTCGGCATGGATATGGTTTACTACTCGGACCGCGCCCTACGCACTGCGGACAAAAATTAAGCGCTTCCCGTCTATCCTACAACCCGCGCCCGTAGCCGATCATGTCCGCCCGCCCCAAGTCCGCGTCATCGTCGCCCGATGAATCGCTCACTTTCGAAGACGCCATTTCCAAACTGGAAGAGATCGTCGAGAGCATGGAGAGCGAGCAACTGCCACTCGAAGATCTGGTGACCCAGTATGAGGCCGGATCGGTGCTTTTGAAACACTGCGACGAAGTTCTTTCCGCCGCCCGCAAGCGCATTGAACTGATCACTCTAACCAACCGCAGTAAAAAGGGACTGGATGCGGAAGATGAATCCACACAAGCTCCCGATACCGCTTCGGCCTCAACACCCGAAGACCCCGACGACTATAATGACATCAGCCTCTTCTGAAACCTCCCCTTCCGCCCCGACACAGCTTGGTCCACTGCTTCGCTGCATCCATTCCCCGGATGATGTAAAAAAACTTTCCGATGGAGAGCTGCTCCAGCTCGCAGAGGAAGTCCGTCAGGCGCTTATCAACTGCCTCTCCGTCACCGGCGGACACCTCGGACCGAACCTCGGCGTAGTCGAACTCAGCATCGCGCTTCACGCCGTTTTCTCCACCCCGGCGGACAAGTTCGTTTTCGACGTCGCCCACCAAGGATACGTCCACAAAATGCTCACCGGCCGCGCTGCGAAGATCGATACGATCCGCACCTATAAAGGGCTCAACGGCTTCCTGCTCCGCTCCGAGTCCGAGCACGACTCCTATGGAGCCGGACACGCGGGCACCGCCCTCTCCGCCGCCCTCGGCATGGCCGCCGCGCGAGATCTTGCCGGAGGCGACAACCATGTTGTCGCTGTTGCAGGTGACGCCGCCTTCACCTGCGGCCCCACCTTGGAAGCGCTCAATAACATCGCTGAAACGACGCGCAAGTTCATCGTCGTCCTCAATGACAACGAATGGTCGATCGACAAAAATGTCGGAGCCATCGCCCGCTATTTCAACGCCCTCCAGACCCACTCGACCTACTCCACCGTCCGCACCACCTCTGCCGATTTCGTGGAGCGCATCCTCGGCAAGGCCGCTCGCAAGATCGCCCACAAGGTCGAGGAAGGTGCGAAAAATCTGATTTTTCCGAACGTCCTTTTCGAGAAATTCGGCCTTCGTTACTTCGGCCCGATTGACGGCCACAACCTGCCTCTGCTGGTCAAGACCTTCGAGCACCTGAAAACACTCAACGAGCCGGTGGTGCTGCACATCATCACGGAAAAAGGCCGCGGCTACCAGCCCGCCCTCGACAACCCCGGCAAATTTCACGGCCTCGGCGCCTACAAGATCGAAGACGGCTCCACCGACACCGTCTCCACCCCAACCTGCTCCGATATTTTCGGCCGCACCGTCACCGATCTCGCCATCGACGACCCGAAGATCGTGGCCATCACGGCCGCAATGCCCGGCGGAACCAAGCTTGAGTTCTTCAAAAAGGACCTCCCGGATCGCTACTTTGATGTCGGCATCGCAGAGGAGCACGCCGCACTCTTCGCAGCCGGGATGGCCACCGAGGGCTACCGCCCCTTCCTCGCAATCTATTCCACCTTCATGCAGCGCGCGTATGACATGATCATTCATGACATCGCACTGCAGAATCTACCCGTCCGTCTGTGCATGGACCGCGGTGGCCTCTCCGGCGATGATGGTCCCACCCACCACGGCCTCTTCGATATAGGCTACCTCCGGCACATCCCGAACATCATTCACATGCAGCCAAAGGATGAGGCGGAATTCGCAGCCATGCTCAAGTGGATGGCGAAATACGATGACGGCCCCACCGCCATCCGCTACCCCCGCGGCGTCATCACCGGCATCCCCGCCGACGAAAAGGTCAACCCGATCCGCCTCGGCAAAGGTGAACTCCTGCAGGAAGGAACAGATGTCGCCCTCATCGGCCTCGGCACCTTTTTCGACATGGCGGTGACAACCAAAGACCTCCTCGAAGCAAGAGGTCTCTCCGTTTCCCTCGTCAATCCGCGTTTCATCAAACCCCTCGATACCGAATTGCTCGAAAAAGTCGCCCGCGACTGCAAGGTCGTCTGCACCTTCGAGGATCACGTCCTCTCCAACGGCTTCGGCGCCGCCTGCATCGAGCACCTGCACGACGCCCGCATCCAGACCCCAGTCGCCCGAATCGGCTGGCCGGATGAATTCGTCGAGCATGGCAAGCCGGACACTCTCCAGGAACTTCACCTCCTCACACCCGAAGCTGCTCTGGACAAAATCCTCCGGCACATGGATGCTGGCTGAGCAGTTTCTCTCGCTCCTGCCTCATCGCCACCATGGACCTCGACCTCATCGACGCACCGTTCGACCTCCGCCACATCCGGCCGGGGGAACTCGAGGAAATTCTGGAAGACCCCTTCGCCATCCGCTTTCTCCCGGACAACGATCGCGATGACGGAGCCTCCCGCTACTACGCGCTCGGTCGCACCGTCGCCGACCGCCACCTCTTCATCGCATTCACCACAGACGGCAAGATCGCCCGCGTCATTTCCGCCCGCGAAATGAGCGAGTCCGAGCGCCGCTTCTACGATCGTAACTACAACGAAACCCGCTGAACCGATGAAATCCATCACCTCCTGGGATCAGCTTCCAGACTTCGAAGATGCAGCTGCGGAAAACGCCTTCTGGCAGGAGCACGATCTCGATCCGAAGCTCATGGTCGGCTCCATTCACGAGGCCGACTCGCGCGAGTCCACCACCATCACCCTCCGCTTCGATCCGCGGATGCTCTCCCGCCTCAAGCGCATCGCCCGCTCCCGTTTTCTCAACTATCAGTCGATGATGAAGCAGTGGCTCGCCGAGCGGCTTGAGGACGAGATGAAGAACCCGTAACCTCTCTCGAACGGTCTGAAAACCTTGTTTCATCTGCTGGCGTGGCCCTGCACCTGGCTCGCTGCGATCATCGGCTGGGGTCTCACACTCCTCTTTCTCTCGTCGCTCTCCCACACCATGCCTCCGGGCGGCCCCGAGATCCCCCACCTCGATAAGGTGATGCACTTCACCTACTTCGCCATCGGCGGCCTCGTCCTCGGGACCTATGCCATTTTCAAATCAGGAGTGAAATCGGCCCCGCTGCTTCGTGTCCTCCTTCCCATCCTCATCCTCGCGGTCATTGGCGCGCTGGACGAGTATCACCAGTCGTTCACGCCGGGGCGCTCTGGAAACGATCCATACGACTGGCTGGCGGATCTCCTCGGAGCCAGCTTCGGCGTGCTCCTCGCAAATCCCCTTCATCCACTACTCCTGCGGATTTCATCCAGATCTCCATCTACCGATCATTATTAGTCTTTTTCGCATTCGATCCCGAACTAGTATCCGCCCGTTATGACACAACTTGATCAACTGAAAAAACTTACCACCGTCGTTGCCGACACCGGGGACTTCGAGGCCATGAAGGAATTTAAGCCTCAGGATGCCACAACCAACCCTTCCCTCATTCTTCAGGCAGCCGGAAAATCAGAATACCGCCACCTCATCGACAAGGCCGTTTCCGAATTCAAGGGCGGCAAGCTCTCCGGGCAGAAACTCACCGACGCCGTGCTGGATCGTATCCTCATTCTGTTCGGCCTCGAAATCCTGAAAATCGTCCCCGGCCGCGTCTCCACCGAGGTTGACGCCCGTCTCTCCTTCGACACCCAAGGCACCATTGAAAAAGCCCATCAGCTCATCGGCTTCTACGAAGAGGAAGGCGTCTCCAGAGATCGAATCCTCATCAAGATTGCCTCCACCTGGGAGGGCATCAAGGCCGCCGAATCCTTAGAAAAAGAAGGCATCCACTGCAATCTCACCCTCCTCTTTTCCGATGCCCAGGCCATCGCTTGTGCCGAGGCAAAGGTCCAGCTCATCTCGCCTTTCGTCGGCCGCATCCTCGATTGGCACAAGGCGTCCACCGGAAAAGATTATCAGGGCGACGAGGATCCCGGCGTCATCTCCGTCAAATCTATCTACAACTACTACAAAAAGTTCGGCTACAAAACCGAAGTCATGGGCGCCTCCTTCCGCAACAAAGGCGAAATCCTCGCCCTCGCCGGCTGCGACCTCCTCACCATTTCCCCGAACCTCCTCGCTGAACTCGCTGAATCAAATGAACCGGTGGAGGCCAAACTCACCCCGGAAATCGCCAGTAACGACCCCGTGGAAAAGATCTCACTCGACGAGAAAACCTTCCGTCTCATGCTGAACGAAGACGCCATGGCCACCGAGAAAACCGCCCAGGGCATCCGCAACTTCGCCGCCGATATCGTCAAGCTAGAGAAGCTCGTCAACGACCTCCTATAGGTAACGCTCCACACCCCCCGCGCCTGCGGGGGGCAAGTGGCGGCGGATTGCATCCGCCCCGCCCCGGCAACACCTCCACCGGGAACCCGCCCACAATCGAGCCGCTTCTTCCGAACGCTCATCCGAGTTTCCAAATACGCCGCGAATGGATGAGATTGGCCGGATCCTTGGGACAGGATTCCCCAGGCACTGAGGAGCAGACGCGTCATTACGTGTGAAGACACCCGGAGTGACTTCAGGCGCGGAGACACCCCTACTCACCACTTCCCTAGGGTTGACCTCGGCGCTTTCCTGAATACACCTATGCCGCATGCAGCAAGACGAATCCCAACAGCAACCGGAAAACCCCGATAACGTGGAGGAAATCGAAGCCTCCGCAACATCCCAAGACACATCCGATACCCCCGCACAAATCGATCCATGGGAAGAACTCGAGGCGGAAGCCGCGAAATGGAAGGAAGTTTCCCTCCGCACGGCGGCCGAAATGGACAACCTCCGCAAGCGCACCGCCCGCGAGCGCGAGGAAGCGATCCGCTACGCCAACCAGCGGCTGCTCGAAGAACTGCTTCCTGTCATCGACAACTTCGAAATGGGAATGATGGCCGCCGCCCAGGACACCTCATCAATGATCTACATCGGCATGGATATGGTCCGCAAGCAACTCAACGACTTCCTCGCTAGCCAGGGCGTTGAGGAAATTCCAGCAGCCGGCCAGTTCGATCCGAACCTCCACGACGCCGTCTCCCAGGAGCCATCGGCCGATCACGAGGAGGGCGAGATCATTCGCATCACCCGCCGCGGCTTCAAGCTCCGCGACCGCCTGCTGCGCCCAGCGAGCGTCATCGTCGCCGACAGCTCCAACGGCGATGCCACTGCCTGAGCCGCCCTTTACCAATACCAAATTCCGAAATGCCCCAACGCGACTACTACGAAATCCTCGGCGTCTCGAAAAGCGCCGACGCCGCTGAAATCAAGAAAGCATACCGCAAGCTGGCGGTGAAATTTCACCCTGACAAAAACCCAGGCGACCCGACCGCAGAGGACAAGTTCAAGGAACTCGGTCAAGCCTACGAGGCGCTTTCCGATCCCGACAAACGCGCTGCCTACGACCGCTACGGCCACGCAGCATTCTCCGGTGGCAGAGGCGGCGGCGGTGGCTTTCACGATCCAGCGGATATTTTCTCCCAGGTCTTCGGCGGAGCGTTCGGCGGCGGATTCGAGGAATTTTTCGGCGGTGGGGCCTCGCGCAAACGCACCGGCAAACAGCGCGGCTCCGACCTCCGCTACGATCTTGAAATTTCCCTCGAAGAGGCCTCCACCGGCGTGGAAAAAGAACTTGAGATCGAGCGCAACGTCCCCTGCGGCAAGTGCAACGCCACCGGCACCAAGGGCTCGGGTGGCATCAAAACCTGCCCAACCTGCGGCGGCCGCGGTGTCGTCGGTAGGCAGGCAGGAATCTTCATTCAGCAGTCCACCTGCCCGGAGTGCCGTGGCAGCGGCGAAATCGTCTCCGATCCTTGCGGCGATTGCCATGGTGAAGGCCGCGTCGAGCGCGAGACCCGGATCAAACTTCGCATCCCTGCCGGGGTTGATACCGGCGTGCGGCTCCGCTCCACCGGCAACGGTGACGCTGGAGTCCGCGGAGGTGCCGCAGGCGATCTTTACGCCTTCATCCACGTCCGCGATCACGACGTCTTTGAACGCGAAGGCAGCACCCTCTTCTGCGACGTCCCCCTCCCCTTCAGCACAGCGGCCCTTGGCGGCGAACTGAAAGTCCCGACGCTCGACGGCAAATCCTCGATCAAAATCAACCCCGGCACCCAGGGCGGCACCACCTTCCGCGTCCGCGAGAAAGGCATGCCCTCTCTCTCCGGCGGCGGCCGCGGCGATCTCAACGTCACGGTCCAAGTCGAAGTCCCCACCAAGCTCAACAAGGACCAGCAGGAGAAACTAAAAGCCTTCTCCGAATCCATCGGCGACCACAACTCCCCCCTCCACGGCGGCTTCCTAGAGAAAGCCAAACGCTTTTTCGATCTCTAAGCGCATTACGTTCTTTTAGCGATCCCGTCGGCAAAACCTTATCATTCGCCCATGAACCAGCGGTCTTCAATGCTTCTCTCCGGAGCCATGGCCTGGAAGCAAAGTATGAAATGCACTCCTCCACCGCTGATGACCTCTCCACCAAAACACAAAGAAGACGTGCCGAAATCCTTAACGGAATCATCCACCCATTTCCCATACGGAACTGAAACGGCAGCTTGGTAGATAAGTCAGGTGGAAATCCAATTCCCTCCTCTGTTTCGCGAAAATATTGCGGAACGAATCGAGTGGTACGACGCCCAGTCAGATTCGGCATAATTCCACTGATCACTGATCACTCGGCACTTTCCACCTCTTCCCATGCCCTTCCGTCTCGAAACCACCGATGGCTGCGCCCGCGCAGGCACCCTCACCCTCCCGCACGGCGAGGTCCACACGCCGGTATTCATGCCCGTCGGAACCCAGGGCTCCGTAAAAACCCTGCACCCCGCGGAGCTGGAGGAGCTTGGCGCGCAGATCATCCTTGGAAACACCTACCACCTTTGGCTCCGCCCGGGCCACGAGTTGATCCGCGAGTTCGGCGGGCTCCACGATTTCACCACCTGGCAGAAGCCGATGCTCACCGATTCGGGAGGCTTTCAGGTTTGGTCGCTTGCGAAGATGCGCAAGATCAGCGAGGAGGGCGTGCGTTTTCAGTCCCACCTCGATGGCTCCAAAATGATGCTCACTCCCGAGCTTTCCATGGAGATCCAAGCCGCCCTCGGCTCGGACATCGCGATGCTTTTCGATGAGTGTCCACCCTACCCTTGCGACGAGAAATATGCCGCCACCTCCCTCGCCCTCACCACCCGCTGGGCCAAACGTTGCAAGGACCACATCAGCAAAAGTGGCTACCGCGTCCCGCAGCAGGCCGTGCAAGCCGCGTTCCCCAGCCTTTCGCAACACCACTTCGGCATCGTGCAAGGCTCCATCTACGCCGACCTTCGCGAGCAATCCGCCCGTGAGCTGGTGGAGCTGGATTTCGACGGCTATGCGATCGGCGGTGTCTCCGTCGGGGAGCCGGAGCACGAGATGTTCCGCGCGATCGAAAACGCTATACCGTTCTTGCCGCAGGACAAGCCTCGTTACGCCATGGGCCTAGGCACCCCACCTCAGATTTTGGAAATGATCGCGCGCGGCGTGGACATGTTCGATTGTGTGATGCCCACCCGCATCGCCCGCCACGGCGTCGCCTTCACTTTGGACGGTCCGATCCACATAAAAAATCTCATCCACGCCCACGATTCACGCCCGCTCTGCGAAACCAGCCACCCGCACGTTTCCAGATTCTCCCGATCCTATATCCGCCATCTGTTCCGGGCGGGCGAAATCCTCGCTTTACGGTTGCTTTCCTTCCACAATCTGCATTTCTACCTGTCCCTCACCCGCCAAGCGCGGGAAGCCATTCTCGCGGGCACCTTCCCCGCGTTCAAAGACGCATTCATTCAACGCTACACCGCCGCCCAATCCAAACCATGACCTCCTTCTCCCTCACCCTCGCCCAGACGACCGCTCCAACCACACCCCAGGGACCCGCCGGCATCCTTGGCAGCCCGATCTTCATGATGGTCATCATGGCCATCCTCTTCTATTTCCTGCTGATCCGCCCGCAGCAACGCCAGCGCAAGGAGCAGGCCCTCCGCATCGCCGCCCTGAAGAACGGCGACAAGGTGATCACCACCGCCGGCCTCCACGGCATTGTCCACAACGTCAAGGACACAACGGTCGTCATCAAAGTCGCCGAGGGCACGAACCTTGAGTTCGACAAGGCATCCATTGCATCGGTCGCCAAAAAGGACGTCTGATTCCGAGGTTGTTATCTGGAAAACTGAAATCTGAAATCTAGCAAACTCTCTTCTCCATGTTCACCTCCGTCATCTTTTTCAACGATCCCCTGGTGCTGTTCCTCACGGGTATCGCCCTGCTGATCCTCTTCTTCTGGTATTTCGCCACGGAGATCGAGCGGCGGAAAAGAAACATCGGGACCATCCTGCTCCTGGGTATTTGCGGCCTTTGCGCCCTTGCAGTTTATCCTCCAGGCGAGCGCCTGAAAGGTGGTATCGACATTATTGGCGGATCCGCTTTTTCCCTCCGTATCCAACCGAAAGAGGATGATGAAGGCAACCCGATGCCTGTCACCAACGACCAGATCGAAGAAGCGATCCGCGTCATTGAAGGCCGTCTCAACGCTCGAGGCACCGCCGATCCGCTCATCGCTCGTCAAGGTGAAGACGGGATCATCGTGCAGATGCCCGGAGTGGAGGCCGAGGAATCCCGCCGCATCCGCGAAACCCTTGAGACCGTTGCCAAGCTTGAGCTGCGTGAAGTTTCGCCCCGTTCCAGCGAAAGCGGTCCCGATGGTAAAACTCTCGCACGACGCGTTGCCGATGGTGATGAGATCGTCCCTGGTTACCGCGCCTACAACCTCACCCGCGAGGACGAGGATGGCAATGAGGTCACGACGCCGATCCTGCTCAACCGTCGCCCCGCGCTTGGCGGCTCCGATATCGTCTATGCCACGCCTTCCCCCTCCGCCCAGGATGCAGTGGATATCACGCTCAACAGCGAAGGCACCGATAAAATGATCGCCCTAACGCAGAACATGCGTCCCGGCATTGACGGTATTGCGATCGTTCTTGATGGCGAGGTCCTGAGCGCGCCAGTGGTCCAGAGCGTGCCCCTTGGGAAAAAATTTGTGATCAACGGCCTTCGCGAGCCAGGTGAGCGCGAAAGCCTCTCCAACGCCTTGATGAACCCGCTGGAAAATCCGCTCATCGTTGAGGAAGAGCGGACCGTCTCCCCCACCCTCGGTTCCGCCTTCGTCAAGCAAGGCATCTATTCCGGCCTTGCCGGGCTCCTGCTAACCGCTCTCTTCATTCTCGTCTACTATCGCGTCGCCGGATTTGTCGCCCTCGTCGCCTTGGCTGTGAACGCAATCATCCTCTTCGGCGTAATGGCGATGTTCGGCTTCACCTTCTCGCTGCCTGGCATCGCTGGTCTCATCCTGACCATCGGCATGGCCGTCGACGCAAATGTAATCATCTACGAGCGCTTGCGCGAGGAGATGGACTCAGGGAAAACGCTCAAGAACGCGATCGCATCCTCTTATGAGAAAGCATTCTCCTCGATCTTCGACGCCAACATCACCACTCTGATCTCCTGCGTGATCCTCATTGCCATGGCTAGCGGCAGCGTCAGGGGCTTTGCCATCACCCTTACCATCGGCCTCGTCGCCTCGATGTTTTCCGCCATTCTCGGCACCCGTGTTCTTTTTCGCTGGGGCATGGACACCGGCGTTCTCCGCAATCTCACCTTCCTCAATCTGATCAAATCAGCTAATTTCGATTTCCTCGGAAAAGCAAAAGTCTGCGCGATCTTCTCCGTGGTCCTCTTGCTTGTCTCCTTGGCTACTTTCGGTTTGAAACGCGAAAACGCCCTGGGTGTCGACTTCACAGGCGGCACTGTCATCACCTTCCAGATCGGAGATGAAGAAATCCCCTTGGAAGAAGTAAATGCCGCCCTCTCGCGTGCCGATCTCTCCCGCGCCGCTTTCCCACAGGAGCAGACGATTCCTGGCAGCGGCACGCTCCTCACCGTCCGCGGTGCCACCGAGGACTCCGATAAAATTGTTGAGGCCCTTCGCGCCGAGATTCCATACCTCGGTGCCATGGAAAACGGCGATTATCTGCACGATGCCTCCAAGGAGGAAGTCTCGGCAATCATCGGCGGCAGCTTCCTAAAAGAGGCCATCATCGCTCTCTGTGTCGGGATCATCGGAATTTTCGCCTACATCGTCCTCCGCTTCGAACTCTCGTTCGCCATCGGAGCCATCATCGCGGTGCTTCACGACATCACCATCGCCATCGGCCTGGTGGTCCTCTTCGGAGAGCAGCTGACCCAAATTCATGTCGCCGCCATCCTCACAATCGCGGGCTATTCGATCAACGATACCATCATCGTTTTCGACCGCATCCGCGAGAATCTGCTAATCCGCACCGGAGAAATCCGCGAGGTGATGAACGAAGCGATCAATGCCACCCTCTCCCGGACGTTGCTAACGTCCTCGACGACAATCCTCACGGTGATCATCCTCGCCATCTTCGGAGGAGCCGCGTTGCGGGATTTCTCCGTCACCATCCTTGTCGGCCTGATCATCGGCACCTACTCCTCGATTTTCGTCGCCGCTCCAGTGGTTCTCTGGTGGTCGGCCCGTAAAGGCGGAAACCTCCGCAAAGATGTTCTCGCCACCACCATCGCAGCCGAGGCCGCAAGAGCAGATCTCTAACCCCAAGGAGGGGCTGCGTTCCGCGGCCCTGTAACCTCGGTCCAACCTACTCCCGCTACTCCCTCTTCCGGTGCGGCGGTCCCTTCGGCCTGTCTTGCGCCGTAATCTGCCCGTCCTCATCACTGTCCATCCGGTCGAAGATCTGTTTGCGCCGGTCATCCGGGAGCTTCTGAAAAAAGTCACTCTTGCCGAACTCTTCAAAGCTCACACCGCCGCTCCCGTCGGTATCAAGCTGGCGAAGGTTCTCCCAGCCGCGCTTCTCGCCTTCCCTCCTCATTTCCCCCACCTCCTTAGGGCTCAAGCTCCCATCAGCATCGGCGTCTAGGCGGGCGAACAGGCGCTCGCGTTTCTCTTCCGGAAGCTGCGCAAGGCGCGGCATCGCGAAAAATTCTTCCTTGCTGATCCGGGCGTCGCCATCCCTGTCCAGCCGCTTCCAAATCTCCTCCATCCTTTGGTGATGGTGCCGCCCCTGTTTGCTCTCTCGCAACCCCCGCTCGCCTCTCCCGCCAGGCTCGTCTGCCTCGGCTGCCGCTGTTGAAACCATGAGACTAACGCAAGCCGCTCCCGAAACCAACCTTATGAGCCGGATCGAACGATTGAAATTCACAGGCTCTTTGCGTACAAGGATTGTTTTCATAATCGATCGGTTCTTCAATTCGGCGCAAACCAGCGCCTGCGCCCATAAGAACCCCCTCCTGACCGGAAAGTTTCAGCCGTTTTCACCCGCCTCATCCTCTCATGCATATCCTCGATATCCTAGCGGCATCCAAGCCCTCCCTCTCCTTCGAATTCTATCCACCCCGCGCACCTGCCGCCTGGGAGGAACTTTACGAAACGATCCGGGATCTTGAGACGCTTTCGCCATCCTTCGTCTCAGTCACCTATGGAGCAGGCGGATCCACCCGCGAGCTCACTCACGATCTCGTTCTGCGCATCAAACAAACCACCAGCATTCCACCGGTTCCACACCTCACCTGCGTTGGCCACACCCGTACTGAGATCGACGGAATTCTCACCCGCTACGCCGAATCCGGAGTTTCCAACATTCTCGCGCTGCGTGGCGATCCACCAAAGGATCAGCCGGATTACGACTGGTCACAAGGCGACTTCCGCTACGCCGCAGATCTTGTGGCTCATATCAAAAAGTTCAACGAGTCCGGCAGACATCAGGACCCACGAGGCTTCGGCATCGGAGTCGCCGGTTTTCCGGAAGGTCACCCGGCCACTCCAAACCGCGTCAATGAGCTCGACCACATGAAAACCAAAATCGACGCCGGGGCCGACTACATCTGCTCCCAGCTCTTTTTCGACAATCACGATTTCTTTGATTACCGCGACCGCTGCGCCCTCGCCGGAATCAATGCTCCCATCATCGCAGGGATCATGCCTGTCTCCTCCATCGCCGGTATGAAGCGGATGGCCGAGCTCGCCTCAGGTGCCCGTTACCCGGCAAAGCTAATTAAGGCCCTTCAGCGTGCGTCCTCTAAAAACGATCCTCAAGCGGTGGAACGCGCCGGCATTCATTACGCCGCCCAGCAATGCGCGGAACTCCTGAACAACGATGTCGCAGGCATCCATTTCTACACCCTCAACAAATCCCACGCGACCCGCCAGATCTACGCATCTCTGGGGCTGTGAGGCCATCTATGCTCTGGGTCGCTTGAATGGGTCTGGCCAAAGTTTGGGTCAACAGGCTGCCCCATCTGCACTCCTCCCCTTCCCGATCCGTCTGCCACAAGCGAAAGAATTTCCCTTATCTGAAAGAACGCCTCTTCCTGAAGCTTAATAATAGGTGTCACATGACATCAGCGGCCCGCGCGAACGTTTCCAGGTTTAAAAGGTTTTCCCTGGAGACATCTCCGCCGGGCCGCTTTGTCTGCGGCACCTGGTTCAGCTCCAGCTCTCTGATCATTTCCCCACTGACCAGCTGATCCTCCTACGAACAAAAGACCGACCCCTTCAAAGTCAGGGCTCAGGAACAAGCCGGTTGATGAAGGCGAAGAAATCTTCTCCATCTTCACCCGCTGGGACGATGGAAGCCCGCCCGCCAGAGAGGCCAAGGCTCTCTTCAGCAGTTGTTTTGTTTTCAAAGGGAAGTGCAGTTTCTATGCCGCCCCCTCTATCAGCACCTCCCAGCGGCCGTGTATCGCGCGCATCGCAGGGCGATCAAGCTAGGGAGATTCCTGTCGAAAACCGTCGAAGATCCAACCGCGAATGAACACGAATGAACGCGAATGCAGTGCAAACGGCCGGAAATTTCAATTTGAAGATACGGAATGCGGATATTCCTCTTCAAACACTCTTGGTTAACCCGAGATTAGCGTTCATTTGCGTTCATTCGCGGTTTCTTTGTCCCTAGCTTGATCGCCCTG
>JBGTDO010000066.1:0-23383 GCA_041748235.1 Akkermansiaceae bacterium | reverse complement strand
CACTCGCGCACTTGCCTTGCGCCCATCGCTGCATTGGTGGTGACGCCTGCGGATTTGAAACGCGCGACTTGGATGTTGCGGGCGGCAGAAACACGCTCTCGTATCACGGCAGAAGATTCGCCTGTGATGATGTCCGAGGTGAGTTCGCGGAAATCGACCAGCGGGACTTCCACATGGATGTCGATGCGATCAAGCAGCGGGCCGCTGATCTTCTGACGATAATTTTCGATCTGACGCACAGAACACCTGCACTGCCTTTTTGAGTCTCCATAAAAACCACAGGGACAAGGGTTCATGGCAGTTACCAGCATGAATCTCGCCGGAAAAGTAAGGGAACCGGCGGCACGAGAAATGGTGACATGCCCATCTTCCAACGGCTGGCGCATCACTTCGAGGGTTTGTCGGCGGAACTCGGGAAGCTCGTCGAGGAAGAGGACGCCGTGATGGGCGAGTGAGACTTCGCCCGGGCCGGGATTGGTGCCGCCGCCGAGGAGGCCGGCATCGGAAATGGTGTGATGGGGTGCGCGGAACGGACGGGTTGTTAGAAAACCCTTTTTCGTATCCAGCGTTCCGGCAATGGAATGAATCTTGGTGGTCTCGATGGCATCCTCCTCGGTCATGTCCGGCATGATGGTCGGGATGCGCTTCGCGAGCATCGACTTTCCGGTGCCCGGAGGGCCGACCATCAGGAGATTGTGTCCACCTGCGGCCGCCACCTCCAGTGCCCGCTTCACGTGCTGCTGGCCTTTGACCTCGTTGAAGTCGACGAGATAGTTGCGGTGGCTTTCGAAGAAGGCCCGACGATCCAGGACGAAGGGAGCAATCCTTTTTTCGCCACTCAAGAAATCCCATGCCTGCCGCAGGTTGCGCACCGGGATTACCTCAATGCCCTCAATCACCGCAGCCTCCGCTGCATTTGCCTCGGGAACAATCAGACTTTTCCGCCCCCGCTTTCTTGCCTCCAGCGCTACGGATAAAACACCCTTGATGGGGCGGACGGTGCCATCAAGGCCTAGCTCGCCGACCACGCAGAAGTTATCAGTCTCCAGAATCTTTGTCCCGCTGGCCCCCACCATTGCCAAGGCGATCGGCAAATCGAAAGACGGCCCTTCTTTCTTCAAATCTGCGGGAGCGAGGTTCACCGTCTTCATCCCCATGTCCAGATCAAGCGCCGAGGCAACGATGGCGGAAGTCACCCGCTGCGAACTTTCACGCACTGCGGCATCTGGCAGGCCCACGATGATGACACCCGGCTTCTCCGCCCCATGCGTGTTAACCTCCACCTCCACTTCCAAGGCATCCACCCCCCGCAGCGCCGCCGAATACAATTTAGTAATCATTTGAACAGATCTGAATCTGCTTGCAGGAAAAGCTGATGACAAGTCCAAAGCCGATTCTGCGGTTGCCGCATGAAGATCGAGTCTTCTGGATCGAGCTTTGCTTTGGAAATTACTGCCAGATAAGGCCGTTGGTGTTCTCGTTCAGACGGCTTGGCGTGGGTTTCTATTTCCAGTCAGTGATTTTCACATCATCCACCACAGCACTGCCTGGAACAGAGAGCCTGAGCAACCGCTTTTTAGGATGGGCAAAACCTGGGGAGGAGAAGCCGCCAATTGGCTTTGCATCAATGGAAACATCCACCTGATCGGCTTTGACTGTCACTAAGACCGAGTGCCACTTCCCTGATTCCAAGTCTGCGGGAAACGTCTTCTTGGACCCGGCAATCACTTTCTTGTCCTCTGGTGTGAGTGTCTTTTCCTTTTTCTTTTGGGCAAATTTCTGGTTCGCCCCACCGGTTTTCAGATCGTCTATACTGACCTGCCCACCTTGGATTGTGATACGGAAAATATGCCCCGCGTGCACTTCTTTGAAGGAGGGATCGGCGAAATCGAGAGCGATGCTTTCCTTCTCGTTTTCCAGCATGAAGCGCAGCTCTACCGAGCCATCTTCAAAGCCAATATCGTGAATCACTGCCACAGCGTGATCCGCATCCGGGCTGATGTTGATATACATCGCGCCATCTTTCAGATCGACCTGCTTGTTGCCCTTGGCGCGGTTTTCGCTGTTTGTCCTCCATCCTTCACCGATTTCCTCTTTGGCTTCCTGGGATTCAGATCTTTCGAAGTCATCCTCGAACAAAATTTTCCCTGTCTCTTCCCCAAGCAGGATTGGCGAGAGAGCAAGGGATATCATAGCGACAAAATGTAATTTCATAGTTTTTTATAGTAAATAGACTTCAACTCGGAAGAGTAACGATAACGGACTGATCTGAGTGTAACTCGTTAAGGGTTTGTCAGCCAAGGCATTTTCTCGGCCTGTTGTTGAACTTCTCTTGAACGTTCCGAAACACCGGCCTGGGCGGACCGGTCGACGTGCTTTCTCTGCCGACAAGCGCATTATAATCCTCGAAGGCAGCCGGGCGACGAACTTCAAAGGCAAGCTTGGCTCCGTTCCCGGACGCATCATTCAACTACGGCCCGAGCAGTAGCTTTCGGGGTACGGGTGCAAAACAAGATTTTTCTAGATACGTTCTGCGAGGGACGCGATTGGGGATTCACGATCCACCGGCCATTACCAGAGAGATGAACCTCAAACATGAGGCGCGTCTGACTTGGAGCGCCCGCCTGATGCGGTGGGCACGCTGACTCAGTCACACCCCGCAGTGCCTTTCATTTGTCCGGAAGCTGGTGAGAAGAACTGCTCCATCCGTTTTGCGATGGCAACCGTTGCCCGCTTCATCGTCAAAGGCTCGGAGACCTCTGCCGCCAGGCAGGTCATACCTACGCCATCAAGCCCACAAGGCGTGATCGATAGAAAAGCCGGAAGCGACTCACGCGTCACATTTATCGCAAAGCCATGCATGGAAATCCATCTCCTCACGCCTACTCCGATGGACGCTAGCTTGCGATCCTCCACCCACACGCCCGTCAGCCCCTGACGCCGGTCGGCGGCCACTCCCAGATCCGAGCAAGCGGCAATCAGAGCGTCTTCGATCAACCGCAGATGAAGATGAAGATCCCGTCCCCGCGGATTCAGATCGAAAATTGGGTAGCCGACGAGCTGACCAGGACCGTGGTAGGTCGCCTGGCCGCCACGGTTGGTTTCAAAAACCGGATGTGGCAGGCTCGCTGAGCTCCGCAGGGATGATTGGTCGCGCAGCCGTCCAATCGTGTATACCGGCTCATGCTCCAGAAGGAAAAGCGTGTCGCGCGCGGTGCCATCGAGGATCGCGGAAACACATGTCTCCTGCATCGCGAGCCCTTCCGTATAGGAGACGGGCTCTGTCACAATGCGTGTGGTGTAAGATCCTGTGCTCAAGAGCGGGTGCTGGTGATTCCGCCGGTGCCTACGCGCGTCACCGCCCGCTCCTGGCTCGGGAGATGCTCCTCATCCAGAGGCATCCCCCGCGGCCTCGGAGAAGAGGGCGCTACCGGCCCGCACGCCACCAGAAGCAGACAGAAAAGGCAGGTAGAGGTAACTTTCATTTCGAAGGATTAACCCAGTGGGAGATCGCCGGGACAAGGGTGAAATGGGCTTTCATCTCCTCTGATAGATCGCGATCCACTCGCGCCCCTCTCGATCCGGATAAGCCTGCGTAGGCACCCAGCCCTCCTGCCGCTCGAACCATGGCGAGAAGTGGCGGTCCAATTCTTCAACCGAGGTTTCGAAGGGCGGGCCTCCGCTCTCCTCGCCGGGATCGTTTGGTGTTAGAAAAAACACCCCAATCAGCTGCCCTCCAGGCTCCAGCAGATCGGCACATGCCTGCGCGTAATCGGGTCGCCGGCTTGGATCGATCGCGCAAAAGCAGGTGTGCTCCCAGATTGCCGAGAACGCCTTCCCATCGCTCCACTGTGGATCGAGAAAATCGGCAAGTTCATAGGATTCACTCCCTGCTGGCTCAAAAGCTCGGGCTCTCCCGATCGCCGATTCCGCGAGATCCACCCCGAGCACCTGCAGGCCTTCGGCAGCAAGTAGCCGGACATCATGCCCGGTGCCGCAGCCCGGCACCAAGACGCGACCCTCACCCCAGATTTTCTTTGGGATTTTCTCCAAAATTTCCTTCAGCGGCGGGGCGGCCCGCCCCTTTTCCCACGGAATGTCTCCTTTCTTGTAGCGTCCTTCCCAGTCGGTCATGACAAGACCTTAGTGGAGGCGCGGGAAAGCTCAAATCATTCGCCGGTCCAAAAGTTTTGCTCGCAGAGGATCAGACGCCTGCAGGTGTGCGAGCGCGATCGCCAGGGCATCGGCAGCGTCGTATGGGGGCGTCTCCGCGAGCCCCAGCAGCGCGCGGATCATGAACGCCACCTGCGCCTTGTCCGCTTTTCCTTTTCCGACAACTGCCATTTTGATCTTAGTCGGCGAATACTCATACACGGTGAGTCCATGGTCCGCAGCGGCGATCAGAGCGGCGGCACGGGCGGCCCCCATCGATATCGCGGTAGCATGCGACTGGACGAAAATAATACCCTCCACCGCGAGTTCGTCCGGCTGGTATTGCTCGATTACGTGGACCAGATGGCTGCGGATGGCGGAAAGAGCCGCGGACTGAGGGATTTTCGATGGAACCGTAATGACGTCGTAGCCTAGCACCGTTGGCTTGCGGGGATCGCCTTCCAGAATTGCGTAGCCCGTGTTGCGAATGGCTGGATCAACGGCGAGAACGCGCATGTCCGGGAGTAAGGGCCCACAGCAAGGCCGTTGGAAGCGGGAAAACCCGGACCTACCGCAAATTTTTTAAGCTTCTAACCATCACCGGATTTCAACCGCGTGAGGTGACCAAGCGCCCTTCTTATATGGCTGGCTTCCTGAGCAGCGGCCCCGGCCCGCCATCTACCGACTGGCGAGCTGATGCCTCTCCCTCGGAACGGGATCCGATGAATGCGGTGTGTTAGGAAAAAGCTCAGGCGCTAACAGAAGGATCGCCGGGCGTCTGCTCATGCTGGAACGGGAGCACGGCTACCGCCTGTTGCTCGTCCTCCATAGCGGACTGATCACCGCCACCACCGCCGATCGTGCCGGAGTTCCAGCAGCCGAGGAAACTGCGGAGGCAGTAACTTCTTTGGCCCGCAGGGAAATAAGTGAATTAAGAATGGGGGATTGGCCCGGGTGCTGCTAACTCTGTAGCCGACTCCAAACCCCTATCTGATGTTCAAAGGCTACGCCGCCGATAAATTCTACGATGAAATGTTTTTTCCTGACGGAAGAGTCAGGATGCATTGTGAGCCGCTCCACCGGAAGTTCCAACACATCGAGACCTCCGACTTTCTCTCCCGCAAGGCGACAAGCGAGCTGTACTTCATGAGGCAGGGCATAACCTTCAATGTCTATCACGACGACCGCGGCGCGGAGCGGATTTTCCCCTTCGATCCCGTCCCGCGAGTGATCCCCGCTGAAGAGTGGGAGCATCTGGAGGCCGGACTGACTCAACGCATCGTCGCACTCAATCTTTTTCTCCACGACGTCTATCATGATCAGGAGATCCTGAAGGACGAGGTGATCCCGCGATTCTACATCGAGCAGGCGCGACACTTCCGCAAAGAGTTCCGAGGGGTAGATGTCCCCGCAGATATCTATATGCACATCTGCGGCAGCGATCTAATTCGCGACACCGACGGCACCTATTACGTGCTCGAGGACAACGGCCGCTGCCCCTCCGGTGCCTCCTATTTGTTGGAAAACCGCAATGCGCTCAAGCGGGCCTTTCCCACTATCTTTGATTCGCTCGGCGTGCGGTCGGTGGATTCCTATCCGCGGGATCTGCTCAATATGCTCCACCACATCTCGCCGCGGCGCGAGGGAGAGCCGGTCTGCGTCTTGCTCACCCCGGGTTGTTTCAACAGCGCATACTTCGAGCACTGCTATCTCGCCAGAAAAATGGGGATCGAGATCGTCGAGGGAAAAGACTTGGTCGTCATGGACCGGTTCGTATACATGCGGACCACGCGGGGCCTGGTCCGGGTGGACGTGATTTATCGCCGCATCGACGATGACTTTATTGATCCGGTGGTTTTCCGGAAAGATTCCGTGTTGGGCGTGCCGGGGCTGATGAACGCCTACACCGCGGGCAACGTCGCCTTGGCAAACGCGGTCGGCACCGGTGTGGCGGACGACAAGGTAATTTACTATTTCGTGCCGCGCATGATCGAGTATTACCTCGGGCAGAAGCCGATCCTGCCGAACGTTCCGACCTATCTGGCGTCCGAGGAAAAGGACATGGACTATATTATGAAAAACCTCCCGGAACTGGTGGTGAAGGCCGCCAACGAATCCGGCGGCTACGGCATGCTGATGGGACCCTCGGCCACTCCGGACGAGATCGAGGCCTTCCGCGCCCAGATCAAGGCCGACCCCAGAAACTACGTCGCGCAACCGGTGATCGCGCTCTCCCAATCCCCCACATGGTGCGAGGGCGCGATGGAAGGCCGTCACATTGATCTACGGCCATACATCATCTATGGAGAGGATGTGAAAATTGTGCCCGGCGGACTGACCCGCGTGGCGCTGAACAAAGGCTCACTGATCGTCAATTCCTCCCAAGGTGGAGGAAGCAAGGACACGTGGGTTTTGAAATAACAGGAACGACCAAGAATGCTATCAAGAGTTGCCAACACACTTTACTGGATGGTGCGCTATGTTGAGCGCGCGGACAATCTGGCGCGCTTGATCGACGTCAACGAGCAGCTTCTCCTCGATTACGAGCGGCTCGACAGCGAGCGGTTGCTCGGCTTTTGGAAGCCGATCATCCTAAGCACCGGCGACGAGGTGAACTTTCACAAGCTCTATGATGACATTGGCAGCGAACAGGTGATCCGTTTCCTCACCGATGACACCCGCAATAGCAACAGCATCGTCTCATGCATCGGCCACGCGCGCGAAAACGCCAGAACCGTCCGCGATCAGCTTTCAGACGAACTGTGGGAGGAGCTGAACTCTCTCTATCTTTTCAGCAGATCTTCCGAAGCATCCGAGCTTCTCGACAACAACCCCACACGCTACTACGAGATCGTCCGCCGGGCCTCGATGACCTTTCTCGGCATTTCCGCCTCCACCACTGCGAGGAGTTCCGGCTGGGATTTTATGGACCTCGGCCGTCACCTCGAGCGCGCCGACAAGACCACCCGCTTCCTCGATATCTCCACCTATTTCCCGAAAGGGGAGGAGGGACTTGAACGCGCTTCACCAGTCGTCCTGCACTGGTCTGCTATCCTCAGCTCTTGCGGCGCCATGGGTGCGTTCCGGGCGACGAGGCAGGAGGTCAACGCGACCTCAGTGATGTCGTTTCTACTGTTTTCTCCGTATTTCCCGCGGTCGGTCCGGTACTGCATTGAGCGCGTCGACGCAGCTCTTCACCGGATCTCCGGAACTCCGCGTGGCATGTATTCGAACGAGTCCGAGCGCGTCTCTGGGAAGCTTCTCTGCGCGCTCAATTTCGATACGCCCGACGAAGTCTTCAAACAGGGCCTGCACGAGTTCCTGGATGACATGCAAAAAAAGCTCAACCTCATCGCGGAGGAAATTTTTGAAACCTACGTCCTGATGCCGGAGCGCTTCGATCTCCGCCCACCCGAGCCACCACCCGAGCCACGTGCGGTCTCGCCTGGGGGCCAGTGGCAGACACCCTTCGCGCAAAAACAAAAGCAGCAACAGTGAAGGTGAGGGACGACATGGCTTCGGCCGGGACGAAGCTCTCGGTGCGGCACAGGACGGTCTTTCATTATGCCGGTCCTGTTTGGAACAGCATCAACACGCTGCATCTCGAGCCACGGACGTTCCAGTTTCAAAAAACTCTGGGCGCGATTATCAAGGTGATCCCGGCGACCCGCCTCCTGCGTTTTGAGGACCTCTATAAAAACGTCGCCCACCACTTCGAGCTGGCGGGCGACCACACCAAGCTAGAGATCGAGAGCTCGGTCAAAGTTCACAACCTGCCCCTGAACATTTCAGACCAAGGTTTTACCTCAGGCATGGAGGCCTTCGGAAATCCAGAGATCCGGGAAAATCTATGGCACTATATTCAGGAAAGCCGCTGGGTCTCCACACCTCCGGAAATATGGAGAAAAGCGCTCGATCTCACTTTGGACAAAGCTCCCGTGTATGAGAAAGCCTTTGCGCTCATGCTATGGATCTACTCGGAGTTTTTTTACGAAACTGGCATCACCGATACCAACACCCACGTGGAAACGGCGTTCTCGATGAAGAAAGGCGTCTGCCAGGATTTTACTCACGTCATGCTGGCCCTATGCCGGTCGATTGGAATCGCCGCCCGCTACGCCTCCGGCTACATCTACAACGGGCCCCGCGACAGCCTCATCGGTGCACAGGCATCCCACGCGTGGTGCGAGGTCTACCTGCCGGGAGCCGGTTGGATCGGCTTCGATCCCACCAACTGCAACCTTGCCGACGAGCGATACATTAAGATTGCTGTGGGCCGGGATTATGATGATGTGGCACCAATCCGCGGCTCCTACCATGGCAGCGCTACCTGCAAAATGGAGGTTCAGGTGATTGTCGAACGGCTCTAAGCCACAGCAGGAATGACATTGACCCCGATGTACCTGTGGTGTCAGCTTCTGCTCGTGATGAAAACGCTCTCCCTCGGCCTGATCCCAGCCACCCTCCTCATCGTCGCCTGCGACACGATGAACGCTCCAATGTCCAGCTCGAGCTTTGATCCGCTCAACCCTCCCGGCTCCGGGATCCAGCGGACCACCCCTACTTTGGGCCCCACTCTTACTCCTGGAGCCTTCGTCAACGCCACCATTGAGAACACCGCGTTTTATAAGGCTAAGCCCAAAGGCAATGCCGATGCTGACAAGCTTCTGACCCGCGGCACGCAGATGAAGATCGTTTCCTCAGATGACACCTTCGCACAGGTGGAGCTGGATAGCGGCGAGGTCGGCTACGTCCCCGCTGTGATGATCCAGGCGGTCGATGCCACCACTCCGACTCCCGAGCTGGCGGCGGACGGCACCTACCAGGTTTATCCTCCACTCCCAGACGTTGGAACACTTGATCCTCTGCCGGACGTTGGAACACTGGGTCCTCTGCCGGACATGGACCCGGGCGGCGTTCCTCCGGAGGGAGCCATTCCAGCGATCATTGATCCTGATGCTCCGGTTCCACTTTCCACCGCTCCGATCAGCATCGATCCGATCCCCGACCTGACGCCCACCGAAACAGTCCCCTCGCCTGCGGCCGACTCCGACACGACTAAAGAGACTGCGGCACCTACCGGAACCGGAACCGGGACCGAAGCCAATGCGATAAAGGAGACCGAGGAGAAAACGGAGGACGAAAAAATTCCCGAAGAGAAAGCCGCTGACGAGACTTTGAAAAAAGATGCAGCAGAATAACTCACCCTCAGGGTTTCGTTTTGTGTTTTGCCTCTCCGGAATCGGGAATTTCGGGATTGTTGGCCTGTGGCACGCTCGCTAGACACAGCCATGGAATTCGAAACTCTTTGTGACTGGGCGGGTGAGGAAGTGAAAATGATCCGCCAGGTTCTCCCGGAGGACCTCAAGGACGCTGCTGACCGCTGCACGGTTTCCTACGAGGATAAGCCCTCGGTCGGCGATGATATTGAAAATGATGTCCTGGGGCTTTTCGAGGGTGCATCAATGCTCGAGGAGCCGGGGCCCGAGGCAGTACCGCGAATCCGGATTTTCGTGGGGAACATCTGGGACTATGCCGAGCGCGAGGAGCAGGATTTCCGCGATGAGGTGGGCACGACCTTTCTTCATGAGCTCGGCCACTACTTTGGCTGGGATGAGGATGAGATCGCGGACCGGGGGCTTGATTGATTCACAACAATGATCACGCCATAAACATGCGGGCCTAAGGAATTTCCGTTTTGGAGAGAGCTGTCGAAATGAGCTCCAGCGGGTCGAGCCCCTGATCGGAAAGAATGCGATGGCGCATCACCGCCGTGAAGATCGCTTGGACGTGATCGGGATACACGGCGGGGGCTGATTCTAGAAAAGCGTTGGCTCGGGCGGCTTTCAGCAGCGCGAGCGAGGCACGGATGGAAACGCTCTCATCTGAGCCCGCAAGCCTCCGCAGTGTCTCGCACAAGCCGGTGATATAGCGGGCGATCGCAGCCGAAACCGGGACCTCCGCCGCCTGGCGCTGCAGCTGCAGGATCGTTTCGCGGCTGAGGTCGAACTCAGCCGGGGGCTCTGGTTTACTGCCACGCGAAGCATGGGCAAGAATGATCTCCGTCTGTGTGGCCGCGTCCGGGAGAGACATTTCCATAGAGAGCAGGAAGCGGTCGAGTTGCGGCTCAGGCAGAGGAAAGGTGCCGGTGGTGTGGGCATCGTTCTGGGTGGCGATAACCATGAACGGCCGGGGCAAGGTGTGCGTGACGCCGTCGATCGTCACCTGTCCTTCGTTCATGCTTTCCAGCAGCGCGGACTGCACCCGCGGCGAGGTCCGGTTGATTTCGTCCGCGAGGAGACAGTTGGCAAAAACGGGGCCCGGGATGAACTCAAATGCCCCGCGATCAGAGCGGAAAAGGTTGTAGCCAAGCAAATCAGCCGGCAGCAGATCCGGAGTGAACTGCACCCGCTTGAACACACCTCCCATGGAACTGGCGAGTGTGTGGGCTAGGGTTGTTTTGCCAATTCCCGGCGCTCCCTCTATCAGCACGTGGCCGTCCGCCAGCAGAGCTGTCAGAAGCATTTCCGCCGGTTTCTCCGCGCCAATAACGGTCTGAGAAAGATGCCGGAAAAGCGGATCGAGAACAGACGGGTTCATGATTGAAGGGTCCGGGCATAACGGCTGATGACTTCCGGATAAAGGCGATGCTCCACAACTTGAAGGCGGGCGTGAAGCGTTTCCGGAGTATCGCCGGGCAAGACTGGCACAGCTTCCTGCCCCAGAATCGGGCCGGTGTCCATTCCTTCATCCACGAGATGTACGGTGACTCCCGTCTCGGAGACGCCTGCGTGAAGTGCCTGCTTCCATGCCTCAAGTCCCGGAAAAGCCGGCAGAAGCGACGGATGGATATTGATGATGGCGGAAGGGAAAACGTCGAGCAGAGGGCTCTTCACTAGCCGCAGAAACCCCGCGAGACAAACCAGCTCAACCCCCGCGCTCTTCAAGTGTAACGCCGTTTCTTCCTGCTTCTTCTCGGGGAACCGCGTCCGATGCTGCAAACAATCGATAATGCCGGTGGGGATGCCGTGGGCCCTCGCCCGATCGAGGATATAGGCGTCGGGCTTATCCGAGAGGACCAGCCCAATCCGCGCGTCGAGCGTTCCTTCCTCGATAGCGTCCAGGATTGCCTGCATGTTGGAGCCGGAGCCAGAGCCGAGAATACCGAGGGTGAGCATGGCCATGGTCTAGAACGCCACGGAAATTCTGCCAAGATTCAAGTACCGCGAATTACTCAGACCCGGAACGAGCCTGCGTGCCGAAGCAGAGAATCGCCGCGGCCGGGCGGCGGTGGAGTGCATATCCTCCCCACCAGCTTGTCCCATGCCTCCTGACCGGCTAGAATCTGCACCTCGATACGTAAAAAATAGATTGGTACGTTGATCTCCGTGGGGCGGGGGAAGCGGACGGCATCCTTTTCCGTGGTTACGATCACCTGCATGTCACGCTCGACGCAGCGCTGCATGAACCTGTCCACATCACGCCGGTTGAAGCGATGGTGGTCGGAGAAACGGGTCTTGATTTCCACCTTTGCGCCAAGCTTGGAAAGCGAACGCTCGAAATTCTCGGGCACCGCGATGGCGCTGATTGCTCCAACCCATTTTCCCTTCAGGAATTCCAAAGGCTCGCGCTCGCGGGTGTAGAGGTTCTCCAGATGTATCGGACCGTGCGCGCACTCAATGATGTCGGCGGCGGGGTTGTATTTCCGGATGCGGGTGATTAAATCTGAATTGGACGAGCCATCACACTTGGTGATCAGGATGCAGCTGGCGCGGCGGAGGTTCCGCGGCGGCTCCCTCAGCGTGCCACGCGGCAAAAGGGCTTCGGTGCCGAAAGGAGAACGAGAATCCACAAGGACGACGTCTATCGAGTGGGCGAGATCCAGATACTGCATGCCGTCATCTAACAAGAGGGTCTCCGCTCCCAGCTCCTTGATCGCAAACAGGGCGCCCTTGACCCGGTCTTTGTCGACAACGACCGCAACTCCATCGAGGTTTTTGGCGAGCATGAATGGCTCGTCTCCGGCGAACTTCGAGTCCAACAACAGAGCGGAACCCGTGGAGACCACTTTGGGCATCTTGTCTCCAGGCACGATCCTCCCGTCCGCGCTGGTCCACTTCTGGTGCCGCCCCAGTTTCTTGCTTTTGTATCCGCGAGATAGGATCGCCACCTTGCGCCCGCGGTCTCGAAGCGATCGGGCCAGTAGCTCGACGACGGGCGTTTTTCCGGTGCCTCCGACGGTGAGATTTCCGATCGAAATCACCTGAACACCCAGGAACTGCTGGGGCTTCCAGCCGCGGCGATAGAGCGCGATGCGGCCTTGGACGACAACACGGAAAATGCCGGAGAGCCCGGACATGAGCACGCGCATCAAGGTCGCACGGAATCCCTTGACCCGCCCGAAGATGACATCCGCCCCCCATTGCTCCAACTCGTCGATCCGCTCATTCATGCCTTGCCCCCACGCAATCCATGCGGGTGGCGGTTATCAAGACAGGAACCCGGAGGATTGCAACCGCACTCCCTTCTTAGAAGAACAGGAACCGTTTCTTCGCGCGTCGACGGTATTCGCCATCTCCTACTGACAGCACCTCAAGCTTTGTCCGTGTGAGGCCCTGCTCGTAGAAGCGTAGCTTCTTGGCCGCGCGCGGCGTCACATCAAGATGCCGTCCGGCTATGAAAGGACCTCGATCATTTATACGTATTTTTACCGAGCGTCCGTTTTCTAGATTCGTTACTTTAACCAAAGAAGGCAACGGCAATGTTTTGTGGGCTCCGGACAGATGCCACGGCTGGACTTTTTCTCCTAACGAACTATCACCCCGCTTCAAGCCAAAGAAGCTCGATTCATTATACCACGAGCACTGCCCTGCTTCTTGATGACCAAGTGCTTCTGCAACGGTCATGGGTTGATAGGTTTGCCCACGGACCGTGTAGGAGCGGGTCATGTAGCCGGAGTAGCCACTGGGGCGGGAGGAGCAGGAGGCCGTGCATACTGCGACCAGTGCGGCGAGGAGCAAATGGAGAAACCAGCGCTTACGGGACATCGCCTTCAGCAGGGTTAGCTCTCGCGGATCATGTGGAGGGTGGTGGCCACCTTATCCTTCATTTCCTTGCCAGGCTTGAATTTCACGGCCGCACGCGCCGGAATGGGAACGTTCTTGCCGGGATCCTTTGGATTCCGCCCGATTTTCGCCTTTATCTCCCGCACTTGAAAAGTGCCGAAATTCCTCATCACGACAGTATCCCCCTGCGCAAGCGAATCGGTAACTTCATCGATCAGCGCTTGAACCACCTCATGAACATCCTGCTGGGTGATAGCCACTCCTTTAAGTCCAAGGTGATCGGTTATTTTGGTGACAAGTTCGCGTTTAATTATGGTGGCCATGGTCGATGGTAAAGTCGGGGGATTACTCCACTTCGTGTGCGGATGGTTAAAGCAGAGACCTCGTAGCTTGTCTGCACAAATTTCATGGTAATAGCACTTTTTCCATGCCATAGAAGTGATGAATAGTGCAATCAGCCGTTCCAGCACTATCACTATTGCTAGAGAACACCGCCAGCTGGAGACCTGCAGCAGAGGGATGTGGCCCGGAAAACAATTTGAGGAGCGACACATCCCCAGCCCGCCCCGGCAACAGATTTTTCTGTTGACCGGCGTGGCCGATTCTGGTCCCTTCCCTCCGCAGTGTTGATACTGCGTCTCAATAGACACTATCAAAGCCATGAAAAGAACAAGAACGAGAAAAAAAGAAAGTTGCGCGGCAGCAACGCTAGGGATCATCTGTCTCGCCGGAACGGCCCACGGGCAGGACGCTCTCCAGACCCTGGAACCCCTGACAGTCGTGGGAGGTGAAGAGCAAATCTTCCGGCTCCCGGGCTCCGCTGCCTACGTCAGTGCGGAAGAAATTCGCCAAAGCAATTTCACCAACATCAACAGCGTGTTAGCCAAGGTGCCGGGAGTGTACGTTCGCGATGAGGATGGCTTCGGCAATTTTCCGAACATCTCGCTTCGAGGTGCGGACGGCACCCGCAGTGAAAAGGTCACGGTTATGGAGGACGGCATCCTGACCGCTCCTTCGCCCTATTCGGCACCGTCTGCGTATTATTTCCCCCGGGTTGCCCGGATGGAAGGGGTGGAAATTCTCAAAGGTTCCAGCCAGGTCAGATACGGCCCCCACACCACCGGCGGGGTGATCAATTTCCTCTCCACCTCGGTGCCCGATGACTCGAAGTTTTACTCGCGCAGCACTTACGGAAGCCACAACACGTTTTTCAACCATACCTGGTATGGCGATTCCATGGACACGCAGGCAGGCCGGGTCGGCTACCTCTTGGAGCTGCATGCCCAGACCTCGGACGGCTTCCGGGACATTGATTTCAGCAACCGCGACAGCGGCTTTGACCTGTTCGAGCCGATGCTCAAGTTCTTCTGGGAACCGAACACCGCGCTCAAACAGCGGATCGAGGCCAAGGTGGGTTACACAAGCTTTGACGCGAACGAAACGTATACAGGCGTCACCGAAGCCGATCTCGCTGCGAATCCAGACCGCCGCTACGCTGCGACCCAGTTTGACCGGATCGAATCGGAACACTGGCGCAGCTACATCAAGTGGATCGCGGAGCCCTCGGACGCGCTGCGCTTTGAATCGGCTCTGTATTACAACCAGTTTGAGCGCAATTGGGACAAGCTTGACCAAGTCGCTGGCACATCCCTCCATCAGGCGCTGCTCAATCCCGCACGCGTTGCCGTTCTGAAAGGCAGTGCGCCGGGGAACATCCGCTCGACCGCGAATCTTCGTGAGCACGAGTCCTATGGCTGGCAGAACCAAGCGAACTTCCGTTTCGCCACCGGGCAGCTTGAGCACGATCTGGCCGCAGGACTGCGTGCGCACTACGACCGGGTTGACGCGTTCAGAGAACGCACAATCTACGAGGGCAACGGCCTGGGCGGGTTTGGTTTCGCTTCCGCCACCGGCATGCAACCGAACGGGATCAACGAAGCGTTCGCGACGGCAGTGTATCTCGAAGACGAGATCACGACCGGAGCCCTCACCTTGCGCCCAGGTGTCCGCTACGAATGGCTGGACATCGACTATACGAATGCTGCTGGCACCAGCCTCTCAGGCGACGAAAGCTTGTTTGCCGCCGGGATCGGGGCCAGCTACGAGCTCAACCAGTGCAACAGCATTTTCGGCGGAGTCTATCGTGGCGTTGCCGCACCCAGTCCACAGGCTTACCTGACCCAGGGGACGGAAAATGAAGAAAGCCTTGGCTATGAGCTTGGCTTCCGGCATCGGACGGAAAGTTTCAACGCTGAAGTCGTCGGCTTTTTCACCGACTTCAGCCAGTTGATTTCAACCGACGCAGGCTTCGGCTTCACCAACACCAACCAAAACGCTGGAGAGGCCGAAGTTTATGGCGTGGAGGCCCTTGCGCAATACGACGCCGGGCTTGATCGCGACTGGGGCTTCGGAGTGCCAGTTTACGTCAGCGCGACATGGACGCAGGCAGAATTCACCGGAGGCAACAGCCTGATCGGCGGTGGCGGAGACGCCATTTACGCAGGCGGCCGGGCTGGAAATGAAATCCCGTATGTTCCCGAATGGAAACTGGCTGCGGGAATCGGCTTCAGTCACGAGAAATGGGGAGCCAACGTGGACTTCATCTACGTAGGTGAGACATGGGGCACAGGCTTCAACGGTGATCCTCGCCCCGCCGGACAAGCTCCGACGACAAGGGATGGAGAAATTCCATCGCTCTTCCTGGTAAATCTGGGTGTGCATTACAACGTCAACGAGAACATCAAGCTTCTCGCTGGAGTTCATAACGTCTTCGACGAGCAAGAGATCTCCAGCCGCATCCCCGAAGGACCACGTGCGAACGCTCCGCGGATGGTTTTTGCCGGCGTGGAAGCGACGTTCTGATTTCGACCGCATAGTTTTGCTGCTTGCGAATCGACGGCGGCGGATCCTCGTGATCCGTCGCCTTTTTTATGAGCAAGACCTCTGAAGGATCGACTTCTGGTAAAGGCCTAAGGAAAGCAAAACCTGCGTTGACTGCGCTTATTCGTATCACTTCACTCGACTGGAGCCCTTGAGGGCGTCCCAGCCGCCGTGCAACACCTTTACGTCCGGCCCGAGGCCGAGCTTCCGCGCGCGATCCGCAACGTGACGGCTGGTGTCACAGGCTTTGCTGCCGCAGTACACGACAACAAGCTCGGCCTCCAGCATCCTAGTCGCAATTTCAAGCTCCATCGCCTGTTGATCCTCCCCGGAGTTGAGATTCCACAATGCCGAGCCTTCCACACGTTTTTCCTCCCACTCCGCGCGCGCGCGTGCGTCGATCCACAAGACCTTTCCGCTGACCTGCGAGAGACAAATTTCATCCGGCCCGATCGTGGCCGGATCACATGTTACGACTGACGTTATAGGAGGGCCTTGCACCATCCAAGTTCCGGCAGCGGCAGCGACCGAAAGACTCCCGATTACGGACAGCTGTGCAAAGGGGTTCATGGCTTAGGCAATGATGCCTGGATCACGGCAAAGCCCTGCTGCACCCGGTGCTTCGCCACATCTACGTCCGTCTCAATCCGGACAACGGTGAGCGAAGGTGCTGCGGTTGACGCGGGTGTGACCTCGATCTGGTCATGCTTCCCTTCCTCAACCGTGATCAACCTAGTGCCGAACGCATCGCTACCGGTGGCAACCGAGGTCACGGCGACGGGCTTCTGATAGTTCATCTTTACATCGATGAGCTTGGGCGCCGCCTCCGCACCCACCGCCCATTTTAGGGTTTTTGGCTCCATGGAGATGATCACAGGAATATGCACCCGCAGAACCACGGTGCTAGAAGGCTTCTCAGCGGGATCACTGTCGAGCCAAACGTGGATCGGCTTGTCCACCGCTCCTTGGAAGCTGCCAACCTCAAAGGTCGCGCGCATCGTCCCGGTCTCGCCTGGTTCGTATAGCAGTTTTCCGCCCGCGATCTGGACGGCGATGCAGGAGCAGCCCGCGTCTGCTTCGCGAATCCTGATGGTTTCGGAACCGGTGTTGGTAAACTTGAAATCACTGGTCACCGTCTTGGCGTCCAGATCCGCATGGATCTCCTGGAGCTTGTTCTCAAATTCTACGGCGGCACCGGCAACCAGACTTCCTAACAAGAGCCAGACGAGCGAGAAAATCTTCATGGCGGAATATGGGCTCGGAAACTACTCCTGTGCAAGCTCGACGGCGATGATGAGACGTCCGCCTCGCCACTCCGGCCCCAGCACGAACAGTGGCTTACCCTGTTGGAGCCGCGCATCGGTTTTGAGCGTCTTCTTGCGGCTCAGCCACAACTCCAGATCCAGAGAAACCGTCTGGGCCGTCGGCTGGCTCCGGGTTTCGAAGCGAACCAAGATTTCATCAGAGGGCTTCAGCGGCTGCGCCCAATTTTCATACGTGCGGAAGATCGGCTGAGTGTCCGCTCCAAGCACCCGGTAGTGGGCGAACTTCAGGTGGTTCACCGTTTGAAGCCGACTCCTTGTCCGCTGGCCCACCTCTGCGGCGCGCGAGCCTGCCACCTCCGGATCTCCATTCGTGGCGAAATAAACGATGACGGTCACCTTGCCCACCCCGGCTCTCCCTGGATCCTGCTGGGCAGCTGCTGGCAGGGCCAGGAACGCCGCGAAGAGAACAAGGATGGAGAGGAAACTTTTCATTGCTCGACGCTCGTTTTTTTGCGGATCTGCTGACCGGCGGTCCGATCCGCTTCCCGCTCGATGGGAACGTAAACGGTCTCCGAAAAATCGGTGGAATCCGGAATCGCGGAAACGCCTTGCAGGACGATCACGCTGGCATGGGCCTGGGTGCTGGAGAACCACTCCGCGTTTACGCCTTCTTCCGGCGTATAAACCGTTGGCACTGAGGATGTGGCGTCCGCACTTAGCGTCCCTTCCCGGGTCTGAGTGCCGATTCCAAATGCCAGGATCATCCCGGCGCACGCTGCGGCAGGCATCAACCAGCCTTTCCAGAAGGAAATCTTTTTAGCGGAGCCGCCAACTACCGCCGCATCGCGAGTCTGGATTTCGCGTATACCCTGATGGACGCGGCTTTGAAAAAAGTCCGGGTAAGGTGGCTCTTCAGCCCCGGGAATGTTTTCAGCCATCATCCGACGGAACCTGCGAAGCTCCTCCCTGGCCGCCAGCTGCTCGGGCAGGCCTGCCGCCCAGGTGTCCATCTCGGCAAGTTCCTTGCCGGTGAGTTCATCATCAAGCCACAAGGCCAGCTTGGTTTCATCGGGATTCGTATTCATCTTTAAGGAGAGTTTGGAGTTTCTGGCGGGCGTAAAAAAGTCGGCTCATCACGGTGCCCAGCGTGCAATCCATCACTTCGGCAATTTCTTTGTAAGAAAGGCCCTGCACGTCTTTGAGAACGACGGCCTCACGGTGCTCGGGGCTCAGCTTGTCTAGCGCTTCGCTGATTTTAATGCGAAGCTCGCTGTGCGAAAGCGCGTCATCCGGTGAATCGGCGACCGAGGGCGCGGTCCGCGCTGAGGCATCGATTCGATCCCGGTCGAACACCTCGTCGTTTAACTCGCCGGCGCTTTCGATCTTGCGCCTCCGGACCCAGTCGTAGACGACGTTGTGAGAAATCCGGTACAGCCACGTCGAGAAGCGTGCCCGCGCCTCGAAGCGAGGGAGCGCCTGCCAAGCCTTGATGAAGACGTCCTGGGACAGATCCCAGGCGTCGGCATCGTTCTTGATCATGTTCCGTATCATGGCGTAAATTTTTCCTCTGTGACGGATGACCAGTTCGTCGTAGGCGCGCAGGTCACCTTTCTGTGCCAGGATGACCAAACGGAAATCCTCTTCGGAATCATTCGTCGACGAATCCTTATCAGTGGACCCCGCTGGACCTGGCACTGAGTTGGACGGTTCGCCGGTCGGCTTATTCATAAGAATCAAATGGAAAACTGCGGCGAGTCCGCACGGCGGAAACTTTGGAGCCGGAACCCCCGTGGCGCAATGTTAGATTACCCTGCGGACGTGCACTCTCCCCTGTTTACATTTTTATCCCCGCTCGCTAGCCTCCGCAGCACATGGAACCGGGCATCAAGGAGAAGCTGGATGATTTTATCCGCCGGAAAGGCCTCAGGCGCACCGTGCAGAGGGAGCAGATCGTCGAGGTGGTGTTTTCCCGCGATGAGCATTTCACCGCCGAGGAGCTGTTCGACCGAGTGCGGAAGATGGATTCCGAAACCTCCCGCGCCACCGTCTACCGCACCCTCGGACTGCTGGTGGAAGCCGATCTCCTCCGCCAGATTGATCTCGGCGAAAGCCAGGTCACCTACGATCCAAACTTCTTTGACAAGCCCTCGCACAATCATCTCGTCTGCATCGATTGCGGCAGGGTAGTCGAGTTCGAGGACGAACGGGTCGACTCGCAGACCGATTCCGTGACCCGCCAGCTCGGTTTCAGAACCGTCCGCCAATCGATCAAAATCGAAGCCAGTTGCGAGCAGCTCCGCGTCGCCGGCCGCTGCCCGAATCTGATCGCCACCCGGCTCACCGGAAGGCGTCTGCGGAAAAAACGTTGATGACGCTTCTCAAGCCGCCCTTCAAAATTTCGCCTCTGATAGCGAAAGAGGACTTCCGCGACGCCCTCGGCTCTTGGTTTTCACGCGAAGGAAAAGATTTTCCCTGGCGCCGCACCCGCGATCCCTATGCCATTCTCGTTTCCGAGGTGATGCTGCAACAGACGCAGATCGCGACAGTTCTTGGGAGAAATTACTACACGCGTTTCCTCAGTAGCTTTCCCGACATCCCCACTTTGGCGGCCGCCGACGACGAGACTCTGTTGAAGGCATGGGAAGGCCTCGGTTACTACCGCAGAGCCCGTATGCTACGCGAGACCGCAAGGGCTGTGTTACATCTCCATAAAGGGAAGATGCCCGACGATGAAGGCTCACTGCTTGGTCTCCCCGGCATCGGCCCCTACACCGCCGCCGCCCTGACTGCTTTTGCCTTCGGACGACCCTCCGCGCTCGTTGATGGCAACGTATCCCGTGTCCTCTCCCGCCTGACGGATGATTCCACGCCCATCGACTCCACCCCCGGCCGCAAGCTTCATCAAGAATGGGCCGCCAGCCTTTGCGATCCGCGGAAGCCCGCCCGCCACCACCACGCAATGATGGAACTCGGCCAGACTATCTGCCGTCCGGGCACTCCCCGCTGCGAAGCTTGTCCCGTCTCCCGATTTTGCGAGACCCGCTCGCCCGGACTTCTCCCCATGAAAAAGCCGCGGGTGAAAATTACCGAGCTGACGGAGCACGCGCTCTGGCTGCGGGATACCCAGGGCCGTCTGCTGCTGCACAAGGAATCCGGAAAACGCCGCAACGGCCTCTGGAAGCTACCACTACGCTTGCCCGAGGAACTCGCCGGAGCAGCCGTCATTTTTGAAGATTATTACCCGATCACCCGCTACAAGGTCCGGCTGATTGTCCACCTTGGCTCCATGCTGGATTTCACCGAGGTTCTACCAGGGGATGAATGGGTGCCATTAGAGCATGTGGATGCGCTCCCTCTCGCAGCCCCTTTCCGCCGCGCCTTCAACCGAATTTTATCTGATTTCTAAAATCGGATGTGACGCAGACCCATTGCTGTGGTTGTATCCGGGCCAATGGACCGAATACTCTTGCATCTGGGCACCCTGGTCTTCGGGCTCATCTCCTTCGCCTGTGCGCCTCTCGACCTGCCGTCCGGGGGAGCTGCCGGACCGCCCGTCATCCCAGGAGAAACAGCCAAGCAGATCGTGCGGGAGCGCCTTTCCGCCGTGGTGGTGACCCGGCGATCTGAACTCGGCTCCTGGGTTAACCAACGCTTCTCCATCTCCAAAGCCCCCAGCGATGCCGACGGCGGCTCTGCTGCTCCAATCACGGAAGACGGATATTTTCTCACCGCAGACCACGTCCTCGCCCAGGCGCGGGGGAAAAACGTCTTTATCATCTACGGCAACGGCGGCGACGTCATCACGCGCAAGGCACGCATCGTGTGGCGCTCCCAAGCAGACGATCTTGCGATCCTCCACATTCCGGTCAAAACCCGCTACTTCTTCAACTGGACACCACCCGAGCGAGGTCTCGCCCCCGGCCACGGAGTGATTCACGGGGGAATGGCAACGGGTTTCCGCTCTCCTCCCGGCAGATTACGCTCCCCTCTCACTCCTGAAGGCACCTTCACTGGGAACCGAGCCTTCAAAATTGATATTCCCCTCCAGCCCGGCGACAGTGGCGGACCCGTTGTCGACGGTTTCGGCAACCTCATTGGCATCAACTCAGCCGTAGAGTACCTGATCCCTCTGGAAACAGCCATCTTCATCGATTCCGAAGGCAACCGCCCCAACACCCGGAAAATCGCATCCATCATCCAAAAAGATCGAAATCGGTGAGATCTCTGATATACTCGGAGCTTAAATGGGAAATTTCCGTCCACGCTTGTTGGCCTCTGTCTGCCTGACCTCGCTCCTAGTGGGTTCCTGCTCCCATGACGGCCAGTCGATGTATGTGCGCCGCACCTCGTCCGCAGCCAATGATCACATCATGCTGGTCCGCGAGCAACCCGTCACGTTCGGTTACAAACGCCTTTCCGCCCTGTCCCGAATCTATCCCGACCTACAGGTTTTTCTAGCGCAGCAAGGACCTCCTGATTTTCTAGCAGAGACCAACAAGGCTGAGAACCACTACCTCATCCTCTACTACCTAAAGTCCCGCAAGGCCTTCGCCTGCAGGAGCGGCACCGGCGGATCAAGAGAGGTGGAATTCTCTGGTCCGTATCCGGTGACGGACCGCGAGGCTGCCACCCTTAGGTCGCTAATGCAGAGATCGGGCCAAGCGCCCTCCATCTGAGATTCGCTCACGCGGTGAACTTCCAGCTTGCATCCGCATCTCCGGCTTCTACCCTTACGAAACCCTAGGAACGTGTACGTTCTCAGGTATACAAATCGGGCAATTGCCCACCATAAACAAAAACCAATAACGAATAAAAACATGAAAATAAATCCAATAAGACAGCGGCGCGGCTTCACCCTCGTGGAGCTCCTCGTCGTGATCGTCATCATCGCCTCCCTAGCCGGACTCACAGCCCCGATGGTGATTCGCCAGCGGAAAAAAGCCGACCAAACCGAAGCAACAAGCAACGCCCGCCAGATTGGTCTCGCGATGTTTGAGTTCGAAACGGAATACGGCTCTTTTCCAGACGGCCAGACCCAGACAGATGTTACCGAGAACAATCCCGATAGCAATGTCAAGCCTGACACTGCGAGTGCCAACGGTTATTTCCGCCAGCTCGTTACCGCCGGCATCACTCAGTCTGAACAAATGTTTTACGCCAAAACCGGCCTCACCAAAAAGCCCGATGGTGTCATCAATGGCAATGATGCCCTTGCAGCACGTGAAGTAGGCTTCGGTTATTTGATGGATGGCCAGAACGGCCTCAGCACAGCAGGAAATCCATCTCGTGTGATCGCGGTCACTCCACTGAAAGCCGACGGTACATTCAATCCCGATCCTTTCGATAAGAAGGCCGTGGTTCTACGTATCGACAACAGCGTTGCATCCCTCAATATGAACAACAAAGGGGAAGCACTACTTGGAGGCGGTAAGGAGCTAACTGAAACGGGAGCCGACACCATCTGGGGAAGCGATATCACCCCGAAGATCGTCGAACCGCTCGACTAATCAGCTATCGCAGTCTAGCCAACCGGCCATCCTCTGGAGGGTGGCCGGTTTTTTGTTGCACGCTCTTCCCCCCACGCCGAAGGTCAGCCAACCTAAACGCGATGTCGGAAAAAACCTCCCCGGCTTTCATGCCCTATCCGGTCTCGACCTTGAGCCCGCGAATCATCCCTACAGACCTGAGCTCTTTTAAGTCCCGCGGCATCTCGGAGGTTGAACGGGAGCTCCAGCAAAAGCTTACGGAGATTCGGGAGAGCTACCTCGCCGCTATTGATCATTTCAATTGGAACAAGCTCATCTACGAAGCTGACATCAATTTCGAGCCAATCATAGGCCAGACTTACCACCTGTACGAAGTGCGCGGCAGGAAACTTCTGTCCATGATCGGGCCCGACCAGTGGCACCACAAGCACCTCGCCACCGTCCGGCTAAACATCGACCGCCAGTGGAAGCTCGAACAGACTTCCAACGACATCGATCATCGCTCCCTCTTTGGTGCGGAAGCGTAATGTGGCGG